>JAOUNB010000058.1 GCA_029881195.1 Candidatus Nitrosopumilus sp.
ATTGCAGGAGTAACAGAAGTCACTATCAGAAATAGATGTAAAGAGATTCTAACATGCTACAAACTCAAAATCACTTTAAGACCATCTCTGGCCAAATATTAACCCCCCCCCCTCTTTTCATTTTATTATAAAAAAATCACATTAGGATTAGCTAAATTTCGTCGGTATTATATAGAGAAACGGAGGAAGTACACCATGGCAGTGCTAGAAATTAAAGATCTTCATGTTTCAAGAGAGGGCAAAGAGATTCTCAAAGGAGTAAATCTAAAGACGGGACCTGGAGAAGTACATGCAATTATGGGACCAAATGGTTCTGGAAAAAGCACATTAGCATACACATTACTAGCACATCCAAAATATGAAGTGACAAAAGGAGATATTTTGTTAGATGGCGAGAGCATATTAGATTTAACTGCAGATGAGAGAGCAAAGAAAGGATTATTCTTAGGATTTCAATATCCAACGGAGGTCTCAGGAGTAGGATTTTCTCATTTTCTTAGAACAGCTTACAATTCTTTAAGCAAAGCACTTGAAGGGGATGATAGAGAAGTATTCATCACAGTAAGAGAATTTCAAAAATATCTAAAAGAGAATTTAGAAAAAGTTGAATTAAAAGAAGAATTTCTATCAAGATATCTAAATGAAGGATTCTCAGGGGGGGAGAAAAAACGTGCAGAAGTTTTGCAGATGGCAGTATTAAAACCAAAAATTTCAATTTTAGACGAGCCTGATTCAGGATTAGATATTGACGCAGTTCAAGCAGTTGCACAAGCAATAAGCAAAGTTTCAGGAAAAGATGCAACAGTAATTGTAATTACACACTATGCTAGAATTTTGAAATTCCTAGACAAACTAGATTTTGTTCATGTTTTTGCCAGAGGTCAAGTTCTAAAAACAGGTAATGCATCCCTCGCAGACAAACTAGAAGCAGAGGGTTATGATTGGGTTCTAGAACAGCCACAAACTAATTAGATTCAACTTAAAATATTTTCAAAACATATTGATTTACAAAATACATACAGAATTTTTAGAAACTAATGATAATCGAATCGGTATTGAAGTAAAATCAATCAAAGTAAAATCAATCAAAGTAAAATCAATCAAAGTAAAATCAATCAAAGTAAAATCAAATTAATGGATGATTAAAAAGGTGCAAAAAAATTTCACATATCTACTCGTCAGTTAAATTAAAACCAGGTCATAAATTATGAGGTGAAATTATGGAGATTCTGCAATAGAGAATCTAGTTTTTGTTTAAATAGGGTTTCAAAATTGTAAAAAATATGTCAGAAGATCAAAACCAATATTATTTTAATTTCTCATTTTTCAAAGTTGACCCTAAATGGAGATGGATGGCAGATTTAGCAAAAGAAGAATCTGCAAAAGAAGTAGAAAATGTGATTAATAATTCAGGAATAATGTTCAGATCATATTCAAATTTAGGATTAAGAGATGATGCGGATTTTTTGTTTTGGTTTGCAGCAAAATCAGTTGAGGAAATCCAAACAATTATTGAGAAAATTTACAAAACAGTTTTTGGAAAATACATTCTTCCATCTAGAACATATTTGTCATGTACTAGACCATCACTTTATGTTCAAGAACAAAAAGCTCACGGATTTGTTACAGGTAACGAACCAAAAAAACATGTTATTGTTTATCCATTTACAAAGACTAGAGAATGGTATCTTCTACCAAAAGAAAAACGTCAGGAAATAATGGATGAGCATATCGAGGTAAGTAAAAAATATCCTCAAGTTGTTCTCAACACAACATACTCTTTTGGAATACATGATGAAGATTTTATGTTGGCCTTTGAAGTAGACAACATCAGAGATTTTCAGGATCTCATAATGGAGTTAAGAGAAACCCAAGTTTCAACATACGTTAAAAATGACATTCCAATGATTGTATGTGTCAAAAAAGATGTCGTACCATTAATTTCCAGTCTAGGTTAATCATTCTCAGGTAAATTAAGAAGGCAAGCAAATTTTATTTCAAAAACCAAAATATCAGGACTGCAAATCTTGGATAAACATAAATGATGAAATTTTAAACAAGAGAATAGTTTTGAAATATATAATAATAAACTCGAAACTAGAGGAGGTAAAAATTGAATTACAATAAACTAGGAAAAACAGACATTAAAGTATCAGAATTGGGATTTGGCGCATGGTCCATAGCATTAGATTGGTGGGGCAAAAAAATTGAAGATGATGAAGCAAAAAGAATGCTCAAAAAAGCATATGATTTAGGAATTAACTTTTTTGAAACTGGTGATATGTATGGTAAAGGAAAAAGCGAAAGGCTAATCGGAGAAGTTTTCAAAGATATGAGAGAAGAAATTGTAATTTCCACAAAATACGGATATGATTTTTCAGAAGTGGAACAAATAGGACATAGTGAGCTTCCTCAAAGATTTGATGAAGATTTTACTCGAAAAGCATTAAGAGATAGTTTGGAAAGATTACAAACAGATCATCTTGACATGTATGGTCTACACAACCCAAAATTAAAACACATTAGAGACGATTCAATTTTTAATGTATTAGATAGTTTCATAGATGATGAAACAATAAAGACATATCAAGTTGCACTCGGTCCTGCAATCGGATGGACACAAGAAGGCCTAGAAGCAATGGAGAGACCAAATGTAAATGCGGTTCAAACAGTTTACAATATTTTAGAACAAACGCCTGGAAATGAATTGATGAAAAAAGCAGAGGAGAAAAATGTTGGAATTCTTGTAAGAGTTCCAGAAGCATCAGGGATTCTCACAGGTAAAGTAAATGCAGATACTAAAATCGATGAGAAAGACCACAGGTCAGTAAGAAAAGGGGAATGGATTAAAGCATCACTAGAAAAAGTCGAGATCCTAAGACCTATTGCAGAAAGAAATGGATTAACAATTACAGAATTAGCAATGAAGTTCATCATGTCAAAGAAAGGATTTGCATCAGTATTTCCAACAGTAGTTAGTGAAGAAGAGATAGTAAATTATGCAGAGATGACAAAAGGAGAATACATCCCAACATCAGACATGAAAGAGATTGAAGAATTGTATAATTCTTGGCCATCTTATGAATTAAAGGCAACACCCCAAGCAAACTAATTAACAAATGGACATTCCGATAGATTCAGAAAAAACTTTAGAAGTTATAGAAAGAATGAGACTGGGCAAAATTGGACAACATAAAAAATGGAAAACAATAATTAAAAAAATCAAAAATAATGAGCCGTTAAATCCAGGAGAATCAGAATATTATTCAAATTTAACTAGAATCTACAAAGACTCAAGTATTACTAGTAGGAGTAAAATTTATCACACAAAGCTCTCAGAACTAGATAAAAAGCCACCATGTAATTCATGTGAGGGGAAATCAGAATATTATTGCAACATAAACGATCAATATTTTTGCACTGTTCATGTAGTTGGGCATGACGAAAATGAGATTTAAGAAGCAGGCACTTTTTCTTCTAAACTAAATGAATGTTCTACAAAATATTCTACACGTGTTTTTTTGAATTCACGAGAGCTAAAGAGAATTTTGTAATCATCCACATGAATTTGATCCTGAATTGTTTTTGCCATTTCGTTTGCTTCATCATGGGTTTTACAATGGATCATTGAAAATACATTATAAGGCCAATCGGCATACGTTGGCCGTTCATAACAATGACTTACTTGAGGAAACGATCCCAAAGTTTCCCCAACTTTTGAAATTCTATCTTTAGGCACTTTCCAGACAATCATTCCATTTGCAGTAAATCCAACCTGTCTATGTCTTAAGATTGCCGCAAATCTTCGCATTACACCAATCTCTTCATAGTATTTCATTTTTTCAAATAATTCGTTTTCAGTGATTCCAAGATTTTTGGCAGATTTAACAAATGGTTCATCAATTATTTCCATATCTTTTTGTAATTCACGGATAAAATTTTTGTCATCTTCAGTGGGATTAAATTGGATATTTTTAATTTCTTTTTTCTCCTCCGTGGGTGCAACATCATGTTTTTTTTCATCAACCATATCTAATTTTACGCCAATCTTGAACAATTGTAATGTTGGAAGCATTCTTACTTTTTTGATTCCTTTAAGAACATTAAATTTTTCAAGTTCTTCTTTCAAATCAGAGCCTGGTGGAACTGCCAAAGTAAACCAAAGATTAAACTCATGATCTCGTTCGTAGTTATGACTAACACCCGGATGACGATTAATTTGACTCGCAACATATTCTAGTTTATCATCTTCAATTTCCATTGCAACCAAAGAACTAGTATAACCAAGTTTTCTAGTATCAAAAATTGCACTTAGTTGTCTCAAAACTCCAATTTCCTTTAAATGATTTAGACGTTCTTTGATGAGCTCTGGTGTAGTGTTAAATTTTTTAGCAATAGAATCAAAAGGTCTTGTGACAAGTGGAAAAGTCCATTGAATTTCATTTAAAAGTTCTTTGTCAGATTCATCCATCAAAGTCACCAAGTCAGTATTTTGCACATTCAATTAAAAATGTAGCTAGGAGCATTCAATGATTTTTAATACATAAATAGAAACTCAAGCCCATTTGATCGATGATAGTTGATCTTAATCTACAAAATAAAGTAGTAATTGTCATCGGTGGGGGAAAAGAGGCAGAAAAAAGAATCAACTCATTATTAAAGCAAAATTGCGAGATATTGGTATTAAGTGATGCAGTAAACGCCAAAATCAAAAATTTATCAAAAAACAATAAAATCAAGTTAAAAAAACAGAAAATTCAAGATACAAAATTTATTTCAGCATTCAATCCCTACATGATTATTACAACTACTAATGACAAAAGAGTAAATCAGATAATAATCAACGAGGCAAAAAGGAAAAAAATTATTGTATATAGTTCAGACAATCCAGATGATAGTGACTTTTCAAATCCTGCAATTATTGACTTTGACAAGATGATTCAAATTGCAATATTTACAGGAGGACAGAGTCCTGCAATGTCAAAGAAAATCAAAGAAAAATCAGAAACAGTGTTGAAGAACATAATTACAAAAGAAGATGTTGCCCAGATAAGAATTCAAAAGATCGCAAGAAAAATTGCAAAGGAATCCATTTCCACCCCATCACAGAGAAGAGAGTGCTTACGTAAAATCATGAGTGATAATGAGATTGATCAGTTAATAAAAGACAGACAGATAAAAAAAGCTGAAAAGAGAGCAATTACAATATTGAGGAATTGGAAATGAATCAAAATATAATTAATGCACGTGTTACTTTTCGTAATTCACCAATTCATGTTCTTGAACGATTTACAATAAAAAATATGGAAAGTGCATATGAGCAATTCAAAAAACATTCAGGGTTAGATGAATGTGTAATAATTCAAACATGTAACAGAATCGAATTATTTGGCAAATCAGAAACACACGATATAGATAAAATCAAGAAAACATGGGCAACAATTACTGGGCTTGAAGAAGAAGCATTTGATGAAAATATAGAATACGTTGAAAATAAAGAGGCTCTCCATCATTTGTTAAAATTAACATCTGGATTAGATTCGATGGTGTTAGGTGAAGAACAGATCTTAGGTCAAATAAAAAAATCCATCACTTCAGCTAGAGAAATTAAAGCATCAGGGCGGCACCTTAATACATTATTTGATAAAGCAATAAGAACAGGTACAAGAATTAGAAATACAAGTGGTATTGGAGCAGGTGGAATATCAGTTGGCTCCATGGCAGTGAAGCTTGCAGAAGAAAACATTGATGAATTAAAAACAAAAAAAGTTTTGTTGATTGGGACAGGAGAGGTATCAACACTTGTTGCAAAATCATTACAAAGAAGAGGTTATGCTTTTGATGTGACTAGCAGAACCCTTGGAAGATCAGAGACATTTTGTGAAACAATGGGTGGAAATCCAATAAAATTTGAAGACGTTCTTTTAGAATTTTACAAATACGATGTAATTTTTGTAGCAACAACAGCACCTTATTTTCTGGTGACAAATGAAAGAATAACTGAAGCAATGAAAAATAAGAAAGGAGGAATAATGATTTTAGATTTATCAAATCCAAGGACAGTAGATGAAAAAGTTGCAACAGTTGGAGGTGTGAAATTGATGAATCTAGATCAAATTGCAGAGATGGTTGAAAAAAACATGAATGCCCGATTAAACAAAGTAAAAACCGTTGAAAATATAATTAATGAGGAAGTTTCTGTATTAGAAGCCTCAATGAAAAGATTAGATGCAGAACCACTAGTGAAAGATGTATTTAAGAACATAGAGAATCTACGAGAAAAGGAATTTCAAAAAGCTCTTCAAATGTTGGATGAAAAAGATGAGAAAAAAATCAAGATTATTGAAGAACTAACAAAAGCAGTAGTAGAGAGCATCGTGTCAACACCCATGAATAATATTAGAAAAGCATCTGAGCAAGGAAAACCAGACGTGTTAGAATTGGCAAGCAAGTTATTTGACTATAAAAAACAAAATCAGGCAGACTAGGATTATATTTTACCCAAAGAGAATTTCAACATGTCATTTCCCGCAAAACGTCTTCGCAGACTGAGAACATCTGAAAAAATGAGAGAGCTGATTCAGCAAGCCACATTATCTCCAAGAGACTTCATTTGCCCAGTATTTGTGCAAGAGGATCTAAAAACAAGAGTAAAAGTAGAATCAATGTCAGATATTGAGAGGCTCCCATTAGAAGACGTAAATGATGAGGTGGGGGCAATTAGTGATTTGGGAATTCCTGCAATCATGCTTTTTGGTATTCCAACTCAAAAAGATGAAGCAGGTACTTCAGCATTTGATGATAATGGAATTGTTCAAAAGGCAATATCTCAGATCAGGAAAAGTTTTGGTGATAAAATAGTAATAATGGCAGATGTCTGTCTATGCCAATTCACATCCACAGGGCATTGTGGAATAATTCAAGGAGATAAAATTGACAATGATTCCAGTTTAGATACCCTTGCAAAAATAGCTGTTAGTCAAGCAAAAGCAGGTGTAGATACAGTGTCGCCATCAGCAATGATGGACGGTCAAGTTACTGCAATAAGAAAAGCTCTTGATGACGAGGGATTTACCGATGTTTCAATAATGTCTCACTCAGCTAAACATCGTTCAAACTTTTACTCACCATTTAGAGATGCAGCAGAATGTGCACCAAAGTTTGGAGACAGAAAGACATACCAAGTTCCATACACAAATGCAAGAGAAGCTATGATGGAAGTTGAAACAGACATAAACGAAGGGGTAGATATTGTGATGATAAAACCAGCGCTGTCTTATTTAGATTTAATTGCAGAAACTAGAAGAAAATTCAATATTCCAGTTTCGGCATACAGTGTTTCTGGAGAGTATGCATTGATAAAAGCTGCATCACAATTAGGATATGTTAATGAAAAAGACATCACAGAAGAAATACTATACTCAATTAAAAGAGCAGGTGCAGACATGATAGTGACATATTTTGCGAAATCTGCCTCAAAATTTCTTCAAGAATCATGAGAAACGACGAGCGTTTTGAGATTCAAAGAGCATTTGATTTATTGCCACATGTTGTAGGCTCAAGTTGGGCAGTGATTTGGTTCAGAATGAAAGGGATCAAAAAGCCAACAAGAGAAGAATACAGGGAAAAGACACTAGAATTTTTAAGAAAAATAGAACCAGTTTTTGAATCTTATCCAAAAGAAGATGGATTTTCAGACATCATCAAATACATAGAATTTAGAAAAAATGAAGAATATGAGAAAATAAAATCAGGAGAAAATAAGGAGGTTGAGACCAGATATGACAGATATGTAGATTATGGCTAAATTTCTTGTTTTAGTTGTTTTAAAAAAGCCTTTAAGACAACAGTTCTCTTCTTTGCTTCTGTTTTGCCATATTTTGTATTCATTAAAGATTCCAGTTTGAGTAATTTTTTGAAAAAATGATCTAAGGTCCATATTTTATCGTCAGGTATTCTTTGTTTGCAAAAAGGATCATCTACATTATAAAATGGCCGTTTAAGGGAACCACCAGTTGCAAAAGCTCGAGCAATTCCAATTGCACCTAATGCATCTAACCTATCAGCATCTTGAAGAATTTTTCCTTCAATACTAGTTGGAATTTTATTTTGGGAAAAACTATGTTCTTCAATTGCATTAGAAATTATTGTGATTTCCTCATTTGAGAAATTATATTTTTTTAAAATATTTTTTGATTTTTTTGCACTCTCAATCGAAGACATTTTAGAACGCTTGTCAGATTTTGGATAAAATACCAAATCATGTAATAATGCAGCACTTAAAACAAGTTTTTCATCTGCTTTTTCTTTTTTGCAGATTTTTTGAGCATTTTTGTAAACTCTCAGGACATGATCAAAATCATGTGCCGAGTCATTTTCAATTCTTTTTTTTACCTCATCTTTTAATAAGTCAAGTACTGTCATTTAGATTCTCCAAATTTTTGGTTTTACAAATTTTATTTTTTTCTGAGTTATTAAAACAGTCCAATTAACAGATGCAAATAAAACAATAGTACCAATTCCTACACCATCAATTAACAGAATTCCAATGATGCGATCTTCAAAGATTTCAAAAAAGGGCCTCAAAACTGCATCACCAAAATAAATCATAATTACATAAGAAATTGTTCTACCAAACCAAAACCCCACATAGATGCTTATGCTCTTAGCACGCATTAGCCCATAGGCGATAAACAACATGTTGCTTGGAAGAGGGGTAGCTCCAAAAAGAAAAGATGCAATGATATAGCCATATTTTTTACGGTTTAAGTAATCTCCGATTATGTCAAGATGGGATTTCTGTTCTTCACCTACAAATTTTCTAAATAATCCACTGATTTTTTTGAGAAAGAATCTGCCTAGAGTGGCACCAGTAGCACCCACCATTGCAAGAAAAAAAATATTCAAGTTAGGATCTAGAAGATAAAATGACGTCAAGACAATCCAACTTGGTGGCATCAAGATAGGTGCAGTATTTACTCCAATCAGTACAAGAAAAATTCCAAAATACGAATATTCACTAAAAATTTCAAAAATATCCAATTTCTTTCAAAAATTCTTTCACTTTTTTTGTTTCTAAACCCTTGGATTAGTACTCAGTCAGAAAAAAAATTCATTATGTTCTAAAAAATTAAAAGAATTACAAGTTTTTCAAAACAATAAACATGTTTTCTAAGAATTTGGATCAATTATGCAATATCTTTATAAGCAATTCATACCTACCTTGTGCATGTCCGAGATGGTTTGGAAATGTTTTAGATGCAATCTATCTTTCAAGG
>JAOUNB010000132.1 GCA_029881195.1 Candidatus Nitrosopumilus sp.
GTGTTTTAGCGACGACTGCTTGATCTTGTTGTCCTAACCATTCTTGGAAGCTTCTTCCCATGAGGTTCAAATCTTAGCTTACACTAATTAAAGCTTGTGTAGATTCTATGACAAGCATAATGATCGGGCATACTCTAAGAAGGTTTTAACGTTGATAAAAAATCATTATAATTCTTGAATGTTAAAGTTTTAGGAGCTGCAAATGAAGTTGGCAGATCGGGATTTTTAGTTAATTGTAATGGAACAAATCTCTTGCTAGATTATGGGGTATTATTTGGTAGAAGAGGATCACCACCACAATATCCACTTCATGTAAAGCCCAAAGATTTGGATGCAATAATTATCACTCATGCACATTTAGATCATTCAGGGAATGTACCATCGTTGTTTGTTAGTGGCAACACCGATGTGTATGCAACTCCACCAACATTTGATTTATCAAAATTACTAATTGAAGATATGCTAAAAATTGAAAAAAATTCACATCCGTTTGATTTGCCAGAAGTAAACAACATGATGAAAAATGCAAAAGAGATTGGATTTAAGCAAAAAATTATCAAAGATAACGCAACTTTTGAACTAAGAGAATCAGGGCATGTGATTGGTGGAAGTACAGTTTTAGTCGAATCAGAGAGAAAAAGGCTATTTTACACAGGAGATATCAAAACTCATGGTTCCAGAATGCTTCGAGAGATGGATTTAGACATTGGAGAAATTGATTTGTTGATTACTGAGAGTACATATGCAAAAACGGAACAAAAACCTAGAAAAGAATCAGAAACAGAATTAATAGAATTTGCAAACGAAGTAATGGATAGAAAAGGAATATTATTTATCCCATCATTTTCAGTTGAGCGTTCTCAAGAGATTGCATGTGTTTTAAGAAGTGCAAATTTCAAACACAAAATCATAATGGACGGAATGGCCTTAAAAGTAAATGAAATTATGTTCAGACATCCAGAATATCTCAGAGATCCAAAAATATTTTCAGATGCAATAAAGAGTGCAACCTCAATCACAGATCATGCGGATCGAAAACGAGCAATGGAAGAACCATGTGTCGTGATATCACCAGCAGGAATGCTAGTTGGCGGAAATGCAGTATATTATTTACAGCAATTATCTTTTGATAGTAAAAATGGAATAGCTCTTGTTTCCTATCAAGGAGAGGGAACACCCGGTAGAAAACTACTAGATACTGGAAAAGTTTCAACTAGAGGAAAAGATCTTAATGTAGAAGCAGAAGTGAAGCAGTTTGAATTTTCAGGGCATGCGGACAAAAAAGAATTATTTGATATGATCAAAAAAATTAAGGGAAATCCCAAAGTCTTGACTGTTCATGGTGATTCTGAATCATGCGATATATTTGCACAAGAGATTCATGAAAAATTTGGTTTAGAAGCATTTTCACCTGCAGTTAATGATGAAATAACTATCTAACATGCAGAATTACTGTACAATAAATGTTGAAAATTCAATAAACAGCGGTCAGTCATTTCTTTGGAGAAAAACTAGAGGTTATTGGTATGGAATAAATGGTCAAGATATTCTCCGCGTAGATAAAAATGGAGTTGTGGATTCTTTTCAAAATTCAAAAATAGATTTTTTTAGAAAAAATGATAATTTAGATGAAATTATAAAATCTATTTCAAAAGATAAAACTGTAAGAAAAGCAGTAAAACAATATTCAGGGTTAAGAATTCTCAGGCAAGACCCTTTTCAATGTTTAATTTCATTTATTGTATCATCAAATTCCAACATACAAAAAATCAAAACAAATTTAGAAAAACTATCCAAAAAATTTGGAGTCAAAACCACATATGAGAATGAAGAATTTTTTTTATTTCCAAAGGCAGAAAAGCTTGCCACAGCATCAATTAATGAAATCAAAAGCTGTGGTGTTGGATATAGAGCAAAATTCGTCAAAGAAGCAGCAAAGATGATTTTATCAGATAAAATTGATTTTGAAATCTTGAAAAAATCTAACTATGAAGAAACTAAAGAAGTAATTCGTACAATTCCAGGAGTTGGAAATAAAGTTGCAGATTGCATAATGTTATTTTCATTAGAAAAGCTAGAAGCATTTCCATTAGACAGATGGATGGTTAGAATTTTAGAAAAATATTATTCAAACAAATTTCAAATAGATACTAAAACAATTACGGAAAAACAATATGAAATTTTACATAAAAAAATTCTAAACCATTTCGGACCATATGCAGGTTATTCGCAACAATTTCTCTTCAAAATGGAAAGAGAGAATTATCAAAAGAAATGGCTGTAAACCCTTAAAATGGTAATTAATTGCTAGATTTTTGGGCCTATAGCTCAGCATGGATAGAGTGTTGGACTTCTAATCCAATGGTCAAGGGATCGAAGCCCTTTGGGCCC
>JAOUNB010000133.1 GCA_029881195.1 Candidatus Nitrosopumilus sp.
CTTGTTTCAAAATTAAATACCAAACCCATAATTGTTGAAAATTCCCATCTTTTATCTTCAAACCCTATTGATATTATTGTAGAGGCTGCATCTCAAGATGCTGTTAAAGATGTAGGACTAAGTGTATTACAGAATAAACGTGATTTGATGATTATGAGTGTTGGTGCATTATTGGACGAATCCATCTATGATATTTTGGCAGATGCATGTAATCATTTTAAAAAAACTATCTATCTTCCTTCTGGTGCAATTGCTGGTTTAGATGGACTAAAATCGGTTAAAGATGAATTAGAATCTGTATGCCTCACAACAACAAAAAATCCTCGTTCCTTAAAGGGAGCAAAGTTTTTTGAAACTTCTCAAATTGATTTGGATACAATTAATTCTCCTACCACAATATTTGAAGGAACTGCAAAAGAAGCAGTCTCTTTATTTCCTGCAAACATCAATGTTGCAGCACTTCTTTCCTTATCTGGAATAGGAAGTGAACAAACAATTGTAAAAATCATCGCTGATCCTGATACTGACAAAAATACTCACCATATTGAAGCTACTGGGAAATTTGGAAAGATGACATTCACAATTGAAAATTTTCCAGATTATAATAATCCAAAAACAAGCAGGTTAGCGATATTATCTGCAATTGAAACTTTGAGAAAATATTGTTCTAATGATATTCAGATAGGTACCTGATATGGCAATAATTGCCATATTGTCTGTCTTTTTAGAGAATTCTGGACTACTTCCCATTCTTTAAATCCTCACAAATTCAAAATTTTATGGTCTATGTTAGTTCAACAGTCATCACAACTTAAAGAAGAAATTCTAAAACTCAAAAAGGAAAAGGACGTAGTGATTTTAGCACATAATTATCAAATTCCTGATGTACAGGATGTTGCTGATTTTACAGGCGATTCTTTAGGTCTTTCAAGACAAGCTTCCACTGTAGATCAAAAGACAATTTTGTTTTGTGGTGTGAATTTTATGGCTGAAACTGCTGCGATTATTAGTCCTGATAAAAAAGTTCTACTCCCTGATTTGGAAGCTGGATGCTCATTATCTGATTCAATTACTGTTGAAGAATTGCGTAATTGGAAAAAACAACATCCTGATGCAATTGCCGTGGGCTATGTTAATACTACTGCAGAAATTAAAGCAGAGCTTGATTATTGCTGCACTTCATCCAATGCCGTTAATGTCGTAAAGGCAATACCTGAAGAAAAGGAGATACTGTTTTTGCCTGATATGTTTCTTGGTTCTTATGTGGCAAAAATGACTGGAAGAAAAAATATGCATATCTGGGCAGGGGAATGCCATGTTCATGCTGGAATTAGACCTGAAGATGTAACTGAAAAATTAAATTCTTTAAAAGATGCAGAGTTTGTAATTCATCCAGAATGTAGTTGTACAACTCCTATAATGTATGATGTAGCAGATGGAAGTTATGACGGTAAAAAAGTTTCAATTCTTTCTACAGAGGGAATGCTAAATCATGTGAATCAATCAAAATCAAAAAACTTTGTTGTTGCAACAGAGACTGGAATTTTGTATAAAATGAGGCAGCAAAATCCCGAAAAAATATTCATTCCTGCATCAGAGAAAGCTGAATGTCAATATATGAAAATGATTACTCTTGAAAAAGTCTATGATGCACTAGTAAATGAAAAAAATATTGTCACCGTTCCAAAAGAGATTGCTGATAAAGCCCGCTTAGCAATTAATAGAATGCTTGAAGTTAGCTAGGCTGCGTGGCTATTTTGGTTGGATTGTTTAGTAAAACACCAAAAGATCCTCTAAAGAAAAAACATGTTGAAAAACTTAAAGAAATAAAAAAACTAGTTAAAGAAAAAAAATATGATTCTGCCTTAAAATCAGGTAAAGATTTTTTATACAAAGTACCGTATCATCATGATGTTTTGTTTACTATGGGTGGAATTTACTATTTACAAAAGAAATACAAGACTGCAATATCTTACTTTGATAAAGCCCTAGAAATCGCTTCTTATGATGTTGAGATCTTACTGCTTAAAGCATATTCTCATCAAAAAATAGGTGAAAACAAAAGGGCAATTCAGTGTTGTGAAAAAATTCAAGAAGTTGATCCAAAAAACAAAGTGGTTCTTGCATTATTACAAGAATTGAATTCTTAAATTTCTAAACTCATGTCAATTCCTTTGACAGAATTTGTAATATTCCCAACTGATATGATGTCTACCCCAGTTTTTCCATAATTCACAATATTCTTAGAATTAATTCCACCTGACGCTTCAAGCATTATTTTATTTCGCAATCTTTGATTTTTGAGTACTTGTATTGTTTTTTTGATTTGTGCAGGTGAGAAATTATCTAGCATGATTATCGTTGCACCTTCTTTTGC
>JAOUNB010000059.1 GCA_029881195.1 Candidatus Nitrosopumilus sp.
TCCATCTTTTTTTGATTAAGCTCTTTTTTGACTAGCATTAAATTCTCAACTGTTGAATCATACTCTTCTTTTACTGATTTAATTTTCTGGGTAATTTCTTCTAGTTCTGATTGTTTGGCTCTGTATTCTTGTTGTAACTTTTCTACCTCTGATTCTAGTTCTTCTTTTAGAACATACTCTTCACTGTTTTGAGAGATTGTCTCTACTTCTTCTTTTTTCTTCTTACCAAAAAGACCCATTGATTTTCTACCTTTATTTCTAAGAGATGAACGTTTCTTTATTCCTTCTTTGTCCTTGTTCTGAAAAATTTTAGATAAAATCCAATTCCTCCGATTATTATGCCTCCAAACAAGGCAATTGTGCCTAGTTCAGGCATTTCCGGATAGATGTTTGGTGCTAGAAATAACATTAATGCTCCTAAAATTATCAAGGCAAACCCTCCGCTGTTTTTTGATTTGTTATGATCAGAGTGAACCAAAACTACACATACTCTGAAAGTGTTTTTGCGACCTGCTTTCTTCCAATGTCTGAGATGAATGGACCTATCTTTGGCCCTCTTGATGTTCCAAGGATTATTTGGTATAGTATTTTAAAGAAATCTTTTGGCTGTACATTATTTGATTTTGCAATTTGGTATATCGTATTTTGAATATCATCTGGTTCTTCATCTGCCTCTAATGAATCGATGAGAATTTTTAGTGCTTTCTTTGCTGAATCATCTAAATCAACTTGTGTTTTTTCTTGTTCATCAAATTCATTTGAATAATTCCCTGCAATCTCGATGAGTTTTTCTATTTCTGTCTCTGGATTCTTTATCACTCCGTAGGCAAGTAATTTCTTCATTACTCGTTCGTTTCTATTTTCTTTGAATATTCTTGCCAGCTCTATTAGTAATCTATAGTTAACATGTGTGCTTGCCTGTTTTGGCGGATTGAGGAGATTGACATACTCATAGAGTCCTTTTAATTTTGCTAGTTTTGCTTGATTGTCAACTTTGATTCGTCCAAAATAAATGTCTTCTAGTTCATTGTATTCTGTCATTAAGGATGGTATGTCTTCAAATCCTAATTCTCTTGCACCTGTTATTCTTTTGTAAAGTAACAAAAGAATTGATTTTGGGCTTCCAAACTCTAACCACTTTTGCGCTGTAATTACATTACCTAGCGATTTTGAAATCTTTTTTCCTCCTTTATCTAGAAACATTTCATATTTTACATGGTAAGGATGCGGAAATCCCAATATTTCGTCTGCAACCCAATCATTTACTTTTACTGAATCCATTATGTCTTTGCCATATGCCTCAAATCTGATGTCAAATGCGGCCCATCTTGCGGCAAACTCTACTTTCCAGGCCAGTTTTCCAAGATCTTTTGTAATGTCTGCTTCCCCTTGATGACCACACCCTTTGATTATTTTTGATCCAATTTCTGTATCTTGGCAAAGATACTTTACTTTCTTTTCATCTTCAATGTATTCGGTGGCTTCTGCAGTGTAGAGACGATTACAGTCTGCACAAACTGGAAAATATGGGAGATATTTTTGATATTTTTCCTGTCCTACTAGTTCTGAAATCTTGTCTCCTATCTTTGCGCTGTTTTGCAGGATTGTGTGAATTTGTTTTTGTAGTAGTCCATTCTTGTAAGTGTCCACTGCTCTTCTAAATTCATATTTTATTCCAACTTTATCCAGTCCGTCTAAAAGAATGCTACTCATGTGCATGCCATACGAATCATGACATCCATAGGGATCAGGAATTAACGATACTGGTTTTGCTAAGTGTTCTTCTAAGGAGTCTGGGAACCCCTCTGGAATTTTTCGTAAACCATCCAGATCATCTGAATATGCAATTAAATCTGATTTGTAACCAAAATTCTCAAGTGCTAGCTTAACACCATAAGCTCTTACTGCATCCCCTAAACTCCCAATATGCGGTACTCCTGATGCGCCAAGACCACTTTCCACTCTAATAATGTCTAGATTTCTCCCAAGGGATTTTTCACGTTCAAGAAGATCCGAAGCTAGCTTATCTATCCACGTTCCTCTACCAATAATTTTCTGTTCTGACATTTTCACTAATTCAATGTCTTGGACATGTATGGCCCATATAACGAATACCCTAACTTTTGATAATACTCTCTTGTGCCCACTGCACTGATAACTAAAATTTTTCTTGCGTCGAATTCTTCTTTGGATATTTTCTCAGCTTCTCTCATCAGGTTTTTTCCCAATCCAGAATGCTGTATCTCTTTTTCTTCTTTTTCTCCAAGCTTCAATGATTTCCCATAGACATGAATTTCTCTAACAATACAACTATCCCTGTCAACTTCATCTCTGTGGGCATCACTACTTGGCTTTCTTAATCTCAAAAATCCATAGATTGACTCATTTTTGTCCTCATAAGACAGGAATGCTTCCTTTCCTCCCGAAGAATCATAGTCGATTCTTTTTAGTTTCACGTCCCTTGAGTCTGATTTTTTGTTTGATAGTCCTGCTTCTCTGCATCTAATACATCTGCATGATAGTCCTTGCTTGGCTAAATCTTGATGAACAATCTGCCTTAGGTTCCCTGATTTTGGTCCTGCGACAATCTCCTTTGGAGAAATCTCTCTCTGTATTCTCATTATTCTAACCCACTTTGGAACATTCTTTTTTACTTCTGTTAAAACTTTGATCATATCCTCATCCGAATACGGGGTGTATTTTCCTTGTTTGTATTCCTCATAGAGTGGAGTGTTTTCAATAACCAATGAAGGATAAATCTTTAGCATGTCGGGACGTAGTTGTGGATCTGCAAACAGTTTTTTGAAATCTGCAATGTCTTCAGAAGGCGATATTGTAGGTAATCCTGGCATCATATGTGCTACGATCTTGTAACCTGCATCTTTTGAAATCTGAAATGATTCTGTCACATCATTGTAATTATGTCCTCTGTTTACAATTTCATAAACACGCTCTTGTAATGATTGTACTCCGATCTCTATTCTCGTAATTCCATAGTTTAACATCAAATCTACATGTTCTTTTTTGCAATAATCTGGCTTTGTTTCGATTGTAAATCCTACATTTCTTATTGCTGCATATTCATTGTTTGATTTGGCTTCTTCCAAATCTTTTGAATCAATTCCATTTAATGCATCATAACATGACTTGATAAAATATTCTTGGTAGTCTTTTGGCATGAAAAGAAAAGTCCCGCCAACAATCACCACTTCCATTTTGGATGGATCATGCCCAAAGGCAATTAATTTTTTAATTTTTGAACTGATTTGTAATTTAGGATCAAACTTGTTTTCAATTGCATTAAGCGATGATGGTTCTTTTCCTGTGTAACTATTTGGGGAATTGTATTCTATTCCGCCAGGACAATATGTGCATCTTCCGTGTGGACATGCATATGGTTTAGGCATTAGCGCAACAACTGATACTCCTGAAGCTGTCTTTACTGGTTTTCTTACCAATACTTTTCTTAATTTGTTAAAATCTGCCTCTTTTGCCATTGATAAAATTTCATAATTTCTAGGAATTCTTTCCAGGGAATATTTTGTGCAAATTTTTATGATTTCTTCTTTGACTTGCTTTTTGCTTGGTTCGTAAATTGTTAGAAGATTTTGAGTAATTTCACTGCATGCCTTTGACAATACAGGATCTAGATTGCTCATGGTTATTCATTCTAATTTAGACATAAATTCGTTAAATAATTTGGCTTGTCTGCTGCTTATCTTTATTTGCGAGTTTTTCTTTTAGATTTGGCTGTTTTAGCTGGTTTTATTTTGGCCTCTTTCTTCTTTGTAGCCTCTTTAGCTGGTTTTATTTTGGCCTCTTTCTTCTTTGTAGCCTCTTTAGCTGGTTTTCTCTTAACGACGCTTTTATTTTCTGATTTCATATCCTCGCTGATCTTTTTTAATTTTTCAATCTCGTCTTGAATTGCTTTGATTTCTTCGCGAATGTATTTCTGTGGATCTAGTTTTGAATAAATATGATCGATAATTTTCAAGTAATCTATTCCTTTATCAGTGCGAACTAAAAACAATTCATTAGAGTTTATTGGGATGCTAATGATTGCAGCTTTTTGAAATTCTGTAATGGCAGATTTTTCTTTTCCAATCTTGTATGCCAAATTTGTATAAAAGTCTCTTTTTTGTATAGAGTAATGAATTGACATTTTAACCTCATCGCCAACTAGTAATTGATCGACATTTTCTTTATGTCCTCCTGCAACAATTTCTCCCTTAACATTTACAATTCCTGCAAATTTAACTTGTGGATATAGATTGAGAACCTGTTTTGTTAATTCGTTATAATCAACAACCAGTTTTTTCACCCTTCTGTTTTTTATCAAAGACCATGCTTTGTCACAAAGAATTTTCTATATATTTCAACAGTCTTTGATTGTTTTTTCTTATTATATTCTGTTTTTACTTACTATCTATAGAACTATTTTTTTGCTCTTTTCTGTATTCCATCTTTAACCATATTGGTGTGATGATGGTTGTGACTGCTACCATGATTACAATTGTGGAGTATACTTCCGAAGTGAGAATACCTGCTGTTACTCCTACCCCTGCAACAATAAGTCCTACCTCTCCTCTGGAAATCATTCCAATTCCTACTCTCATTCCCTGTTGCTTGTTTTTTAAAAATAGCATTGCTGGAAGTCCGCAACCAAACAATTTTGTCACAATTGCGACCGCTATAACTATTCCGCTTAGCATCAAAACGTTCAAATCTACAGCTCTTAGGTCCACTTGTGCACCAATAATTGCAAAGAATAAAGGTGCAAAAATCAGTCCAATCTTTCCAATATAATTTTCCACTTTTTCAAATACTTTGGTAGTGGATAATGCCATCCCTACTGCAAATGCTCCTACGATGGGCGATAGTCCTATGGATCCTGCAAGAGCTGCGGCACCAAAAAACGATGCAGTAGCAATCCCCTCAACACTTCCCTTTGCTTTCCATAATCTAGGGGTGATGATTTTTGGAATCACAACTACTGCTACTACAAGCATTATTGCAAAGAATCCCAATACTTGTAAAATCGTAATTACAATTTCACTGATATCTATGTTGTCAACTCCTCCATCTGATCCTGCAATAGATGAAACTACTGATAATACTGCAATTGCTAAAATATCGTCTACCACAGCTGCACCTATGATGAGTCTTGCCTCCGGCGTTTTTATCTTGCCAAATTCACTCAATACTTGAATTGATATTGCAATACTGGTAGCAGTTAGTGCTGTTGCGATTAGCATCGATTGTAAAGCATCAAATCCAAACACCTGAAAAACCGCGAGACCTGCAAAAAAAGGAACTACTACGCCCAGTGTTCCAACTGTAAAAGATGCTTTTCCACCTTTGAGGAATTCTTTGGGTGTCATTTCAAGTCCTGCCATAAACAAAATTACGATTGCTCCCATCTCTCCAAGTATTCTTATTTCATCGTTGATCTGGAGTAATTGTTTGCCATCTACAACAAAAAACGCCCCTAATGCAAATGGTCCTACTATCATTCCTGCCAAAAGTTCACCCAAAACAATTGGAAGTTTTAATCTAAGAAAAAGCTCAGCCATTAATTTAGCTGCAAAAAGAAGAATCCCTATACCAATAATTGTTTCAATCAGATGTGCTTCTGCCATTGCTCTCTTACATTCCTAAGAATCTATCATATAAGCTAAATTAGGTGAAAATAATTTTGTTGTTGATAAATTAATCAGTTAGAGAGACAATCTGAGCATAAAATAGCTCAAAAATTCCTGTTTTTTAAAAAATCTCAATATGATTATGAACCCCATTGATGAATCATACCATGATTTCCTATCTTTCTTAAAATTTGAATTAAGGTTAAAAATACTGTTTGTCTCAAGCAATTTTTATCGAGTTTACAAAAACCCCTCGTTTAGAAATTATTTGTCCTATCTCTTGACTTGATATCTTGTATTTTTTGAATATTGACTTGATTCTTGTTGCCTGACTTTTTGATGCAACTACGCAGAATCCTACTCCCATATTGAAAGTCTTGTACATTTCTTCAGGTTTTACTCCTTGTTCCTCAACTAATCTCATGATTGGGGGAATTTTTGGCAAAGAGTCAATTTCATACCCTATTTTTTTTAGGCGTAATAGTTTGGTAAATGCTCCTCCAGTTATATGCGCAAGACCGCTTACTTTGCATTTTTGAATTATTTCTAATACTGGATTTGTGTAGATTTCAGTTGGTTTTAACAGTGCCTCTCCAATTGTTCCAATGCCTTTTACTTTGTCTTTAAGAGAATATTTTCCTAAAATTGCTTTTCTTGCAAGTGAGTATCCGTTTGAATGAATTCCCGTACTATTTGCTCCAATAATTACATCCCCTGGTTTTATCTTATTTCCAAGTACTAGATTTTTTCTCTCTACTAGACCTACAACCATTCCTGCTAAATCAAACGCGAATCCTTTCCCTTCAATCACATCTGGCATAATTGCCGTTTCTCCTCCAACTATTGGCATTGCAGATTTCTTTGCTCCTGTTACCAATCCTTCTACAATTTTTTTAAATATCCGTTGATCATTTCTGTTTGCAGCAATATAGTCTACAAATGAAATTGGTGTTGCGCCAATACATATTATGTCATTAACGTTCATTGCAACACAATCGATTCCTATCGTGTTGTATTTTTTCATCATATTTGCAATTACTACTTTTGTTCCAACACCATCTGTATGTGTAGCTAAAAGTTTTCCACCTGGAATCTCTACAATTCCTGCATAATGTCCAAACCCATGTGTTATCTTTGCTTTTTTTTGAAGATTATGAGTTGATGCAATTAATTTTCCAATTGCCTGCTGGCTTTGTTTGATTTTAGAAATATCTACACCTGCTTTTTTGTAGGTTAGGACCATAGTTTGATGCGTATTTGCTGTGAATAAAAGAATTTGCCTGTAGTTTGATTCACATGTACATTCCAGCTATCTCTTCTCTATGCTCTACATATTTCTGAGATAATTCACTAAATTCTGTGTGGATTCTGTCTTTCTCTTCTTGGAGTTGCTTTGAATCAATATCCAAGTCATAAAATCTATTTATTGCCTCGATTAGAGTGGCTGCTGCTCCTGAATCAGGTGCTACCTTGTTTGCTTTTGCCAATAATGTCAATCCTTGTATTTCTCTAACTAGGCATTCATTTAGTATCCCTCCTGGAATTCCAGTGATGAATCCTTGGGGGATCATGCTGATGTTTTTGTCTGCCATAGTTCTCACTAAGTCTTCCTCAGCTGCGCAATATGCTTTATCATCATGTTCTGTACTCGCAACGCCGTCTAGAATTACGATCTCTTTTGATCCTTTCTGTGCTGCCCAATCTAAAATTGATCCTACTAAAGAATACAATCCTTCCATTCTCAAGGTTATTTCACAAATTATTGCACATATTGTCCCCTCTTGATTTGCATAAAATCGAAATGGATGACGTAGTCTTCCTCTCATAAAAACTGTTGATGGCGGAAGATATTTTGATCTCATCACTGCTATTTGCTGCATTTCTAATTTTTCAATAATATGGCTTATTGCAAGAGGACCAACTAGACCTGCTCCTACAAAACCCGCAAAAATTATTGGACTGTTCAATTCCACTTTCTTTATCTCAAAGACTTCTGCTTCTGGAAATTCTTTTTGCACTGTTTATGTCGATCTGTTCTGTCTAATTACTTTTATCAATATTTATCTCATATCGATCTTTGTTTTAAAAAATTATGATGTATGCAAACTTAAAGAGAGTATTCGTAAAATACTTCTAAATTAATTAGATTAACAGATATGGATAATCATGTCTAGTCGCTCTTCTGCATAAACAGGTTCAACATAATTCGTCCTTTGTCTGTAATTGTGTATATCATGTTTGAACCAACTGCTTCCTTTTTGATGAAGCTGTAATCTACACATAGATGCAGATAATTTAGAAATGACTTTTTCATCCTGATTTTTGATTTTGAATACAAATCAGAAAATGTCATAGGGTTTCCTCTCAGTTGGTATAGTAGTTTTATCAAAGACAATGTGCTAAAATCTCGGGTCCTTGCTTTCACTGCATCCAGAACTTGTTCTTCTCTCTGTATGATAAAATCTCCAAATTGGTCTGCCACTTCCAGTGGTACATATGTTAGTCTTGCTCGCATCATACCGTATTGTACGGTATATTACCTTATTAGTCTTTGACTTGAACTTTGCTTGTCTTTCTAGCTGATTTTTTTACACCTTGTTTGTGCCTGTCTATCTTTGATTCTAATGTGATCTAGTTTTTGATTCTAATGTGATCTAGTTTTTGACTCTAATGAAGACCATTTCTGATATATGACCCTCTTCCGTTAATGATGTCTTTGATGCTACTATGAATCGATGCTCAAAGATCAATTATGTTGCGCCTAAAAACGGGTTTGTAGTAGGTCAAGACTTTTATGATTCTGCCAAGTCTTTTCCTGAATTTAATTTTGAAAAAGTTGGAACCGACATCTTAGATACGCACAAGTATCCCTCATACATTGTGACAAAACACATTGGTTGAAACTCTGAATTTAGTTGCTTGTCCTCATGACTTTTCTTTGGTGGATATGTCATATGATTCCTCTATGTCACTTACAAAAATTTTACCATCACTTTTTTCACCCGTATATGCAACTTGTATGATTTCTGACACCACTTCTTTAACCTTGGAATCGGGAACTACAGTCAATATAACATCTGTTGAATTAAATTCAATTTGCTGTCCTCCTATTTCAAGACGTTCTCCCTCACCTTGTCCTAAAGATTGAATCAGTGTTACCCCTTCAACTCCTATTTTTCTGATTGCGTTAACTACTTGTTTTGATACTTTACTTTGAACAATAGCTTCAACTTTTTTCATAATTTTTAATTATGAACTGAGATTTAAAAATATACTTTAGTTAATTGCCTATTTTCCATATGGTTTTAATTTGAATGAAAACGCTGAAATATCGCTAAAAATGTCAGGCTTGTAGAGATAAATATTGACAATAAATTATGATGATCTATCAAAAAAAGTTCTTGCCTTTGATTCTCAAGT
>JAOUNB010000010.1 GCA_029881195.1 Candidatus Nitrosopumilus sp.
TGATGGTTCCAGCTAGAATACCAATAGTAAATCCTAATTGATAAAGAAAATACAAAAGAACTTCAAATGTACTAGGAGTGAGATCTGTGAATCTACTCAAACCAGTCAGTAGAAGTAAAAGAACACTGGAGGACAAAACAAGTATTTTTGTTAATCCGTTAAGATGTGTAAATTGTAAAAGAACAAAAGTCATCACAGTAACAGAAATTGCTAAAATAGTAAGAAATCCAGTATTCATTCCAAAAATCAAGAAAAAGGACGAAGCAATCTCACCAGTAGTCGATGCAGGCAAATTGAAGGGATCAATTTTTTCAGGAGATGCAAATCTAGGAACACTTAGAATAGCATTTACTAAAAATAAAAAAAACAATGTCACAGATACTTTCTTTAGATGGTTTTGAAGGCGTGGAAATCTCACAAGAAAAGAACGTCCAAGAATTATCCCTTGAATAAGACCAATACCAAAAACTGCTAATACAGCAATTATTTGGATTATAGGATCATTGAAAGCATCAACAAGAAAAGGAATTAACGCCATTACCAGATAGATTATTGTAATAATAAGAATATTATCTAATAGATATAATTTTTTCATAAGAAATATCTAATTATGATGTTTGAAGTGTGTAAATAGGAGTAAATTTTATAATTTCCTCATTATTTGGGACACCATGCAAAAATTTGTTTTTTCATTTGTTTTAGTTGTATTAATTGGAATTTCAGGGACTTATGTATATGCACAAGAAATGAGTCTTGCAACTTTTCAAGAAACTGCTCAAGTAATCATAGACAAAAACATATCTCAAAATGTTACTGCGTCAATTACATTGCAAAGTACAAGTATTCAAGAGATCAAAATTCCTGCAGAATTAGAACAGAGAATTCGAGAAAATGAAAATATTTCAGCGATAACTTTGACAAATCAGAATCAGTGTGTATTAGGAGTGAATAATGAATCATGTATTTTGATTAACGTAAAGAGAAATCCTGATGATAGAAATTTCTTACAGGTTCAAAATAGGACTCTTCATATTGCAGGGGAATTCATTGATGAAATAAATAGGGTTTTTGATACAAAAGCTGAACTTCACTCTACATTTATTCATGTTAATGATGATACAAGTGCTGCCCTGGAAACATCAGGAGTGATTTCAGGCAGAGGAACCATTTCTGCAGTATATACAATGCCGATGGAAGATACAGATTCAATGTATGAAAAAATGTCTTCCATATTAATCCCTAAAATCATCAGAGAGGCAGGAGGGTTTTACGATGTTGCAAAAAACCTTTCATCTCAAGATTATTCAAAAATGACGTTTTCAATCATACCAACTGAAAACAAATCATTGCTTCAGCTAAGATTATCAGTGGATTACCCTCAAAAGGCATCAGAAATTAACAAAGTTAGTCCATTAGAATTTTTGAAAACAAATGAGTTAAAAAGATCAGATTATTTTTCATCAGGGTTTTATCCTCTGAATTCAATTATTCAAGTAGTAATTCTAGATTCTGAAGATGTAAAGATTTCAGATGTAAAAGGAAACATTACACCTACACAAATTATAGGAGATGAAAAAATCCCGACAGATGTTACAGAGAAAGGATGGGTTTTTGATCCACATGAAGGAAAAAGTATTCAAGGGAAATATATTTTTGGTAAAGATACAACAATCTATAAAAAAGAATTAGAATTTTTAGTTGAAAAATTGCAATTACAAATCAAACAACCAGAAAAAACAGAATTTGATGAATCAATCACAGTTGCAATTGTCATCACCATTATTGCAATTGTTGCTGCAATGTTTTATCTTAAAGGATATAAGAAATAGCTACAACAAAAGAACAGCTGCTGCAAAGACAGTAGTCCATTTTCCATCTTTATCGCCTTTTGTGGATTGGGTAATATTTTTTGTATGATAAATTTTGCCTGAAATAGACCATTGTTGCCTTTTTTCATCCCAGTTTTTATCAACATCAAATGGAATTCCTAATGAAGACGCCAACATTTGTGCTGCAATATCCTCAGCATAATCTCCAGCTTGAGTCTCATTTTGACCAAAAGATTCATACTCAGAAAGATAACCATACCTACTGTTATCTTTAGGCAGTGCAATGCCCACAGATGCGGCACACATTCTATGCGGCTCTCTAGTCTGATTTTTTGAATAAATTGTAAACAGTATCTGCCCAGGACTGATTTGTTTGAGACCATCTTTTCTTGAAATCAATTTTGCTTTAGGTGGAAATATACTTGAAATTAGTACAAGATTGGTTCCAGCAATTCCTGCATCCCTTAATGCATATTCAAAACTGGTCAGCCTATCTTCATGTACGCCTTTTCCTTTTGTAAGAAATAATTTTTTAGCAACTAGATCAAGCATTTCTGAATTCATGAAAGATAGTTATTATTTATACTTTAATTGAGAAAGAAAGTTTTTTAAAATCAATATCAAAAATCTTCAAACTCTATCTAGTCACTTTTTTTTTTCTTCTTTCTTTTATCAGTAGACTTTTGCACTTGTGTCAAAAAGATGAATGTAAAAAATGCTCCCAGACCAACATTGATGACACCCAGAAAAGTAAGCATCATCGTCATTGAAGGAGGCGCAACAAATAATCCCATAATAATTCCCACCCCTCCAGTAGCATAAAACATCATCATCAGAACCTTAACCCTTGTTGGTTTGATATATCTCATAAGAGAAATCAAAATACGACATTATTATAAACTGACGGTCAAAACAAAGAGATCAGTACACATTACAGTCTATCGAATAGTTTATCGAATAATCTCGGTAACATTTTAAACCTGAAAAATTTCATTTTACTTTATGCCAATGTAGCTCAGCCTGGTTAGAGCAGCTGATTTGTAATCAGCAGGTCGTGGGTTCGGATCCCGTCATTGGCTTTTTTATCTTTCTAGAATAACAGAGTCACATTTGGCAATACGAATAAGTATGCTGAATCTTGAAATAAATTAAAATGAGCGATGAGAATTCCAGATTTAACCAAAATAATAAAGAAAATGTAGTTGTAAAAAAGTCAACATTTAATGTATTAATAATCAGCCTAATCGTAATAGTTGGAATTGCAGCGTTTTTTGCTGGATCATATGTTTCAAATCTAAACTCTAATCAAATTTCAGATCAAGATCTTGATGATGCAATTGCCAAATTAGAACTCAAGATATTACAAAATCAGCTACCTACAAAACAACCAACGCCTCAAGTAAAAATTTCAGCGGATAATGACCCAGTTATTGGAAATCCCGATGCTCCAATCACAATAATTGAATTTTCAGATTTTCAATGTCCGTTTTGTGCTAGATTCCATATCCAAACACTTCCGTTAATTCTGGAACAATATATCGAGCAAGGAAAGGTAAAATTAGTTTTTAGAGATTTTCCTATTCAAAGCATCCATCCTAATGCATTACCTGCATCTATTGCAGCAGAATGTGCAAATGAGCAAGGAAAATTCAAAGAAATGCATGACATGTTATTTGACAATCAAAATCAATGGAATAAACAAGAAACTTCGGATGCACTTTCATTGTTTAGTAGTTATGCTATCAAGATTCAATTAGATCAAGAAACGTTTGATTCTTGCCTTACTAGTGGAAAATATATCGAAGAGATTAGAAAAGATCTTGATGATGGAAGAAATTACGGGGTTTCTGGCACACCTGGATTTTTTGTAGGAAATGAAAGGATAGGATTTGTTGAACTCAAAGGTGCACAACCATTTGATAGTTTTAAAAAAATTATTGATGCTCAGCTAGAGGCGTAAAAAATAACAAGCGTTTATTAGACCATCAGAGGTAATGCAACTATCGGAATAATGACGTCTAAGCAATGAGCTTTTCGTCATTGCTTAAGAGAAGAAAACAAAATGACAAAATTTACAGAATTAGGATTAAAAGATGAGATACTAAAAGGAATTACTGATCTGGGATTTGATGATGCATTTCCAATTCAAGAGGCAGTTATTCCCGTACTTCTTTCAGGGAGAGATGTTGTAGGTCAAGCACATACAGGTTCTGGAAAAACTGCAGCCTTTGCATTATCAATGTTGCAACAGATACAACCAAAAAAAGGCATTCAAGGATTGATTATGGCACCTACAAGAGAACTTGCAATGCAAATTAGTGATGAAATTAAAAAATTCGGAAAATATACAGGAATCAGAATAGCAACAGTTTACGGAGGACAAGGAATGGGCATTCAGCTTGACGCTCTTCATAGAGGAGTAGAAATTGTGGTAGCAACTCCAGGAAGACTAATTGATCATCTCAAAAGGGGTTCAATTGAACTTAGAGATATTACTCATATTGTTCTTGATGAGGCAGATACAATGCTGGACATGGGATTTGTAGATGATATTTCATTTATTCTAGACTTAGCGCCAGAAGATAGAGTGATGTCATTATTTTCAGCAACAATGCCTACGGAAATCCTAAGATTATCAGAGGAATATCTCAATAATCCAAAACAATTCCTTTTGGACGCAGATGATCTCAGTGGAGAAGGAATTGATCAATCGTATTTGGTAATTAAAGACCGAGACAAATTCGAGTACCTAATTGATTTTATTAAACAAACAAAAGGTCAATCGATTGTATTTTGTTCAACAAAGTATAGAACTAGAGATGTAGCAAAATTTCTGCATCAAGAAAAATACAATGCAGTAGCAATTGAGGGAGATATGTCTCAGCATAGAAGGGAGCAATCTATGGGTAAATTTAGAAGTGGAAAAGCAGACATTCTTGTTGCAACAGATGTAGCATCAAGAGGGATTGATGTTCCAAGAGTAGAATTAGTAGTAAATTATGATGTACCAAATCAAGAAATGGCATACTTCCATAGAATTGGAAGAACAGCTAGAGCAGGGGCTCTTGGTAAAGCAATTACATTTGTTTCATATTCATCAGTAGGAGATTGGAATCTAATTAAACGTCAAATCAAAGTTCCTCTTAGAGATTTAAATCAAGAAATGGGAATTCAAATATCTATCCCTGATCCTCTAAAAAGACAAACACCTTCAAGAAGATATGGTGGTCAATCAAGATCTAATTATTCCAGAGGAGGACGTTCTGGAGGATACGGAAGATCCGATAGAAGTAGAAACCCTAGAGACAACAGAGATGAAAGAGGGAGACATGGGGGCGATAATAAAAACAGCTACGGTGGACGTAGTAGATGGTAATCACTGTAAAACTTAAAGACCTGAACTTCATTGGTTATTACAAGGTATAGTAATGTACAAAGGGTTCATTTTACTAAATTGTGATCTTGGCGCCGAAGAATATATCGTAGAGGAATTAAAACAGATGCAAAATGTCAATAATGCATACCTTACTTTTGGAGCATATGATGTAGTGGCAGAAGTGCAGACATTGAAACAAGATGAATTTGAAAAAGTAATTGCGTCAATCAGGAAATTATCAAGAGTGGTTAGTACCATGACACTAAATATAATTCAGCCAGAATAATTGGTCCAATCTAGATTATTCACCATTCTTTTGTAAAACTATCAAATTGTAATTACTCTAGAAAAGAATTCCTAAAATATCCAATCTACAAAAAATGGAGAGAAATGACTCACAGACCAAATAGAGTTTTGTGAATATTAGTTAATTGGTATCCTTTCGAAAAAAATTAAAGAATCATAGACGCATAATTGTTATAGGAGTTAAATTGGAATTATTTCAAATTGCAAAAAATTGATTATGAAGCACCAGTTTGGGTATTAAATTACAACAATCCAAAACCGCTATTAGATCACGCTATTCACATGCTAGAAAGGCACGGAATTAAACGAGAAGACATGGTAATTACAGAAACACCCACTGCAAAGGTAGGAGCGATAGTAGTTGAGATTTGGCCATACGAGTTAGTCATAGGAAGAGTCAGAACAACGCGTAATGATTCGTTTATCAGCGGTACAGAATTTACAGTAGAGTTAAAGTTAGACGAAGATGGAAATTATATAGATTATCTTTGAAGAAAAAGAAAATTCAAAATATAATAATTGCAGTAATAGCAATACTCATCATAGTCGTAATTGTAGCTTATAATTTTTCAGTAGAACAGACCAAACAGAAAGGCCTTCAATTCGGAATAGAATTAGAAAAAATTCAAGAAGATGTCAAAGAATTGCAAACAAAATTCTATTCTGAAAAAACAAGATGGGAAGAAGGAGATATTACAAAAGAAGAATTATCAGAATTCTATGAAAAACATTTAAAAGATTTTGAAAAGATTATTTCAAGATACAATGAATTGTCACCTCCAGAGATTTTCAAGAGTTCAGTAGAGTTGTTAAAATTATCATCCGAGACTCAACTCAGAAGTGATTCCCAGTTTATCGAATGGATTAAAACAGGAGATGAGTCAGCAAAAATTCGTTCAGACACACAGATTCAGGAATCATTGGAATATGAAATGCTAGGTTTGGTTGAATTTTATTCAGCTAAAACAGGTGTAAAAAACTATGATGAGTCAGAAAAATTTGAAGCCCCGCAAACAGGACTCACACAAAAAGTAATTCAGATTTCAGAAAATATGAAAAATGAATGTGACAAAAAATATAGAAACGAATTAGGAGAATTTGATTCAGATCAAACAGAAATTGAGTGGTTCAATTGTCTTAATGAGGCTAAAAAATGGAAAATAGAACACTTGCCATAATTAGGAAAAAATAATTTTTCTGTAAATGACGTTCTAAAGCGTTAAAACAATTCAAAAAATTAAGTAATCGATGTCACTGAATCAAAATTATCAACGAATAGATACAACAACCTAACGATTACTGGAGTTGTTAAAAATAAAGGATGCATTACAACAAACACCATATAGAGATAGTTGCAATACTGTCGATATAGAAGGTAATGTAGTTGCGGTCTCCAGAGATGGACTATTTGAAAGTAAATGAAAATGCATTATTTTTGGTTACAATACAAGACAAAATTCAAAATGATCAGATAAAATACTACACATTGATTGCTGAATCAGAAGAATATGCAGTAGTTACAGAATTTCCCATAGGAGTACTTGTAGTTACGTTATCTGCGTATATTGGAATTACAAGGTATTCAAGCAATATTATAACAAACCTAATTTTTGCAACAAATCTAAAGTAATAAAAAGTTCTTCAAGCAAGCAATTTTTTTCAAGAGGAGTTGGTTTTGAAAATTTAACTTCAAATGTTATTGTCAGCATGTCTTGATCTGTGTGAGATATTCTAATAGAGTGTTTTTGACGATTAGTTTCAGATAGAAAATCTTTCCATTTTTGTAGATGTGTATTTACTCGAGTTACATTTTGTTCTACTTTAGAGATATCAGTATCCAAGTCAACATCAAATAAACCAAATTTTACTAGGGGGACCATCATCGCACCACTTGAAATTTTATCATGATTTTTTAACATTAACGAAATAGTATTTTCTGAATTTTCTTTGGGGAAAATATTGCCATAATCTGGAACAAAGTATCCAGCAAGCATTTTTTTTGCATCATATATTCGAAAGAATTCTTCGTCAGATTCTAATTTCCACAACATCTAAAAAAATAATTCGTGAATAAATAAACGATTAATCAAAGACAATTAAATAAACTAGGAAATAGAGAAAAAATTATGGTAATTTCTAAAGAGAATAAAGATTTTGTTGGGAGTTTGATCGATTATTACATTAATGAATCGGAGTCATACAAACAGATTGCAGAGAACTTTGTACCAGAAATAGAATCTGTTCCAGATACGGCGTTTGGGATTATTACAGGATGTGTGTATTCAGGATTTTTGCAGGCATATCAAAACCAACAACAAACTCCAAGTTTGGAAGATATGAAAGAATTCAATCAGATCATAAAAGAAAGAGCTGCACTAATCAAAAAATCCATTTTAGAGCCCCATAGATTTGAAATTAATAAAAAAGAGACAGACGAGGATTAATATCCAATACCAATAATTTATAATTTTAATTGTAAAAAGTTCCTAATCAAGCATTTCTTGACTCTTCTGATGGAAGGATTGTTCCACGTAGTATGAACATATGTATCTAACCGATATTAACAAAAAATAGTATTTTCAATGAAAATACCCAGGTAGAAATTATCGGTGAGTAGAGTTAGAAAAATCAAAAACCAGTACAGTTTAATTCTAATTGAACAAAATAAAGTTATGAAGGTCGATGGTAGTAAAATCATCTTTGGATTAGGTGTTAGTGCATCTGTAACGACGGCAATAATTGTACTATATTTCTCAATTCGTTAAAGATAAATCATCATAGAAGGTGGATAAAGCGTTGTCAGCAACAAATGAATTCAAGGTTACACAGATAGTAGATAATGGACAAATGATTCAGTTGACATTAATTGAAAACGTTTCAACTGAACCAATATCACAAAAACAAATGATCATAGAAAATGTTTCAAAGAAGCTTGATTCTGAGACAAAAGAACAAGTAATGCCATTACTTGAAGCTATCTTACAAGCACAGCCAACGGTTAATATTAAATCATATCAACAAACACAAATTACAATAGCAATGCCAAAATCAAGATATGACAACATGGGAAGACCACAAGTTGGAAGTATGATTGAAGTGAACTTGAAAAAATTCTAAAGATGTGAATTTATTTCATCTAGTGTGTATAACGGCAAAGAACAAGCAAAATCCTTACAAATAAAAACGACAGATTTATCTTCAAAAGTTTTTCCAGCAAATATAGAATATTCGGAAAGAGTGTTTAATTGAGAAGAACTTTGCATAGTTATAATAAATGAGTTGGGCAAATAATTCGTAAGAATAGAATTACACAGTTCAGAATTTTCGGTGTTGATAATCATAATTTCCAAAGGTTTTTCAATATAATAAAAAATGGTATTGAGCAAATATCCAAATCCAAAAGGATTTTCGGCAGCAACCTGCGCCTGAGATTCCATTATTTTTGTGGAAATTTCAAGGAAATTTTGGTTTTGAGATAGATGAAATAGTCTGAGCATTATAAAAGCAGACACGGAGTTTCCAGAGGGTAATGACAAATCATAGTTACTTTTTGGCCGAATGATTAGGTTTTCATGATTATCAGAAGTCATAAAGAAGCTGTTGGTATTTGAGTCCCAAAAATGATTTATCAAATGATGGCCCAGTTTTAAGGCTAATTCAAGATATTTTTTTTCAGGTTCAATTTCAAATACATCTAACAATGCATTTACAAAATATGAATAATCTTCTAGGTATCCATCAATTTTTGCTTTTCCATTTTTGTAAGTACGCAATAATGTACCATTTTTAAAAAGATTACTTTCAATAAAAGAAATATTGTTTTTTGCTGCGTCAAGATATCTAACATCATTAGTAACACGATATCCTTTTGCAAATGCTGTAATCATCAAAGAATTCCATGAAACTAAAATCTTATCATCCAAACCTGGTGGAATTCGTTGAGATCTAACTCTTAATAATTTTTCAGAACACGAATTTATTATTTCTTGAGATTTTTGTTCAGTGATTCCAAAATTAAATGCCACTGTTGAAAGATTGAGGTTATTACACAGAATATTATTTCCTTCCCAGTTTCCTCCATCAGTAACATCAAAGTAAAGACAAAATAGATCAGCATCATTACCGAGAATTTCTTTGATTTCACTTTTCTTCCAAACATAGAATTTTCCTTCAACACCTTCTGAATCCGCATCATATGCAGAATAAAATCCACCTTCAGGAGAAGTCATTTCACGTAAAACAAAATCAAGCGTTTTTTTCATTACATCAAGATAGAAAGGATCTTTTGTAATTTGATACGCCTCGACATAGTTAACAGGTATTAGTGCATTATCGTATAACATCTTTTCAAAATGAGGAACTAACCACTTTGCATCTGTAGAATATCTAGAAAAACCACCACCTATTTGATCAAAAATGCCACCCTTTGCCATTTTTTTGAGTGTTTTAAGTGCAAATTCATCGAATTTTGAGATGCCTGAAAGTTTTGCGTAACGAAATAGAAAGGAAATATTTGCGGCGTTAGGAAACTTCGGGGCAGAACCAAATCCACCGTGTATAGGATCCCCTATTTGAAATAAATTCATGGCGGCCTCATCAAGAATTGCTCGTTCTAGTTTTGTTGGAATTGTAGTGCTTTCTGTTTTTTGAAGGGCATCAAGAAATTTTTCAGACGATTTTTCAATATCTTTTGGTTTTTCATCCCATGCTTGGGATAACTGCCTGCAGATACTTCCAAAGCCAGGTCGTCCGTCAGAATCCAAAACAGGAAAGTATGTACCAACATAGAATGGTTTTTGATCAGGCGTAAGAAAAACACTCAACGGCCAACCACCTTGACCTGTTGCGATCTGACAAACTTTTTGATAAATATCATCAATGTCAGGTCTTTCTTCTCGATCAACCTTAATGTTTACAAAATGTTCATTCATGAATTTTGCAACTTCTTCATTTTCAAATGATTCATGAGCCATCACATGACACCAATGGCAAGAGCTATAACCAATGCTAAGAAAAATGGGCTTGTTTTCATCTTTTGCTTTTTTTAATGCGGTTTCATTCCAACCGTACCACTCAACGGGATTATGCACATGTTGAAGCAAATATGGACTGGTTTCATGAATGAGATTATTTTCTACCACGTTTAATCAAAGTTTTTTCAATATTAGTAGTTAATTGGTCATATTATCCCCAAATTCCTCTACCTTCAGTTAATTCATAAATTCTAACATTGATTTTTCCTAGTAATTTTACTTTTGATTTGTGAGCCTTTTTATCATGACTATAATCTTTCTTTTCAACTAGTTCTTGGAGTCTCTGTAATTGTTCTAAGGATAATTTCTGAAATTCATTTTTGGAGAAAGTGATTTGCTGTAACAATTTTACTCTTTCACGATCTTCATCAGTAATTTCGACCATGGTGAGATTGAATATTGGTCCTTTATTTTTCTAGTGAGAGAATCTTAAAATTTCGCGCTTTATTGTCTAGATTATGGAAAAAATGCGTGCTATGGTACTTTCTGAATGTGCTAAAATTGAAACAAAACCATTGAAACTAACCGAAATTGATAGACATGAAATTCAAAGATCAAATGAGGTTTTAATAAAGATTGAGGCATGCGGGGTTTGCCATTCTCAACTTCATGGAATTGAGGGAGATTGGAAAAACATTGGAATTCCACCAATTCTTCCTACAGTTCCAGGTCATGAGATTGTTGGAAAAATAATTCAAATTGGAGATTCAGTTTCAAAATTCAAAATAGGGGACAGAGTAGGTATTACACCACTATTAGAGGCATGTAAAGAATGCCAATATTGTAGAGAAGGTAAAGAGTACCTTTGTGAATCATCAACAATTACAGGTGAATCATTCAAAGGAGGCTATACAGAATACATTACAGTTACAGAAGATTTTGCAACTAAAGTTCCAGAAAGTATGAAGCCAGAGTATGCTGCACCATTGTTTTGTGCAGGCATTACAGCATACAAAGCAGTAAAAGCAGTAGAACCAAAATCACATAAAAAAATTGGAATTTTTGGAATTGGTGGAGTTGGACATATGGCAGTACAATTTGCCAAAGTTGAAAATTGTGATGTGATAGCATTTTCTAGAACCCAAAAACACCTTGATATTGCAAAGAAATTGGGAGTAATTGATACCATGGTATTTTCTGAAGATCAAGAAAAATTTCTCGGTAAATTAAAAGAAAAACATGGAATGCTAGATGGAGCCATAGTTTTTGCACCTTCTGATATCGTAACAGATACTGCAATAAAATCAGTAAAGAAAGGAGGCCTGATTGTTATTGCTACAGTTGGGAAAAATCCTTCATTTATGGCATTTGAGGAAAAGACAATCAGAGGAACTTTGATAGGTTCTACAAAAGACATGGAACAAGTAATCAAAATATGTGATGAAAATAATATAGAAGTTATTTCTCAGGCATTCTCATTAGAAAGTGCAAATGAAGTACTCAAAAAATTAAAAAACTCAGAAATAGAAGCAAGAGCGGTTTTAATACCTTGATTTGTAAAAATATTGGAGAATCTAACTTTTCAACATGAATTGTAATAGATGTCACCATACAGATGAAGCACACTCCCAAAATGAGAACAGTAATTCCATCATCAAGGTAGGGAAATGTCAAATTCCTACTTGTACATGTCAGCAATACTTGGATCCAATTCAAAAGATTGATGAAGATTTATTGTAACGATTCATATACTAAAATTAATTAAAAATAATCATGGACAGACATAAACCATCTGATGAGATGATTAAAGATTTAGATAACATGCTATCAAAAATTAATGCAATGGAGATTGTTGCATCAGATGATTATCAAAAAAATTCAATCAAAATTTTGAGAGCACTAGTTGAAGGTCAAATGCATTCTATCAACGAATTTCAACATTTGAAAAAAGCAATTGATTTACTTACGTTACAACTGTTTAAAGTCCAAAACAAAGTCAACAGTTAAGTTTTGTGTCGCTTAATCCACAACTAGCACAACGATAAACAGTGGATTTTTCAAGAATTTGTTCGGCCTTCATTTCAGAGCCACAACACAAGCAAATAATTTTTTGGGGTAGTGAAATTTCCTCAGATTTTCGAATATTATATTCAGGTTCTGTTTTTGAAGCATTTACAGAATTACATGGAGGTTTGTAACGTGACAATATCTTATTGCGTACATTTTGTCTCTGATCCTTGCTTGATTCAAACATTGGCAATATTGCAAGATATAATGATTTTTCAGATCCAGATTTCTGAATCCAGCATTTAAAATCTGGGTGTTGGATAAAAAAAGACTTATCATCAGTCTTTTCACAATCATCAACATAGAGAATATTGAATTTGTCTTGGTCTTTGGATAGGATAAGATACACCAATTTTTCCATAGGGGGTCCCCATTCATCAAGAAGGATGGGTCCAAGAAACTCATATTGGAGAATTTGAATACTCAATATAGAGCATTTAGAGTTACTTTCTTTTCTTTTTTTCCCAAAAAACATACTAATGACATCAAATTGATCGTAAAATCCAAACTTGAAAAGATTAAATTCAAGAGTTTTTGATTTTTAGTGAATGAAAGAGCCTCACAATTATGCTAAAGTTGGATATGCAATGATTTTAGTTTCAGCTAGTCTTGCTGCAATAGGTCTTTTAGCATTAGCAATTGGTTCAGATGTTCTTTTTGCAGATAATATGCAAAGAGAAAACACACAACATTTCAATGAATGTAAATTAAATGATTTTAAAACAGAAGGTTGTGAAAAATATTGGGATAGAATTAATAGTGAAATTTCAGGAATTTATGTAGATCTAGACAAATAACTTAGTAACCATTTGCAAAATCTTCAAACATGTTTTGATTTTTTGTTAGTTTGTTCATTGCATAAAATGCACCACCAACGATACCAGCTTGATAAAAAGTATACAAGAAAACTCCTGAAGATGTAGGGTCAGATTTTGTAAAACTCAAAACAAGAATTGTCATAAATACAAATGTTCCAACAAATGTTACCACCCGATTCAAAAAACCAGAATTCATTCCAACAATTCGTTTAGTTGCAGATGCCATTAATGTAATACTTGCAATAATCAGAAATGTGGCTCCGCCATTTGCGGTGACAAATTCATTTACCCAGAGCAAGAGCCCATCATCTAAAATTGAAACATCAGGCATAATACTACCACCATTTATTGCAAAGTTAACAGCACTAAACATTCCACCTATAACAAAAAAGAATAAGAAGATTTTTACAATAGATCTTTTAAATGGACTGCGAATTTCTGATGGACTAACAGCTCTTTCTGTAATTCTTACTCCATAAAGAAATCCAACTGCCATAGCAGGAAGGAACATAATATTAATCAAAATTGGAGATTCTTTATTGATGGATTCAATTTGAGGATAAAAGACTAGAAACAGGATTATTGCTAGAGATGCTGAAGATGCAAATAATATAATACCAAGATATTTGTGGTTGTTTGACTCATAGGTTGCATCCCAATCATACATTTTATGGACTCTTATGAATGCAATTAAAGGCCAAATCAAAAAATCATTTGGTCAAATTATCAATTCTGTTTACCCTTTTTACTGGCAACAGCCAGGATATTTTGTGAAAAAAGGCATTCCCGTGTTGGGATAGGTGGAATTATTGGAATATTAGGCATTATTTTTCATCTTCAAGGGTACTCTGTAGTAGGACCTGAATCGTCATTTATGTATTCCAACCCTGATTGGATAACTTATGGAATCCAAATCACATTAGTTGGATTGGTCATAATAGGGATAGGCGCAACACTAGGCATTATGAAAAAAGGTTAGTTTTTACAAAGTGCCATACCGTTTGGTTTTTAGATTTTTTTTATTTTGATTGCCATCATCTCGTTTATTTGTACAGAAGAACGTATAGCATATTTTGCAATTATTAATCGCGATAAGTAATGAAATAATTTTGCTCTAGAATTTCGTTAATTGTGAGTAAACTGATCGTTTTTATCAATTTTACAACTAATTTGCATTTAGATAGAAAAAAGATACGTCATGTTTTTGAAAAAACATCAATCTAAAGACATCAGAACAATACCTTTATGAAAATAATGTTAAAATCCTGCAACCATAGGATCTTCAGGTTTCATTATCTCTCTTAACAAAATTGTTGCAAACATACCTCTTGATAATGAGAACTCCACAGTATTTTCATAAGATGAGCAATCAAAGCAATTTATTGCGGCTTGTCTGAAACCACCCTCACTACTAACTTCCTGCATCTCTTTGATGAAAAAGTCTTTTGGTGTGACCTCTTCTTGTTTTAGTATTTTTGATATTTGATAGTCAAATCTTGTTTTTTTATAATATGAATATCCAACAAAAGGCAATGCCAGTCTTTGATCTAAACCAGATACATACTTTCCAATAGTACCATGAAAATCAAAACAAACATCACTTGGTTGAGTCTCAAAAAGATTTTCGCCATCTAAAAAAGATAAACTTAGAGAACGATTAAAGATAAAAGATTGGTAGGCTTGAACATAAAATCGTCTCAAAGATAATGGAATAGCTCGAATTGCAGTAAGATAGTCATCATGCTCAATCATTTCCTTAAGAACAGTTCTTTCAACATCCATTTGGCTTGGAACTTGATCAAGATACTGTTCATAATTTGCCTTATCTGAAAGTTTTTCACGAATCTCAGTATTTTCCTTTGAATCATAAATTGAGGTGAAAGACAATATGAGTTCAACAGCTTTTTTGAAATTCCGCTGTAAAATTGCCTTACCAATAAGATGTGTCACAGGTCTTTTTGAGCCAAAACGTTGGTAACCATAAAAATTCAATATTTTATCATAATCAATAAAAGAAGACAATTCGTTTGAACATCCAGAAATTTTAATTTTGAAATGATTTGCTATCATTTGTTTTTTTGACAAAGGTTTTTTCACATATCCGATTCCTTCCAAAGAATATTTCTCAGTTGAAAAAGTTTCAATTGCTTTTCCTTTATTTCCAGAGCATACATATTGTTCTGTGATAGCAGACGCATCTTTTAATCCGAGAGATTTTAAACGAATTCCTTTTTTTCTAAAAATATTAGATAGAGCATGATTTGTGTCAATTTTTTTCTTTTTTAGTTTGTATACAGCATATCCCTGTTGATCGCTTATGGAATTTTTTGCTTTTTCGGAAATTACTTCAGTCACATAAAAATCCTCAGGGATTACTCGGATTTTTCCTCCAATTCCAGAAAAATCAGTACTGTAAACAGCAATACCAATTTGTGAATCTAAATTTGGAATCACTTTATTGTCACTGTAACAAATTTACTGATTGCAACATCAGTAGATTGTGCACCAAGCAATATTTTGTAAATTCCAGGAACCGAATCTTCTGCAGCATGAATAGAAGTGAGGATTGGACGTGGAGTGTTAGAGTCTAATTGAAATGTTTTAGGAGAATTGTTGACAAGTTCAACATTCAGAAAGTCGTGAGTAGGAGACATAATTAATGAAACACCCAACAGATCTTTTTGTGATTTTGGCGATACAATAAAATTGAAATGTTTAGTATCACCAGGTGTAAGTTCAATAGAATCAGATTCAAATTGAATTTCAAGGGGTAATGAAACTGAGGTATCAACAACACCTATGTTATTTTCAACCCATTCAGTAAACCAAATTTTTTCGCCATCTATTGCAAAATCGAATATTTGTGCCAAACCACAATCAGATAACATAAAACCAGTTCCAGGATCACAATCTCCCCAGTAAGGATTCTTTGAAGGCACATGATATTCTATAAGAGATTGGGATTTTGGATCCATCACAGAGATATTGTTTGCGTTTTGTGTATTAAATACAAGCCTACCTTGTTGATCAATATCAATCCAATATGGTCTAGAAATAGGAGTTTTGACAATTCCAGTTTGATTTCCATATGTCGCAGGTAAAGGGTCGGATGTAATGTATTGAATAAATTTTTCAGTTACCGGATCAAAATTAAAGAAATATGATGATGTTGTATCTGCCAACCAAATAGTTCCATCATCAGCAACTACGGAACCATTTGGAGTAAGTAGTTCTGGAGGTAACGAATATATTTCAACAAAGTCAAGGAGGGGAAGCAATTTTTCATTGGAGTTTGAAACAGAATCAAAATAATCATTTTGATTAAATTTAACTAAAACTCCTCCTTGTTGGAATAGCCAATTTGTAAACCAGACATTGTTATTTGCATCTATTGCAAAATCAGCAGTTACAGAATCATCAATAGGTGAAGGGATACTAAGATAATTAACATCTTCTTCAGATTGATTTGGATCTAGAAATGTAATTTTGTTTCCAGTGAAATCATTAACTATTATTTGAGAACCATGAATTTGGAGTTTTTGAGGTAAAGAATTTCCTTCAGAGGGATAAGGTAGTCGCCCATATTTTTCGTTTATAGTTGAAAATTTCCACACAGAATCATATGTTTCATCAGTGTACCATACAGTTCCATCAGGTGCATAATCAATACCCCACATCATAGAACGTCCACCTTGTGGCCAAGAAGGATTGTCATATTCAACAAATGTTTCAGTAGTGGGATCAAATTTTGCTAGATTTCCAGTATTTGTTTCAGTAAACCAAACATTTCCATCATAATCAGTTACAATTGCTAAAGGATTAGTACACAATGTCGGAATAGAAAACTCTCGAACATAATCAGTGGATTTTGCATTACTTGAACCACAAAATTGAGCACGTTGATCATCAGGGAAGTTGTCAGCTGGAGTACCTGTAACGGTCAAATTAGGATTATTTTCCTCAGGATCGACTCCTGGAAATGCAATAAATATTGTAGAGGATAATAAAATAAAACCAAAAAAAATAGTCACAAGAATCCCTTTTTTCTTCACACTTAAAAAATATGAAAGCCTTGTTATATCTCATTCTCAGTTGCTGTAACTATAATAATTTTAAATCACCAGTTATCTTATCAATCAAATTTTCAGGTGCAGGTCCAATTGAAATACAGGTTGTAGTTCCAGGGGCTATCTGAGTATGTCCAGCATCAGTAACTTCAGACCATGGAAGGTTCAAATCAATAGCATGAATTTTTATTTGTTGTAAATCCGTCATACCTGAGACTTTGAGAACGACTTTTTCTTGTCCATCCCACCATTCTTGATACCATTCGGGATGAGACTTGCGTACATGTTCTGCGCCTAGAACACATGCATGACCCACTTGAGCTGCTATCTTTCCTTTTCCCATTTTAAGATCAGTTCTAACAACAATTACTTGTTTGACGCTACCCATAATCTAATCAAATACAGACATAATGAAAAACTTTTGAATTAAATAATTGACAAAGAAACGAAAAATATGTACTTTGATGTAGTAGTTGCTGGTGGAAGTGTTGCAGGGCTATTATGTGCAAGAGAAATTGCTTCAAAAGAATTTTCAGTACTTGTGATTGAAGAAGATTATGAAATAGGCACCCCTGAGCATTGTGGAGGTCTAGTCAGTATTGCAGGCTTGAAAGAACTTGGAATAATTCCATTTAGAAAAACATTTGAGCATATGATAGAATCAGCTGAAATTACATCACCCAACGGAAATAGTTTTACAATTAATTCAAAGAAACAAAAAGTAGCTGAAATCAACAGAAGGGAATTAGATAAGCAAATAGCTTTTCAAGCTCAGAATAAAGGAGCAGTGATTAAAGTCAGAACAAGTTTTCAAGAAATTACAAATACAGGAATTAGAACAAAAGATAAGAAAATAGATTGTAAAATTTTTGTTGATGCAAGAGGAGTTTCATCTCTGATTCATAGAGATAGAACGGGGATTTTATCATCAGCTCAATATGAAATTTATTCTGATTGGATAAAGAAAGGAAAGGTTGGAGTAGCATTTGATCAGGAAAAATTTCCGGGATTTTTTGCATGGGTTATTCCATCAGGAGAAGGTAAAGGAAAGGTTGGAGTAGCAGGAAGAGGAATTAAAGTATCTGAAACATTAGATAAGATTCTAGAAGGAAAGAGAAAGTATTCAATAATTAGAAAAATTTTTGCACCAATTTGGATTAAAGGTCCAATTGATAATTTTGTTGAAGGAAAAACGGTAATTATAGGAGATGCTGCAGGACAAGCAAAACCAACAACAGCAGGAGGTATTTTTACTAGTGGCATGGGAGGGGTTTATGCAGGACAAGCAATTTCAAAATTTTTAGAGACAAATAACAAATCAGATCTGTATGAATATCAAAAAAAATGGATGGATAGATTCGGTAAAGAATTTGAAAGACAATCACTTGCTAGAAAAATTTTGGAACGAATGGATAACAATACAATCGATAAATTATTTGAAACGATTACACCAGAAATCATAAAAGAGATTTCCGAAAGAGAGGATTTTGATTTCCACACTAGTTCAATTATCAAATTACTAGGAGTAAAGGGTTCACTGAAAACAGCTCAGACCTTAATTGATGGGGAACTCAAAAAATTATGGAGTTAAAACGTGCTCAATTTCTAAGCAAGGTATAAATGATGTTTACAGAAATTTGGGGGTATGTCGTCTACTATTTCATTACCAACATGTAGTTGTTGTCATAGACCCATTATGCCTAATGATAAATGTGTAAAATTCAATTGTCCCAATTGTGGTGCAGATTTAATTTGGAGATGTCAAAGTTGCAGAGAGGCAGCAAGAAACTATACTTGTTCTTCATGTAATTTTCAGGGGCCTTAGGAAATGACCCAATTACTATTAATTACAAAAATTCTTCCTGATGGAACTGAAACAGATCTTGATGAATTAGCAAAGACTATCAAAAGTTCACTAAAAGAAGGAATTTCAATGAAAAGACATGCCAAAGAACCGTTGGCCTTTGGATTAGAATTTCTAAAAGTAGAATTTATTCTGGAAGATGAAGAAGGGCAAATGGATTCATTGGAAGATGCAGTCAGATCGGTACAAGGTGTAAGTGAATTCGAAGTACTCAATATGAGTCGAATGTCAGTTGACATGAAATAGGTGATATTTTGGCACGCAAAGAGGAACCTTTGCAAATGAGAATCGGGGAAGCAAAACAAAGAGATGTAGGTAAAAAGCGTGCTAGAATTGGACCAGAAGCTATGGATTTTCTTAGGGTCACACCAGGAGATACAATTGAAGTGATGGGTTCAAGAACTAGTTGTGCAGTAGTTTGGCCAGTTGATGAAGATGAGAAAATTTCAGATATCATAAGAATTGATGGACAAACCAGAAAAAATGTTGGTGGCTCGCTAAACGATTTTGTAAAGATTAGAAAGGTTTCAACAAAATTTGCAAAAACAGTTTCCCTAACGCCAGTAAATGATTCAGTTACCGTAGACAAAGAATTCACTGATTTTGTGAAAAATAGATTGAAAGGATTACCAATTACACATGGAGATGAAATATCTGTTATGATTTTAGGGAATTCTATGGATTTTAAAATTACAAAGACCAGTCCAAAAGGAGTAGTAAAGATAGATCGTAGTACAAATCTTGTAATTTCAGCTGAATCTACAGTAGATAGAAAAGTTAGAGTAACATATGAAGAAGTAGGAGGACTAAGAAATGAAGTCAAGGCAATGAGAGAAATTGTGGAATTACCATTAAAACATCCAGAACTATTTACAAGATTGGGAATTGAGCCACATAGTGGAATTCTACTTTATGGTCCTCCCGGATGTGGAAAAACACTATTAGCTAAAGTCATGGCCAGTGAATCAGAAGCTAATATGTTTTCAATTAATGGTCCAGAAATTATGAACAAGTACTATGGTGAGACAGAAGCTAAACTAAGAGAGATTTTCAAGGAAGCAAAAGACAATTCTCCTAGCATAATTTTCATTGATGAAATTGACGCAATTGCGCCAAAAAGAGAAGAAGTGTATGGAGATGTTGAGAAAAGAGTTGTTGCTCAACTGTTAGCACTAATGGATGGCCTTACAGATAGAGGAAATGTCATTGTACTGGGGGCGACAAATCGACCAGATAGTGTTGATCCCGCACTAAGAAGGCCAGGTAGATTCGATAGAGAATTTGAAATTTCTGTTCCTAACGAAGATGGAAGATTAGAAGTGCTGGAAATTCACACAAGAGGTATGCCAATTAGTGAAGATGTTGATTTAAAAGATTTATCATCAGAATTGCATGGATATACAGGTGCAGATATCAAATCTCTTTGTAGAGAAGCTGCACTAAAATCAATCAGAAGATATCTACCAGAAATAGATCTTGAAACAGAAAAAATTCCTTCTGAAGTATTACAATCCATGCAGATTAAACTAATTGACTTTTATGATGCAATGCATGATGTAGTCCCCACAGCTATGAGAGAATTTTATGTTGAGAGACCAAAAGTGTGGTGGCAAGATGTAGGAGGATTAGACGATATCAAAAAAGCATTAACAGATAATTTAATCATTGCAATGAAAGAGCCAAGTAAATTTACAAAGATGGGAATCAGACCACCAAAAGGTGCTTTGATTTATGGACCTCCAGGATGTGGAAAAACATTACTTGGAAGAGCACTCGCTACAGAAACTGGTGCAAATATGATTTTAGTTAGGGGTCCTGAAATTCTTTCCAAATGGATGGGTGAATCAGAAAAAGCAATTAGAGAAATATTCAGAAAAGCAAAAGCGTCGTCACCATGTGTTGTTATTTTTGATGAGTTAGATTCACTAGCACGATTCAAATCAGGAGAAGGTAGTGTAGGCGAAACTATTCTAAGTCAACTATTAACAGAAATTGAAGAAGGTATTTCTTCAAGAGTCGTGGTCATTGGAATTACAAATAGACCAGATGTTGTAGATAATTCTTTGTTAAGAACAGGAAGACTAGATCTGGTTCTGTATGTTGCACCTCCAGATGAAAAGGGAAGATTAGAAATTATTAAGATATTAACAAAAAAAATGCCTTTGACAAATGATGTGAAATTACAAGAGATAGCAGTTGCTACTCAAAACTACACAGGTGCAGATTTAGCTGCACTTTGTAGAGAAGCAGCAGTTCTTGCAATGCGAGATAATTCGGTGAAAATATCCAGTCAGCATTTTGGAAATAGTTTAAAGCAAATCAGACCATCTATTACCAAAGAAGTGGATCAGTGGTACAATACTATCAAGGAAAGTATATCTAACATTGTACCGAAGACAGGGGATAGAACATTCTACGGATAAAAATGACAATTCCCCTACGAAATACAGTATATGAGAAAATTAAGGATTCTGTTTCATTAACGGATGTTGAGCTTTACAAAAGCATGACAAAAGATGGATTAGTTATTCCAGAAGATAAATTCAATAAACTTCTTTTAGATTTAGAGATTCTTGGTCTCATTACTGTTGTATGGATTACAAAAGATGAGCGCAGAATAGAGGCAACAGTGATTGAAACAGAAGTAGATAGGGTAGAAGAACAAAATAAAGAAATGATGGAAAAAGACTATGAAGCTAGTTTCCCAGGTTTTGAAAAATAATTATTAAAACAACGGAAAGTGAAACGCCGCATCTAATGCAACTGCAACAAAAATAATTGTAAGATAAGGTGCTGTAACTTTGTATGCTTTCCAAGCAAAGTCGGATGTAGGATTCTTTGTTAGTTTATAATGATATACAAGCATCAGTCCACCAGAAACTATTGCAATAATGGTGTAAACAATTCCCATTCCATCAGGAATTAACGAGAGGATCAGAGAATAAGGAATTAAAATTAAAGTATTTCCTAAGATATACTTTGATGTTTTTTGCATTCCAATTACAACAGGCAACATTGGAACTTTAGCTTGTGCGTATTCATCTTTGATTTTCATTGCAAGACACCAAAAGTGAGACGGAGTCCAAACAAATACCAAAAAGCCAACTAAGAATCCTAATAAATCCATACTACCAGTAGCTGCTGCCCATCCAGCCCAAGCTGCTGCACTACCAGCTATTCCACCGATTACGATATTAGAAGTGTTTCTACGTTTTAACCAAACTGTATAGATTATCACATATGAAAATATTCCAACAGCGATAAAGAATGCAGATACTGCGTTTAATGCAAAATATCCATAAATCACAGAAATGCAGCTTATAGTAATTCCATATATCAACACATTTGATGCTGCCATTCGTCCTGACGGAATAGGTCTAGTACTAGTTCGGGTCATTTTTGGATCAATATCTTTATCATAATAATGATTCAGGGCACTAGATCCTGCAGATGCCAATGCACCTGCAACAATTATGTGCAAATATGACCAATAATCAAGATCAGGCGCTCCTGAAACCAGTTTACTTGCAGCATACATGGATGTAACTGCAGTTATTACTAAAAGTACAACAATTCTGGGTTTTGATATCTCCAGTATTTCATTAAATCCCAATTGACTCTATCCTCTTCCAAAGCCATTTAATTTCTTCGTCTACGTGATCTGCAATATTTCAAAAGGAATAAGTATCTCAGCTCTATCAGCTATCTTAAATGAGTAATTGGGACCTCATGATGCCTGGAATGGGACTTACAGCTATAGGCTTGGCTGGTCTTACATTGTCTTATGCAGGTATCGCTCATACATTCATAGATGGAATGCATGCCTTAACTGGTCTTACTATGTTTGTGGGATTAATTTTCTTATCAGCAGGTATTCTTGACGGAGGAATTTCAACCAGCAATAGAGCCAAGGCAACGACTTTGGTAATTCTTTCAATAGCCTTAGGATTTGGAATGTTTGCATTTACAATGAACACATCAAACTATACAGTTACAATTGCAGGAATTTTAATGGCAATTGCCTTCCCAGCAATCATCATTGCGTATCTAGCAATGAAACATCCTGCAGTTGTAAAACCTGTTGGTTCAATTGTTGGCATAGCAGCTGCAACAGGAATTATAATGTGGGTATCTTTTGGATTTGTCAGCCCTGATACATATATGATACCCCAACAAGTTGGAGTTGAAGAACTCACTGAGGAAATAATACCAACAGGACCAATCTTTGTAATATCAATTTTAGAAGATTCAGTTATAGAAGGAAATCCAGATTATGATCCAGATGTTGCAATAGTCACACAAGGACACATAGTAGAATGGACAAATGCGGATTCTGTTGCACATACTGTAACTAGTGCAGTTGACTTTGGAGAAACATTTGATTCTAGTTTGATGAATGCAGGAGAAGTATTTACATTAGATACTAATAATTTAGAAGTTGGCGATTATGAATATTTGTGTATTGTACATCCATGGATGGTTGCAACATTAGTGATTGAAGCCGCAAAAGAACCAACAAAAATTGTAATTCCAGAAGGGGCAGCAATTCCAGAAGAAGGACAAATTTTTTACGATCCAGAAATAATTGATGTTACAGTTGGGACTACAATACTTTGGGAAAATGTAGATAGCACAATGCACACTGCGACTTCAGGAAATCCAGATTCAGGAGCAGACGGAGTGTTTGATTCAGACATTCTATCAACAGGAGATACTTTTGAATTTACATTTACGGATGCAGGAAATTATGAATACTATTGTATTTTACATCCATGGATGGTAGGAACAGTTAACGTAGAATAGATTTGCAGAAGATCAAAATATCACAATCAGATAAAAAAATTCTATCTGAACATTCAGAAAATCAGAAACCCAATGAATCATGTGCCATATTATTTGGGAAAAAGGATCAGGTATCAGACTTGTTTTTAACAAAGAATGTTGAAGAATCACCAACAAATTTCACAATTTCAAATGATCAATTAATTGAAGGTTACAAGATGGCAGAAGAAAAAGAGCTTGATGTAGTAGGAATTTTTCACTCTCATCCAAATTCTGATGCATTTCCATCAAACACAGATAAAAAATTTATGCAAAGTAATCCAGCAGTATGGATAATTTATTCTGGAGTTAACAAAAATTTTAGAGCATTCATACTTGAATCAGACATTATAGAAATTCCAATTGAAGAGAATTAATTTAAGATTTCAAGGAAAATGTAGCACGTTTACTGTCAACATCGTTTAAAATTGATTTATTGGGCGAAATTATTTTTCCAATGACATTCACAGGTGAAGCAGGAATAATTTCCCCAGGCTTGCTAATTGGTGTGGGGCCATAAAACAAACATATGGCTTTTCCAGTTGGCCAAAAGGCAACATCATTTAGTTGAACAGGTGACTTTGCATTTTCTTCTGATTGTGATATTGGTGATTTTGAAGTATAGATTTCATCACCCCACACATTAAGATCAACGGTAAACGGTAATTTTTTAAGAAACTCATTGACAGTTTTTGGTGAATATTCATCATCTAATTCTAAAAGTATGGTTGATGAGTTTGGAATTTTAATTTCAACGACATATTTCATGAATTATGATGATCTTTGAATTAAATATCCCTTTTTTTGATTATAATTATGGAAATTCACGTATACGACACTTATGTCAAAGCAGCCGATGGTCATACCATGCACTTTGATGTAATTACTGGTGAAAAAGATCATGATAAAGCCATTGCATATGGTAAAGAATGGTTAGAATCAATCGGTGAAGGAAAAGCAGAGATGACAACAAATGAATGCCAATTCTGCCATTCACAAGGTGCACCAGAGCCTGTAGAGCAGGCAATTAAGGAAAAAGGCTACTTTATCCAAAAAATGGAAGGCTGTCCTTAAACATTTTTTTCCTTTTTCTACAAGACTTTTTAGATTAATCATTTTACAAATAACATGTCAGAAAACAAGTATTCAAAGTGGACAGTAGAAGGAGATAAGAAGACTAAATGGATTTGTGGATGTTTTCAAACGGCAGATAATTATTTTAAATTCTGTGATACTCACAATACAACTTTACAAAAAGCAATTCAAGCTCAAATTGATGAATTGGATATGACACTAATTGTTGAAAATAAAGATTAGATTGCAAGTATTGCAACAAATGCAGATACAAAGACGATTGCAATTGTGTTAAGTAATTTAATTACAGTATTGAGTGCTGGTCCCGCAGTATCTTTGTAAGGGTCACCAATGATGTCTCCAACTATTGCAACTTTGTGTACTTCAGAACCTTTCTCACCTTTCATCTCTACTAGTTTCTTTGCGTTATCCCATGCACCACCAGTGTTTGCTAAGTGATATGCCAGTAAAATTCCAGTTACAACTGCACCCATTAACAATCCGGCAACTGCAGTTGGACCTAACAAAATTCCTAAAATTATTGGGGCAAGGATTGCAACAATTGCAGGTTTCCAGAGTTCTTTAATGGAAGCAACAGTCGCAATATCTACACATTTAGCATAATCAGGTTTTGATGTTCCGGCAAGAATTCCAGAATCTGCTTTGAATTGTCTTCTTACTTCATCTACCATTTTTCCTGCAGCTCTAGACACACCATTAATGAGTTGGCCTGTAATGATAAATGGGATTAATCCACCAATTAACAATCCAACTATAATAGATGGATTAGTTAAACTATAATCCAAAACCAAAATCCCTGCAAAGATATGAGATGCTTCAAATTGAAATGCTTGAATCATAGCCAAAGCAGCTAAAGCAGCACTAGCAATAGCAAATCCCTTTGTAACTGCCTTTGTAGTATTTCCAACTGCATCAATTTCATCAGTAACTTTACGATTTTCTTCCCCCATTCCAGTCATTTCAACTATTCCGCCCGCGTTATCGGCAATTGGTCCAAATGCATCAATACTTAGAACAATTCCTGCAAGACTCAACATTGCCATGGCAGTCAAAGAAGTACCAAAGATTCCATAAAGTACAGGATCTTCTCCTTCAGGCGCAGATCCAGAAGTAATAGTATAAGATAGAATAATTGCAATTACTAGTGCAATCATAAAGGGTCCAGTAGATTGCATCCCTTTGATAATTCCCATTAATGTTAATGATGCATAACCCCATTTTGCAGAATCTGCAATTTCTTTTACTGGACTTTGTTTGTAACTAGTATAGAAATCAGTAATTTTTTGAATTATGGGAACTAGAATGACACCGATTACGGTGGATCCAAATAAAGCATATGCTGCAGTTGATTCACCAATAAATTGTGTAATGAACACAAAGTTTAACCCTATTGCAATTGCAGCTGAAACATAAAATGAACGATTGAGAGGCTTCATTACATCTGTGATATTCTTAGAGCCAACAATTATTACACCTATAATGGATGCAATCATTCCAGAAGAGCCAATCAAAATTGGATAAAGGAAAAAGTTGGGCGCTCCAATTAAAGCTGCAATTAACAATGCTGCAAGAATTGTTACAATATATGATTCGTAAACATCAGAACCCATTCCTGCCGCATCGCCTACATTATCTCCCACATTATCTGCAATTGTTGCAGGATTTCTAGGGTCATCCTCAGGAATATTGGCTTCAACTTTTCCTACAAGATCAGCACCCATATCTGCTGCTTTTGTAAAAATACCCCCACCAATTCTAATGAATAGGGCTATGAGACTTGCACCTATACCAACACCTGCGATGGTGATCGGATCTGGATAAATAACATAGAGACCAGTAATTGCCAAAAGAGCCATTGCCGGAACTGCTAGTCCAACTGTAGCGCCACCTCTAAAAGCCATGGCAAATGTTTTTCCTAGTCCACTACTACTAAGTTGAGCTGCTCTGACTGCTGCTTTCACTGTAATTTTTAATGAAATAACTCCTGCAACTGCAGATAATGTTGCACCCACCGCAAATGCAATGCCATTTGATGGTTGAAGAAATACACCAATGATAACGGATAGTGCTATGGCAACTGGAACAATAATCTTCATCTCTCTTTTTAGAAATGCTGCAGCACCTTCTTTGACAGCATTGGAAATGTCCATCATTTCTTTTGTTCCTGTCGGTTGTTTTGTAATCCATGCAACTAAACCTCCGGCTACTAAAAACGATGCAATTCCTGCTGCAAATGGCAGAATTTCTGAGATTTCCACATTATACACAGCTTGAACAAGTCTATAAGTGTAAATCAAATAGTAGGGATCTTACTTCTCTTTCTATAGGGCAAAAATGTTTTTCCTTTAAGTCCTTGCCTAACTAACTTGTTGAATCTTTTACCATGAGCGAGATAGGGGAATCTCATATGAATTAATTCATGGACCAAGGTGTTTTCGAGAGTCTTCTCATCAGGAATTTTTCGAACATTGATGAAGACTAGATTATGTTGAAGATATGAAACTCCATAATACTTGTAAGCAGAAGTACGTCTACCTTCAGTCATTTCTTTTGGAGCATCAAGAACTTCTTTTGTGGATAATAAAATTTGGGGTTCTGAAATTGAGAAACGATTTGAATAGATGCCGATTTTTTCTAAAATTTGTAATCTTAATTCAGGATCAAGTTTCACAATTCTTTCTCAAACAATTTGAGTATATCTTGAAATGTCAGTATTTTGTATAGGCGCAATTAAACACATTTGACCATTGAAATAGTTGTATTGGTCTGACAGGTTACTCATGATTAATAATTCCATTTGAATCCAACTAAACAAAACATAAATAAAATTCAGTTAATTATTTGTTCTCGATCCAATTCCATAAGAAAGTTCACTATCAAGATAAAAGATTAGAATTATGAGGATATGAAGGGTTAAAAAACATCAGTGTCACATATCTTTTTACGTAGTAAAAGATCTTGTAGATCAAGATTAATGATTGTTTTTGAAATGTTAAAACTTATTAGTTATTATAAAATAGACAGAAATCAAAACCACTTTGTTGCATATAGCAACTAATCATTACAACTGAGTTGTTACCTTTGTAATGTTTGGAATTACTTGATTGCTGTCATGTACAGTACGTGATTGTGAAATAAAAGGAGATTGGTGGAAATGTTTAACATTTGTTTATTTTTCAGTTAATTTGCAAATGAAATTAAATTAGTTCTGTTCTTCCAAATCTTTCATTTGTTTTCTAAGTTTTCCTTTATTTCTTTGCCAAATTTCTATCATTTTTTCATTGAAGGAAATTTCTTCTCTGATCTTGTTTGATTCAGTATATTCTATCTCCCTTAATTTTTGTTCAGCCTGTTTTTTTATATTGATAGAATTGTATTTTTGAGAGTATTTCATCTAGTTTCTATTCTTGAAATTGCCTTATTCTTTTTTTTAAAAAAATCCAAGATATATTTAAAATAAAACTAAACGTCCTAAAAAATTATTCTTTTTTGGATTGGCATAAACCTGCAAACCCACAATCTTTACACCCTTTAACATTGTCATAGTTTTTGCTTTTACACATAGGACATTCTTTATCATTCATTAAGAAAATAAAACTAAACGTTAGATTAATTTCATTTGTATTAGAAAAAAGAAAAAAAGAAGTTTATGGCATAGGCAACATATTACAGATTCGAGAACCAATGCATATTGAGTCTTCAAATGTTTCAGTGAGATTAGCTGCAAATAGAGTTACACCACGAGATGTGCATTAGTCAAGGCAGTATTTTTGAAATTAGCACTAAGATTAGCCCTAAAGATTAGTTCTGATAATGTCAGTATCATGGAATTTCATCGAAAAAAGTTCCATATACTAACATCAGTGCACGCTTTGAAATTCAATTGTTGTGAAAAGTTTGGCATCTTCATTCTTTAAAAAATGAATTAATAGGGTCAGAAGGTTTAGTAGAGTAATCATCAATCATACAGCCACCGTCTCATCATACCCCAATTATTCCATTAAATCAAGTAATGATTGCACTTTATTTCTAATTTCGGGAGTAATCTTCACTATTACAAGTCCTTCATTTGGCTGACCATACAAAACAATTGCATTTTCAGGAGCATAAATGCAAACTGGAAGCACTAAAAGATCTTCTTCCCCATCAACAAAAAGTCTGACAGGAGGTTGCATCGTTAAGGCATTCTTAATCATTTCAATACTTTGAGAAGTTATTTCTGCAGCAGGGTTTTGAACAGTCAATTCAATAGCATTTGCCAATTTCGGTGGTTCTTTTTTTTCTCTTTTTTCCTGACCATCAATGATTTGTAATGAGGGAATAAGACCAAATTCAATCATCTTTTTAGTTGTTCTATCACCAACAGTGATAATATAGGAATTTTTTGAAAGATGTTTTTGAATATTTTTTTTATCAGTTTGATTTTCAGGTAAAAGTAATCCTAAAGGAATTTTCAATTGGTTTCTTAAAGCATAAGGTAATTTCACATTAATCGTGACTAACTAGTACTTGCCTCAGGCATAGATTCTTCATTGGAACTTTCAGAGGTCATTTCATCTTGTAGTTTTGCTGCAAGAATACTACATTGTGCTGCAATATTTTTTGCACTCTTTCTAAAAGCATCTGCACTTGGAGAATCAGGATTTGTAATCATTATTGGTTTTCCCAAATCAGAGCCTGCCATAATTCCAGAGTTTAATGGAATTTCACCCAAGAAAGGCATGTTAAATTGTTCACTGATTTTTTTTGCGCCACCATCACCAAAGATATAATGTTTTTCATCACAGTTTGGACAAATAAAATGGCTCATGTTTTCAACAACACCAATAATTGGAACATTTAGTTTTTCAAACATTGATACAGCTTTAACTGCAACATTACTGGCAACATCTTGTGGAGTTGTAACAACAAGAATTCCAGTGATCGGAATTGTTTGAGCAAGGGTGAGTGGAATGTCACCAGTTCCAGGAGGAAGATCTACAATTAGATAATCCAAGTCAGACCAATTAGTATCTACCAAAAATTGTTTTAAAATTCCAGAAATGATAGGGCCACGGTAAATTGCTGCTTGATTAGATTGATCTGCAAAGAAACCAAAGGAGACAACTTTTAATCCATGAGAATCAGCAGGTTGAAGTTTGTTATCTTCAACCTCCATGAATCCATCTTTCATACCCAACATTAACGGAATGCTAGGACCATAGATATCAGCATCCAGCAAGCCAACTTTAGCTCCTGATTCAGATAATGCCAATGCTAAGTTTAATGAAACAGTCGATTTTCCAACACCACCCTTTCCACTTGCAACACCAATAATATTTTTGACAGATGCCATTCCAGTATCTGCATCAAGTGAACGACCCTCCATTACTTTAGCAGTTACTTTCAGATCAAAATTTTTTAAATCAGTTATCTCACCAATTACTTTTCTCACATCATCCTCAATTTCGACATTGAAAGGACATGCAGGTGTTGTTAATTCCAAAGTAAACTTAAGATTTCCATCATTCAGTTCCAAGTCTTTTATCATACCCATAGATACAATGTCTTTTTTCAAATCAGGATCAATGACAGTACTTAGTTTTTCAAGAACTTGATCTATTCCAACCATAGCCTCAAAAAGTCGGTTTACATTATTTAAACATAGGTTAGAGAATTGCATTCTTTATTAGATTATATGTAATTTTGTTGCCTATTTGATTTCATTATCAAAAAGAATTATGCCTAATCTTTAATTTTCCAAAAATCTCTCATCAAAAAAATGTCATTTTTTGAAAAATTAACAAAATTTTTGGAAAACTATGAATAAATCACCCAAAGATTCATAAATTGAAATTCAAGAAAAACACATAATTGTTTTCTATATCTACCCTAGTTGATGTCGTAAGGATTCCTCCTAGCTTGTTTGGAACTACTCTAAAAAAGGCTGCTGTGAATATCCTCAAAGAAAAATACGAGAGCATGATTAATGCAGACTTGGGATACATCATTATGATTTTAGATGCTAAAGTTGATGAAATGGGAAAAATGATTGCCGGAGACGGGGGCACATTCCATAAAGTTCAGTTTGAAGCATTAACATTTTATCCAAAATTACAAGAAATCGTTCAAGGGGAAATTGTAGATATCACAGACTTTGGAGCATTTGTCAGAATTGGTCCAACCGATGCATTACTTCACTTATCACAAGTGATGGATGATTATCTTAAAAGTGATGTAAAGTCTGGAATGATTTTAGCTAATCAAAGTGGCAGAACATTAAAAGTTGGTTCTACACTTCGTGCAAGAATTACTGCTGTGTCATTGGGAAAAGCTGCTGCAATGGGTAAGATTGGAATCACATGTAGGCAACCATTCTTAGGAGCAGATGACTGGATCGCAGAAGAAATTAAAAAATCCACAGGGGATTCAGATAAACCTGCAAAAGAAGCTGAAGTAGAGGCAAATTAAGATGGTACGAGAGATGGCATGTCGAAAATGTAAATTTGTTACAACAGGTAAAGTTTGTCCAGGTTGCAAGTCATCGGATTTAACACCGGATTGGAGTGGAATTGTATTGGTAGTTGATCCAACAAATTCAGAGATTTCAAAAACCCTAGGCATTACTCAAAAGGGCAAATATGCAATAAAAGTAACATAGCATATTTCTAAATCTTTAAAATCACAATAATATTTTAACAATAATGTTGTCAATTAATTCTAAAAAACAATTATTGCAATTTCTTGCAGAAGATATTGGATCTGGAGATATTACTAGTGCTCTTTTACCAAAGAAGAAGATATCAGCTAAAATAATTTCAAGAGAAAATGCAATTGTTGCAGGAGCAGTTTATGCAAAAAATATTTTCAAATTAAAAGGATGTAATGTAAAAATTGTTAAAAAAGATGGTTCTAAAATAAAACCTAATCAAACTATAATGACAATTCGTGGAGATGCAGGAAAAATCCTAACATGTGAGAGGACTGCATTAAACATCCTTACAAGAATGAGTGGAATTGCAACTCAAACAAACGAACTTGTAAAAAAGATTCCAACAAAAACAAAATTGTATGCAACTAGAAAAACTGCTCCAGGACTCAGATATTTTGATAAAGAAGCAGTAGCTATTGGCGGGGGTAAAAAACACCGACTAAGGCTAGATGAAATGGTGATGATCAAAGACAACCACATTGCAATTGAAGGATCGTTATCATCACTAATTAAAAAAGCAAAGAGAAAATACAAAAAATTTGAAGTAGAAGTTGAAAATACACCGGATGCAGTTCATGCAGCAAAAGAAGGTGCAACGATAATCATGCTAGATAATTTCTCACCTGCACAAATCAAAAAAACAATACAAGTACTCAAAAATCAAAGATTGCGAAATAAAATAATGCTTGAAGCATCAGGTGGAATTAATTCTAAGAATATTGTGAATTATGGAAAAACTGGGGTAGACATCATATCAGTTGGGAGTATTACAAATTCTGTCAAAGGAATTGACATGAGTTTAGAAATTTAAGAATTCAATTCCAGTAATAATGCAAGAACCGCTTTGTTTTTTGGATCAACTTCTTGAATTTTTTCACAGCACTGAATTGCCCTTTTGTATTCAGCTATTTTTTGATGAGAATATGCTTTAAGCAGTAAGATCTCAACATCATAAGAAGCAATTTCTAGGGCTTTATCAAAATAAGATATTGCAGTCTTGTATTTCTTTTGTAAATAGTAAATTCCACCCATAGTAAACAAAACATCATGATGATATGGTACTTTGTATAAAAAATCTTTACCTGATTTTAAGGCAGAATCATATTTTTTTTCTTTAACTAGTTTTTTTATTTCTTTAAGTTTTTCAACATGTTTTTTCTTTAGA
>JAOUNB010000134.1 GCA_029881195.1 Candidatus Nitrosopumilus sp.
ATCTATAACCTCGCCGGATTTACCAACTCCCATATTGAGAACTACTTTCTCAAGGGTGATTTTTTTCATTATTGGTTCTGTTGTCTGCGACATATGATCACTTTATTTGAATTGCTGGCTCTCCTTTACCAATTGACATTATGATATCTGCTGGAATCTCAATTTTTCGGTCTTCCAATGATAAGATGACTCTTTTTGGAAGAATGAATGTTCCTTCTTCTATCGTTTCAATCTTTCCTATTCTCCCTGTGTTGTTTCCACGTGTTACTAATCCTTGACTGCCTTCTTCTAATTTTATTATTTCAAGAATTTTTACATCTGGAATTTGAATTAAACAAGTGTCTCCAACATTTACTTTGTCCTCTGAAATAATTGATCGTCCATCATGGAATCCTATTTGGGTTTGCCCTTTATTGATTGTAGTTTTACTTGTGACTTTAACTAGTTTCTTTGATTTCTCTGATTCGTTAATCTTTATTGGTTGTAGTAATTTTTCTTCAGTAGGAACTAGGCGATAAACATCTGAAACATTTTCCAATTCAACAACATCCATCAATCCAATTGCATGATGAAGTGATTTTCTTACAACTCCGTCTACTTTTATTTTGCCTGAATAAATCGCAGTCTTTGCTTCTCTGAGGCTTGTTACTATGTTTAGCATGTCTCTTAGAAATACTGCTGTTGGTACTGCACGACTTTTTTTATGTGGGCCTGGTTTTACTGTAACTACAAATCTCTTACTTTTTCTATTAATCCCCCAAAACTGTGGGGCCATTTGACGTTTGAGTTTTTTACTTCCTGCTATACTTACCATTAGTTCTCATCTTCCTTTTTTTCAGTTTTTTCTGCCTCTTTTGTTTCTTTAGGCTGTTTGCTAGGATTCTTTCCCTCTAGTTTTGAAATCCTCCACTTGTCATCAGTATTAAGTGAAGTCACTAACAGATTGGATGTATGAATGTAGACATCAAATTTATCCCCCTTTGTTTTTTCTTTCTTAACTCCTTCAATTGCAACACTGCTTTTTTGAGTAGACACTTCGGATATTTTCCCTTCGACTCCTTTGAATTCTCCTCTGAGGATGGTTACATTATCTCCTTCCATTACACGAACACTTCTTTTTCCGTATTTTTTACGAAGATCTTTTGACAATGTGCTTCCAAGTTGCTTGCTTCTTGTATGGAATGTTGCACGATAAATCATATTGTTGCGCATCTTTGTTGGTTTCATTTTCTTATACCACCATTGATGCCAAATTGGCTACTCTTGGCCATTTTTCGGAAGCTTCTGCTGCCACTGGTCCTTTGATGTCAGTTCCTTTTGTTTCTCCTTCAGGGGTAATTAACACGGCTGCATTATCTTCAAAACAAACTCTTACACCGTTTAACCTGCGGACTGCATATTTTTGTCTGATAATTACTGCCCCGTAGACTTGCTTTCTTAATTCTGCAGGCCCTTTTTTCACAACTACATTACAGAAATCTCCTACTGCTGCTGCGGGAAGTCTTGAAACTCTTGTCTTATGTCTTGGAACATTAATGATTTCTAAAATTTTAGCGCCAGAGTTGTCTGCACACACAATATTTGCACCTACAGGAATTGACCTTGTGACATATGGACGGAATTCTTCTACCCCTTTTCCTGCTTGTTTTGCCATTATGCTTTAACCTCTACAACAACGTATGATACTGATTTTGAGATGGGTCTGCATTCTGCAGTCAAAACATGGTTTCCTGTTTCAACATCAATACACTCTGGTACATGTGCATGAATGGTGCTTGTTCCTCTGGCATATCTCTTAAATTTACTAAAGTAAATTGGTGCATCTTTTTGTAATGTGATGGTTTGTTTTGCTTTACTTCCTGTTACTTTGCCATCAAAGAGTTTTCCTCTGATTGATAGATTTCCATGGAATGGGCAATGCTTGTCAGCACATTGCTCTTTTGGTTCTTTTACTTTTAGTCCGATATCTCGTGTCATGCCTTAACTCCCAATCTGTCAAATGATCTTTTGGTGATTTTAGTTCCTTCTACAACCACATTCTTGTTCTCAATTGAGAATTTCCAGCTGTTTGTAGACTTGGCAATTGATTTGACACCATCTTCTGTATTTATTGTAAACATTGATTTTGTTTCATTTATGATCCTTCCATTTAATCCTATAACTTGTGGATTGGTAGATTTGACAATTTCTGTGTTCAATCCAATGAATTCATGTGATGTTATGTTGTCTGCTGTAATCATTTCTGTTTTTTCATCTCATTTATTCTGGTTAGCATTCTTGCAATGTCATGACGAAGTGGTTTTAGTTTGCCACTTTCTTTTCTTAGTGTTCCTTTTGAA
>JAOUNB010000135.1 GCA_029881195.1 Candidatus Nitrosopumilus sp.
CAATTCCAATGATTGATGCAATGGCATATACCTCCTTTACAAATACAATAGGAATTTCTCGAACAAAAACATCTCTGAGAATTCCACCTCCAATCGCAGTAATCATTCCTCCAAAAAGCATTGGAAGAAAATTCAATCCAACTATCTGATATGCAATTGATGCACCAAGAATAGAAAATACACCCAATCCCACTGCATCAAAAATCAACCAAACATTCATCTGTTTTTTCATTTTTGTAAATAAGAAAAACATCAAAACTCCAGTAATGGCAGTTAGAACAACATAAATTGGATCTGAAAATGCAGTTGGAAATCGTCCAAATATTACATCACGTATTACACCACCACCTACTCCAACAACAGTAGCTAAAACAATAATTCCAAAGACGTCAGCTTTGTGAGAGATTGCTTTTGATGCTCCAGTTACAGCAAATGCAATTGTTCCCAAATAGTCTAAAATACTGACAAAACTATCTATTTGAAAAGAGAGATCAACCAACCATTACAATGGCAGCGTAATAACTAATTAAGATTAACAAGAGCGATTAAGCTTGAAAAAATCAAGATTAAAAATTTGATTTGAAAAAATATTGTTTAGCCAAATAGTGAGGATAATCCTTCCATGGCTGCTTCTTCAGTTTTACCTTCGTCTTTAGGTGCTTCTTCTTTCTTTGCTTCACCTGCTGCCTCTGCTGGTGCGGCTGCTGCTGCAACTGCTACAGGTGCGGCTTTAACTGCCTCATCAATGTTAACATCGGCCAAGGCTGCTACTAGTGCTTTAACTTGAGCATCATTAACTTCAGCACCAGATGCTTTAACAACTGACGTGAGGTTTGCCTCGTTAACTTCTTTGTCTAGCTTGTGAAGAAGTAAAGCAGCGTAAACATATTCCATTGTATCGAGATTTCCTTGGGGCATAATATAAAACTATGGAGAAATGACGCCTAGAATTTTCAAATCTAGTTTAATATCTTTAGACTTCGGCAAACGGCGTATAGTGTGCGTTTGAGATTTTTATCAATCAAAGTATCCATTCTGTTTCGCAATACTCTCTTTGCTTCGTCTCGCTCAGATCCGGGTGGTAATGATAAGACGGTGTTGATAAATTCAGGTAACGATTCACGAATCCATCCATCAAGCATTGCATAAATTTTTGGTGGTAAGATATCGCATTTGTCAACATCAAGATCTAGGATACCAGTAAAATTTTCATGCTCTACCCTATACACTAGAGCCAATACAACATTATCAGGAGTGGGATGTTCTAGTATTTCTCTTGAACGCTCTCCTGTTTTTCCTTGGGCGATCTTGTTTTTCAATCCAATTGGATTTACAATCACCCCATTAATTCCCACTTTACGTCCATCTACTCCAGTGACTACGCCGAAGATAAAGTCGTTGAATTCACCATTTTTTTTGATGGAGAAAATTTGAACTCCTTCTTTTAGAGTAGGTTTCTTGCCAAACATGAGAAGAGTGGATCATGTATTCTATTTAATGTATTATTTACCAATGCAAAGTATTGATTTAGTGGTTTTATTAGTTGCCAGATGCCAAATCCCAAATAAACTCAAAGAATTCTTTAATCATGTTTTGTGTTACAGAAAAGGTAGATAATTTTGAATCTGAAAAACTATTGACCTTGATCGAACTAAAATTCAATGAAATCATTCTAATCGCCTTAATTCCATATCAGAATTCCATGATAAGATTATGTCAAAAATGCAATAATCAAGTATCCCCTACCATAGTAAACGAAACAGGAATTGTCACCGTACCATTATATCAAAAATATAGGAGGTTTTGGTGTTATTGATAGGCATGTGTTCAAGATGTTTCTCATCTGGTGTATCAGTAGTATTTGATAAGAATAACTTTGAGGTTATTTGCGACAAGTGTAAAAATAATTTGCATCATGAAAATAATTGAAAAATGCAATGGTGCCATAAGTGACGCCTATGGACGCATTAATCTTTAGGGAAGTTTACAGTCTGGCAAACGATAAACTGAATTTGGCACATTCAACAAGACAGCATTGCACAATGAAACTAGAATGATTTTTGCATATAATCAACACTAAGAATTGGTTCATACAAATCATCAGTGTTGACTAGATATTATTTTGAATGATGCCAGACATGTGTTAGAATTGTTGTCAAGATACTGATCGTTTTTGGCCTAAAGATCTAAATACCATTTTACTTATTTTGTAATATTAGATAATGAATCTAATTGGTTTTTGTATTATTAATCGACAATTCTTAATATTGGAATAAGACAGCCTTCATCGTTGGATAAAAAAGAGATTCTAAAAGAATTTT
>JAOUNB010000136.1 GCA_029881195.1 Candidatus Nitrosopumilus sp.
TTGATACATGCAGGTTGTCCGTTTGAGACTTTCATTATCAATTCAAGACCTTCAGTACATGTCACATCAGAAGGATCAGTACCATCCTGAATCTGTTTTAATGGAGGAGGAAAATACGCCATACCATATGTATTATCATAAACTTGAACAGTCAAAATTAAAGATGAAATTATTGCCATGATGAAAAATGCGTTCTTCACAACGGTGATTATAATTCATACTATTTTACTTTTGAGTAGAAAAACAATTGTAGGGTCTTGATTTGTTAATCAAACACAAGATTACGTTGTGGTAAAACAGATCAATGAAATTTCAGTTTTACAGTTATCTAGATTTTGTACAAATAAATAATAGTTAGAAAATTTTTTGAATTCCTTTAGGATTTGATTTCTGGAAATTAACTTGACACATGAAGTGAGACATCTTTCATTTCCAGATTACAAATAAGACGTTTTTGCATAGAAAATTTCACAAATCTATGTTACAGCAATAGAGAACACTCAGCAACCTTAAATCTTGGATTGACCATATTTTCCTATGACCAAAGTACTAGTCCCAACACTATTGCTTTCTTTTCTGGCAGTGGTGATGGTGTTTGGCTCTGTCGCTCCTGCAATGGCAGACTCAGAAGGAGACAAGTCCTACAAAAGAAATTGGGTTGTGCCAATTGGGCAAGCAGTTGGAACAATAGAAATTTCTGAAGATACCAACATCGATGATGTAAGAGATCTCGCAATTTCTGAAGAGCAAGCAAGACAGGGATACTATGGTATTGACAAGGCCAAACTCAAAAAAGCAGTAAATGACGCTGGTCAGTATTTCCTAGTATGGAAACTAGTTGATTACACAGAATCTGATACAAAGATAAAATATATTGTTGATGCAGGAAGTGGAGAACAACTAACTGAGCCAATTGTCAAAGAAAAGGGTTCATGCGGCAAATACAAAACTGGTGAGAATGCATAACCAAATTTTTTCTGATTTAAGATGAATAAAATAGATATTTTGTTTTATGTAGCAGCTGCAACTACTGCAATTGCAGGAATAATCCATGTAGTTTTAGGGTATGACTCAGGTAGGATCAACACACAGATACTGTTTGTTGTCGGTGGAATCGCTCAGATATTTTGGGTAGTTCCCATGGTTAGAAAATGGGGACCTGTATGGTATTCGGTAGGATTAGGAGGAACAGTTATCTTTATCTTGATTTGGGTAATCACTAGAATTCCTGATAATTTCATTACCGGTAGGGGAGGAAGGATAAGTTACAATGGCATACTAACTGAAGTATTTCAGATAGCATTTGTTGGGATGGTGATTGCGATTTTGGTTTTAGAGAAGAAACGATTGTCTCAAAAATAATGATTTTTAGAATTTCTTGATTTTTTTCATTTACACGTGGGTGCAATATTTCTTGTTGTGATTAATGTCAACATTGTTTCATTTGGTCTCAGGTTGCCAGAACTAAAAGAATAACACCAATTTGCTAAAGTTCTCCAAAAATCTATGCTTGAAGTGGTAAGATTTTCTGAATTGTCAAGATGACGTTTAACCTGAGTTGCGTTAACAATTTTCCCATTTTCAAATAGAATAACATCATCAAATTTTTCAATTGCAATTTCATTATCATTGTCATGTTCTAAAATCAAAGACAATGCATAGTAAGATTGGTAAAGATATCCAAGAAATGAACCATGTGCTTCGGTTTTTTGTTTCACAATATCATATTAAAAAAACTGTTTTTAAGAATGATCTAGAAAGTGTCATACCATGAACTGTATTTAAGACAAAAAAGATCATAGAAAATCAATTCAGAATTTATTTTATGGGTTACTGTAGGGGTTACTTTGTAGGAGTTACTTTGTAGGAGTTACTTTGTAGGAGTTACTTTGTAGGAGGCGTTAACTGAAAGTTCTTTATTATGCCCCATACACGTTGTGCTGGGGATATAGTTAGGAGATTAATTTGCAGACCCACGTGTAATTTAGAATTTCAATACAACACTAAATCTAAGAAACCCTACCTGTTAACTTTGATAACGAGGCAATTATTAATGATGAGTACTAAATATTTTGTGAACATATTCAAAAAAACAAAGGATGAGTTTTTCATATTGCTAATATTTCCTGCAAGTCTGATTGCAATGCTATTGATTAACCCCCTTTTCTTAACTACAAACTTTTTATTTGTAGTAGTAGTTATGTCTGCTGCTGTTTTGTATTTTGTTATACGGTGGGCTTTTGTGGATAACTCTGGGAATCTTGGGATAAACGCTACAAAATACTGGAACAGACGAAAAGATGATGATGGAATGT
>JAOUNB010000137.1 GCA_029881195.1 Candidatus Nitrosopumilus sp.
TGTTATGTTGTCTGCTGTAATCATTTCTGTTTTTTCATCTCATTTATTCTGGTTAGCATTCTTGCAATGTCATGACGAAGTGGTTTTAGTTTGCCACTTTCTTTTCTTAGTGTGCCTTTTGAAGCGTCAACTCTGAGTTTTGCAAGTTCACTGCGTGTCTCCTGAATCTTACTCTTCAAATCTTTTTCATTTAATTGATTAATTGTCTTCATGCTTATTCTTGTCATTTTAGTCTGGCCTCTTCTTCTTCTAGTGTTTCAAGTTCTTTCATCTTTTCTTCTTCAAGCGCAATTTGTTCTGATTCTGTTCTTGCTTTAGTCTCTGCTGCAGTCTCATCTCTCATTTTTCCTGTTTCCTTGTCTTTGATTTGTTTTGCATCTTTATCTTTCTTGGTCTTCATTTCAAATTCTGGAATAAATTTGGCTTTATTGGCTATTCTTATTCTGATTCCGATTAACCCCATTGCTGTTTTTACGTGTGCAATATCTTCTGCAACAATCACTTCTGCATGATGACCTGCTCTGGGCAATATTCCTGCAGTGTGTTTTTCAAATGCAGATCTGTCTCCTCTAAGTTTGCCTGAAATAGTAATTTGAACCCCCATGGCTCCATTTTCCATAATTTGTTTTAACGTCCACATCGTCGCTCTTCTAAATGCGGTGCCTCTTTCGAGATGAGCTGCCATTCTGTTGCACATTACACTTGGAGCTAATTCTGGTTTTTCGATTTCAACTACTGAAATTTGCGGATTTTTCAATCCAAAATCTGATGCAAGTTTGTCTGTAAGCGTTCTGATTCCAGAACCTTTTCTTCCAATAACAATACCTGGTCTGGTAACATGCAGTGCAACTCTTGTCCCTACTGGCGTCTTTGCAATCTCTGCATGTGAAAACCCTGCATCTTTAATTGCCTCTCTGAGATAATCTTTTAGAAGCATCATGTTGTAGTTATCTTTGATTACATTTTTGACTGCTGACATGTTATACCTCCTGTGCCACCAATTCTACATGAGTTAATACGTTGTTTTTGGGAGTTGCTCTTCCCATGGCCCTTGGAATGAATCTTTTTACAATAACGCCCTTGTGAACAGTAGCGTTAACAATTCTTAACCTGTCTAAATCCATTCCCTTGTATTCTGCATTTGATTCTAAATTGTCTAAAACTTTAATGAATTCCTTTGCTGTCTTTTGCGGATAACGTCCTGCCATCATTCCAGGATCTGATTTGTGTCCGACCTGATTTTTGTATCTTCTAAATGCAACAGCTCTTTTTTTGTTAATTACTGCAATAAGATAGTCTCTTGCTTTTTCAATTGATAATCCCTTGATTGAAACTGCCACTTCACGTGCATGTTTGTGTGAGATGTCTTTTTCTCTTAACGAGGAACGGACATGTTTTGTTGCGTCATAGTTTTGGAAAGCGTAACTGAATCTACTCATAATGATCACTTTAGCGGCACGTAGAGACTGGATCTTGATGCACCTACACCTGGTGCACCGTGTGAAACTCTCTTGTTTGTTATTACATATTCTCCTAAATAATGTCCAATCATTTCAGATGTGATGTTTACGGGACGAAATTCTTTTCCTGAAAATACATTTACTGTAACACCTACCATATATGGCAAAACGATTAAATCCCTAACGTGAGTTTTGATAGGGTTTTTCACTTTGCCTGCTTTTGCAGCTTTGATCTCTTCAATTAATTTTCTCTTTCCATCGGTAATCCCTCTTGTAAGGGATCTTCTTTGTCTAGAGTTAAATAACAAGAATAATTTTTCTAGGGACAAACTGTCAAGCTCCTCTTTTGGAATGCCTCTGTATAAAAATTCTTTAACCATTCTTTTTTGCCTCTGTTAATGTACGAATTTTTTGGTCCATATTATAGCATTCCTATCTTTGTTGCCAAATCTCTGGATTTTGCAGTGTTTTCGAATTGAACAAATGCTTTTTTGCCATAAATTGTTCTTGCTGTGTTGACGTTAGTGACATTTTCATTGTAAAGCGCTTTTACAGCTTCGGCAATTTCCGGTTTACTTGCTGATCGTTCTACAATAAAACAAATTTTGCTTTCACTTTCAACCATCGCAAATGTTTTTTCTGTAATGTATGGCTTGAGAATAATCTTGTTTGCCTGATCTACATTCATTGTGTTTTCACCATAACCTCAAGATGAGTAGATTTGATTTTTCCAATTTCTTCAATTGCAGACTTGGAATATACTGTTAATCTAATTGGATCTGAACCGGGTGCTAAATCCAACACACTCAAATTTTTAACACTTTTTGCTTC
>JAOUNB010000060.1 GCA_029881195.1 Candidatus Nitrosopumilus sp.
TGCAAATCAAAATAATATTAAATTAATCACATCACATAGATCGGGTGAATCTACGGATTCACAGATTTCTCACATTGGTCTTGCTACAAAATCAAAAATGCTCAAAGTAGGAGTTGTAGGAGGAGAAAGAGTGGCAAAACTAAATGAATTATTACGCCTCTCAGAGCATGATTTAATACGCGGCATGATAGAGATTTAAAATCGACATGAGCCAACAAACAGAAACAACTGACATCAAAAAGAAGATCCTAGCTACTGGAATCAGAGTAGGAACTCAAGTAAAGACAAAATTCATGAAACCATTCATCACTAAAGCCAGTCCTGAAGGACTTTACATGTTAGATTTAGACACCACATTGGAAAAAATTAAAATTGCAGCTAAATTTATCAACAGATTAGGAGCAAACAATCTCATAGTATGCTCAGGTAGACAATATGCAGAAACACCAATTGAGAAATTTTGTGAGATGTTAAATTCAAAGAAACTTCTCGGACGATTTATGCCGGGAACGTTGACAAATCCATTATTACCATATTATATTGAACCAAAATTAGTTTTAATTTCAGATCCTCAAGTTGATGAACAAGCCATTATCGAAGCAACCAATGCAGGAATTCCAATCATAGGAATTGCAAATACAGATAATATTACATCAAATCTAGATGTAATTATTCCTGCAAACAATAGGGGAAGAAAAGCTCTTGCTACAGTTTACTGGTTACTTGTACGTCAAGTTCTCATTGAAAGAGGAGAGTTAAAGGAAGACGAATCAATGAAATATGAAATTGATGATTTTGAGACAAAGATTACCGAAGAGGAAATCGAATAATTCAATCAGAATTTAGTATTCACTTGAAATCTAAAGCTTCTGCACCGGGAAAAGTAATTCTTTTTGGAGAACATTTTGTAGTATATGGAGTAAAAGCTATTCTTTGTGCAATTGATAAAAGGATCACAGTTATTGCAGAAAAAACAAAAGAGAGAAAAATTTCTGTTAAATCAAACATTGGAAGACTAGAACTAGAGAAAAATACACCACTCTCTGAAATTAATTCTCCATTAAAACCATTTTATTATTTAGCAAATAAAATAATAAGAAATCATGAAACAGGAATTAAGATCATAGTGGAATCAAATATTCCATCAGGAGTAGGTTTAGGCTCATCATCTGCTTGTTGTGTTGCAGGAGCTGCGGCAATTTCGAGATTATTTGCAGATACAACCAGAGAACAAATTCTAAAACTTGCAATTGAAGCTGAAAAAACAATTTTTCAGAATACTTCAGGAGCAGACTGCACGGTTTGCACATATGGAGGAATAATGGAATATGATAAAAAAAATGGATTTACTAAGATAGAATCTCAACCTAATTTTCATTTAGTCATTGCAAATTCAAACATTGAACATTCGACAGAAACTGTTGTTGCAGAAGTAAAAAAATTTAAAGAAAAAAATGAAGTGGAATTTTCTACATTATGTAAGAGTGAGTCAGAATTGATCGAGGGTGTTTTAAAGGCATTAAAAGAAAACAACATTAAAGAAATAGGTAACAAAGTCATTCAGAATCAACAATATCTTGAAAAAATAGGAATTTCAAACAATAAATTAAGAGACATGATCAAAATAGGAAAAAATGGATCTTTTGGAGCAAAAATTACAGGTGCAGGTGGAGGAGGGTGTATTTTTGCTTTAACGGATAAATTAAATTTAGATAATACAGTAAAACAATTCAAAGACAATAACTACGATTGCTTTTCAGTTAGAATTGATTTCAAAGGACTGGATACTTTTTAATTGACTAAAAAATTTCGAACATTATGATTCTAATAAAATTAGGAGGTTCAATCATTACAAATAAAGAAAAACCATTATCCCCTAGAAAAAAAATAATAGGTAATCTTTCAAAGAGTTTGAAGAGAATCAGTGAACCAATAATTATCGTTCATGGTGGTGGTTCTTATGGGCATTATTGGTCTGTAAAATATGATATGCATACTAAAGAAAAAAAATACAATCCAAGAGGAGTTGCAATTGTTAAAAATTCAATGATTGAGTTAAATAAAATAATTTTGGATTCATTGTTAGAAAATAAATTAAATCCATATTGTTTGCCGCCAACAGATTTTATGTCAGGAAATAAACCAATTATCAAAAAAATTAAAGAGATTGAAAAAATTGCTAAGGCAGGATTAATTCCAGTTACATATGGGGACGCCTTATGGTACGGTCAAAATAAAACATTCATTTTGTCAGGAGATAAGATTATGACACATCTTGCAAAGATATTAAAACCTAGACTCTGTATTTTTGCACTAAATGAAGATGGAGTGTATTCAGATCTAAAATCAAAAAAATTAATTTATGAATTACAAGATGAGCATCCTTCAATTTTAGAAAACAAAATGGATGTAACAGGAGGAATGACAAGGAAAATGGAGGAAGCAAGGAAAATTTCAAAAATGGGAATGAATGTCTTTTTTGTAAACGGAAACAAACCTGAAAGAATTGTAAAAGCGGTTAAAAATAGGAAATTTGAAGGGACATTGATCAGGAGTAAAAGAAATGTCTGAGGAATTTGTGATTTTAGTTGATGAAAGGGATAACCCGATAGGTAAAGAAGAAAAGGTAAAATGTCATTTACCAGATGGAAAACTTCACAGGGCATTTACCGCATTATTGTTTGATAGAGATGGAAGACTAGTTCTTACAAGACGTGCAAAGGAAAAAATGCTTTGGCCAAATGATTGGGACGGGACATTTGCAAGTCATCCAAGAGAATCAGAAACATATGTGTCATCAGGTGAAAGAAGAATGCCTGAAGAATTAGGAATCACAGGAAAACTAGACTATCTCCACAAATTTGAGTATCATGTTCCATACAAAAATGTAGGTGCTGAAAATGAAATTTGTGGAACGTTGATTGGAATAATTGACAAACATAAAGATCTAAAAAAGATTGAGGGGGAGATTGACGAAATTAAGTGGGTTTCAGCAAAAGAGTTACTCTCAGAATTAAATACAAATCCTCGAAATTATTGCCCATGGATGCTTATTGCATTGGAATTTCTTGATAAATCCGAACAATCGATGATTGAAAAGTACGCCAATGTCTTGGCCACATGGATGAATAGTAAAACTCATGAAGGATTGCAAAAAGCAATCAACACTCACCTGCCAAAGGACAAATGGAGACTAGTAAATGAAGAAGACTAAACAAATAGAAAAAAATGCTAAAACAGTAAACAGATACCTTAATTCAAAACTAAAAGGAAACCCAAAAAAACTCTATGAGGCAGCAGAACATCTGATTGTGAATGGAGGGAAGAGACTCAGACCACATATGGTAATTAAAAGTTGTCAAATATTAGGAGGAAAAAATTCTAATGCCATGCCAGCTGCAAGTGCCATAGAAATGGTTCACAATTTTACTTTAGTTCACGATGATATTATGGATAATGACGAAATGCGCCATGGAGTTCCTACAGTACACAAAAAATTTGGAATGCCCATTGCAATTCTTGCAGGAGATGTTTTATTTTCAAAAGCATTTCAAGTAATTACAGATTCAAAATTATCACCAAGTTCTATAACCCATTTAGTTTCCAGACTTGCTAAAGCATGTGTGGATGTATGTGAAGGCCAGTTACTCGATGTAAAGATGGCAGAAGAAGAAGAAATTCCAACACTAGAAGATTATATCATAATGGTTAGCAAAAAAACAGCTGCCTTGTTTGATGTATCATGTGCAATGGGGGCAATATGTGCAACAAATAAAGTTAAGGATATATCAAACCTGTCATCATTTGGAAAAAATTTAGGAATCGCATTCCAGATTACAGATGATCTTATTGGAGTAATGGGAGATCCCAAAATTACAAAGAAACCTGTGGGGAATGATCTTAGAGAAGGTAAAAAGTCACTTCCAATTTTAATGGCAATTAAATCAGCAAAAGGTAATGATAAAAAAATTATTTTAAATGCGTTTGGGAATTCAAAAATTACAAAAAAGGATCTTAACAAAGCTGTAGATGTAATTCGTTCTCTAAATATTGAAGAAAATGTAAGAAAACAGGCTTTAAAATATGCAGACAAGGCTGAAAGATCTCTATCAAAATACTCTGGCCCGGCTAAAATAGAACTCATATCATTATTAGATTTCGTAGTTAAAAGAAGTCTATAGTTGCAACAAGGAATAGATATGGATAAAGAGTTAATAAAAAAAATTACAAAAATAGCATTGCAAAATGCATATGAACATGGAGGAAAAACTCAGGATAAAATAATTTTAGGAAAAATTCTTGGGTCAAGCCCAGAATATAGAAGTAAAGTAAAAGAAATTTCAAAAGACATTTCTGAAATTGTTAATTCAATAAACCAATTGTCAGCGGAGGAACAAGGAAAAAAAATCAATAAAAGTTTTCCAGAACTTTTAGCCACTAAAGAAAAAATTGAGGAGAGAGAAGGACTTCCAGAATTAAAAGGAGCCGTTCAAGGCAAAGTTGTTACAAGATTTCCTCCAGAACCTAATGGTTATCCACACATAGGGCATGCAAAAGCTGCAATAATTAATTCAGAATATGCAAAGATGTATGGGGGAAAATTCATCTTAAGAATGGATGATACTAATCCTGAAGCAGAACGAATGGAGTATCATGCAGCTATCAAGGTTGGACTAGAATGGTTAGGGGTAAAATTTGATCTGGTAAAAAATACTTCTGATGATATGAAGGTATTTTATGAGAAAGGTTTGGAATTAATAAACTCTGGAAAGGCGTATGTTTGTACTTGCAAAAGAGAAGACATCAGTAAGAACAGAAGAGAAAGAAAGTCATGTAAATGCAGCATGGCAGATATTAATCAAAATAATAAAAATTGGGAAAAAATGAATACTAAGTACAAATCAGGAGAGGCCATTGTTAGATTTCGTGGAGACATGAAAGCAGACAATGCTGTAATGAGAGATCCTGTACTATTCAGAATCATCGACGAGAAACATTATACATTAGGTGAGAAATTTAGAATCTGGCCTAGCTATGATATGGCAGTAGCGATTGAAGATAGTATTGACGGTGTTACACATGCTTTTCGTTCGAAAGAATTTGAACTTAGAAAAGAATTGATTGATGAGATTTTGGATGCTCTAAAAATGCGTAAACCAGAGCAAGGATTTTTCTCAAGATTGGAATTCAAAGGAATGCCAATTTCAAAAAGAATTATCAAGCCATTGATTGATGAAGGAAAGGTTTCTTGGTACGACGATCCAAGGTTACCAACTCTTGAAGCATTAAGAAGGAGAGGAATAAAGCCTGAAGCCATTAGAAAATTCGTCATGTCATTAGGACTAACGAAAGCAAACACTCTTGCTCCATTTGATGCTCTTGAAGCATTCAATCGAAAATTTGTAGATGCTGAAAGCATTAGACTATTTATGGTAAGTGATGCAAAAAAACTAGTAGTCAAAAATCTCTCAATGTCATCAATAGAAATTTCAAATCATCCAATTAATAATATGGGCAAAAGGAAAATTGAGATTGATGAAAATTTCTACATTGCTGGTGACGATGCTAAGAATTTCAAAGAAGGGACTAAAGTAAGACTTTTAGGATTAGGAAATGTGCTAATTAAAAAAACAGGCGCAGAATTTGAAGGAGAATTAATCGACGGTGGAGATACAAAGGAAATTACAAAAATACAATGGGTCCCTCAAAAAACTGCACATAAAATTAAGATGATCGTTCCAAAGGCATTGTTTATTGGAGATGAGTTTAACGAAGATAGTTTGGAAGAATTAGATGTCTATACAGAACCACAGTATCTACAATTAAAAGAAGGAGAAGAAATCCAATTTATTAGATTTGGATATTGTAGAAAAGATTCACAGAATCAATCAATTTTTACACATAAGTGATTAATTATGAAAATAGCACGATTATCATATAAGAATAATGAAACGTATGGTTTTGTAAAGGAGGATAAAGTATCTACAAAAGATGAGATCACTTACCTAACAGGAGTCCCAATTCCACAAAATGTAAAAGACTTTCTTTTTGACGGTTGGTATGATGAAATTAAAAATAAGATAAACGATTTACCATATGCAGAGAATATTTCAAAATATAAAATATTGTCTCCAATACCAAATCCAAATAAAATTATCTGTTTGGCATTCAATTATGTGGATCATGCAAAAGAACAAGGATTAAAAGCACCAGAAGATCCTGCCATCGTAATAAAACCAAGAACAGCACTAAACAATACTAATTCAGATATTGTATGTCCAGATTTTGTAAAACAATTAGATTATGAAGTAGAATTAGCTTTGATAATTGGAAAAACCTGTAAAAATATTAGCGTAAAAGATGCATCGAGCAGTATATTTGGATATATGATTTTCAATGACGTGTCTGCCAGAGATATTCAATTCAAAGATAAGCAATTCACCAGAGGCAAAAGTTTCGATTCATTTGCACCTTGTGGGCCATGGATTACAACAGCGGATGAAATTCAAAACGTACAAAATCTAAAGATGACAACCAAAATTAATGGAGAATTAAGACAGAATTCTTCTACGAGCAATATGTTTATTAAAATTCCAGAAATTATTTCAAAAATCTCCAAAGTGATGACTTTAGAAAAAGGAGATATTATTTCTACAGGGACCCCAGCCGGAGTTATGTTAAACAAACCAAATGCGGTATTTTTAAAGGATGGTGATAAAATAGAGATGGAAATAGAGGGTCTTGGAATTTTAAATAACACAATTAAATTTGTAAAATCAGATTAAACTAAAGATTTTTTCATTAAGTGAAATGAAATTTTATATTCCAATGAATCAAACGCTGGCAAGTGTTCTTTTGTTAAAATTTGTATTCTTTCAAAATTTTTTTCAACTGCATGATTTTGTAAAAATGAGAGAATATCCAAAACAGAATTCCCTGAACTTGAGAATAATGTAACAATCAAAGTTTTATCAAAATGTTCTGAACTAGTAAGAATTCCAATTGAATCATTATCAAAACTAGAAGGTGTGATAATTTTTTTGTCGTTATAAAATTGAGAAAGGGTATAATCATCAATTGGAAGCCATCTCCAAGATTTTACATAATGATAGTAAAGTTTAGTATCAAGTGATTTTATAAATTGTATTTTATGATCAAGGTTTCTTTTTGGTGACAGTGAATAAAAATTCCAAGTTTGAAATATTTCATAATTTAAAGAAGTGGCCATTTCCAAAGATGAAAAATTCTGAATGTCAATTAACATATATGAAAGAGATGCATTCTTTTTTTTTCCTATCAATTCAGCATTCATTACTAATTCTGAGGCAATTTTTTGTCTCCGGAAATTTGGATCAATACGAATACCTTCAATCCAAACTTGGTCTTTGAAATAAAATGCATGACAGATCCCTATAGGAAAGTGTTTTTCATATATGAAAAGATTGCCTTCAGATAACCAAAAATCCCAAACTTGTTCAATATAGTCACCCCAAGAAAAAGTATTTTTACAGAATTTTAAGATTGGAATTTTATCTTTAGTTTTAGCCTCCCTGATCATTATTTTCACAATATACAAAATAATATTAAGAATTATTGTATAAGAACCGCATGGGGAAAATTATAGCTGGAAAGACATCAGATATCCCTCTTGGAAAAAGGGTTAAGATATCCATTGATGGAAGAGATATTTTGGTCGCGAATATTGGTGGAGAATATTTTGCTATAGACGATTCTTGTACTCATTCGGGTTCAAGTTTATCTGAAGGAAAATTAGAAGGATGTACAATTACCTGTGGATGGCATGCAGCACAATTTGATTGTAAAACAGGAAAACTGGTAAAATTCCCAGCAAAAATAAGAGATTTAACATCATACAATGTTGTTGTAGAATCAGATAGTGTATTTGTAGAGATGTAACTATATACCTCTGATTTTTAATAGAATATAATAAAATGGCCGACAATGCACAAAATAAAGAATCCATGAAAGAAGCAGTTGATACGCTAAATCAAATTGTTGCTAGCAATTCAACTCCAAAGACAATAAAAAAGTCAATAACAGATTTAATTAGAGATTTGAATAACGAAGAATATTCATTATCAGTAAGAGCTGCAAACACAATTAGTCTATTAGATGATGTTACACAAGATCCGAATGTTCCATCATATGTAAGAACTCAATTATGGCAAGCAGTTTCAAAATTAGAAAGCATAAGGGAATAAATTCTCGTTTTTATTATACTGAATATTGAAAATTGAAGAATATCTCAAGACACTTCCTGAGAACATACTTAGTGGGGAAGATGTTCAGCTACCAGAAAAATCTTTGAGAGAGATTTTTAAATTTGCAGATTTAGGAAAAAATGATATTTTTTATCATTTAGGGTGTGGTAATGAAAAAGGTGTTGAGATTGCAATTAAGGAATTTAATGTAAAAAAGGCTGTTGGAATAGATAATAATTCTGAAAAAATTCAAAATTCCAAAGTTTGTCTTAAAGAAAAAAATATTCAAGGACAATTCATTTGTAGCAACATCGAAAATTCAAATATTTTAGAAGCATCAGTTATTTTATTTTGGTTTACAGATGAAAATATAATTCATAAAATGATGGAAAA
>JAOUNB010000138.1 GCA_029881195.1 Candidatus Nitrosopumilus sp.
AATCATTTGCAGAAAAAAATACATTTTTTGATTCAGTTAAATTCATTCAATATTTAGATGAGAACATAGCATTAGAAGAAGTAAGGAATGGAAACTTAGATGCATATTATTATAGAATTTCATCAGATAGACTAGAAAATCTTCAATCAAGAGAAGGATTACAGGTTTTTGATTCCACAGGAGGAACATACAGTATTCTTGTAAATCCAGCAGAATCTGAAAAATTCAATCCATTTGCAAATAGAGACATCAGATTTGCCCTGAATTATTTAGTAGATAGAAAGTTAATCATCAATGAATTGATGAGAGGATATGGTACACCAATCATTTCTTACTACAGTCCATCAGATCCAGAATATCTTACAATAATCAAACAGTTAGAGTCATTTAATTTCAAGTACAATCCTTCCCTTGCAAACAAAATAATCACTAAAGGGTTAGAAGAGGCAGGGGCAATCAAGATTGATGGAAAATGGCAGTTTGAAAACAATCCAATAGAAATAACAATTTTCATCAGAAGTGACGATCCAGTTAGAAAATCAATTGGAGAAATTTTATCAGTCGAACTTGAAAAAGCAGGATTTACTGTCAAAAAAGATTTTGGGGATCTTAACAAAGCATTTGTTGTAGTATATGGTTCAAACCCTTCAGACTTGAAATGGAGTTTATACACTGAAGGATGGGGACGCTCAGCATTTGTCAGATATGATTCAATAGGATTGGGGCAGATGTATTCTCCTTGGTTTTCAAACATGCCAGGATTTAATGATCCATCATATTGGAATTATAAAAATGACAAATTAGATTCATTGACTCAAAAAATTTACACGGGGAATTTTGAATCATTAGAAAAAAGATCAGAGTTAATTCAGGAGGCAGTCGTCGAGGGAATTAATGAATCAGTTAGAATTTTTTTGGCAAGTAAAGTTGATCAATATATCGTAAATGAAAAGGTAAGTGGGATTGTAAATGACTTTGGTTCAGGAGTGCCAAGTAGGTTTACACCAATTAATGCTAAAAGTGAAAGTAATGAGTTTGTGATTGGAGTTAAACAAATCTATCAAGGAGCATGGAATCCAGTCATGGGATTAACTGACAATTATAGCAGACATATTTGGGGCATTATATCAGATCCTGGAACATTCAAACATCCATTCACAGGTCAGACAATTCCGGTTAGAGCAAATTGGGAAGTTGAAACCGCAGGGCCCAATGAGAAGATAAAAATTCCAACAGAGTCAAAGATGTGGAATCCAACGTTGCAAAAATGGACCAATGTTGAGATAGATTCACGTGCAACAAGCAAAGTCACATTTGATTTTGAATTTAGTAACTGGCATAATGGGCAAAAAATGGATATGAATGATATTCTTTACTCGTTGTATTTTACAATAGAATGGGGAACACAGACGAATGAAAATGACAGGACTTTTGATACAGAATTCACGCCAAGAGCTGCTCAGAGTATTCAGACAATTATCGGAGTAAACCCAATTGATGAGGATACAATAGAAGTGTATGTGGACTATTGGCATTTTGACGAGGGAGAAATTGCCGAATGGGCGTTGCTCTGGAATACTATGCCATGGGAAATTTCAGCGGCTATGGAGAGAGCAGTGATTGATGGAAAAGCATCGTTTTCAAGATCAGGGGCTACAAGCAAAAATGTAAATTGGCTTTCATTGATTATTCCAAATGATGCAAATACAATCAAGAGTTATTTGCAAGAGTTCAAAGATACAAACTACATTCCAGATGCACTAAAAGATACCAGGAATTCAAAATATTTTCAAGACAGATATGGTTCATCAATTGGATGGATTAAAGTCAACAATCATGCAGTGATTAGTAATGGCCCGTTTTATCTTGAATCATACTCTCCAGAATCAAGAACAATAACGGTTAGAGAATTCGGAGATAATTCATATCCATTCAAAATTGGGAAGTGGGAACAATTTGAAAAAGCAAAACTTCCAGAAATAAAGAAAATAGATATCAAAAGTACTTTGCAAAGAGGAACAGAATTCAATGTCGGGATAGAAACAGAGAATTCAGACAACATACTTTACTTTTTAACAAATAGCAATGGAGATGTGATATCATCAAATACTATCAAATTAGATAAAAACAACATTACAATCGATATTCCTTCTGAGATTACAAAAGATTTAGGAGTTGGAGCAAGTAACATCAAAGTATTTGCAATTTCAAATTAAGTGTTAAAGCCAGATTTTT
>JAOUNB010000011.1 GCA_029881195.1 Candidatus Nitrosopumilus sp.
CATGCATCGTCCTACGCTGATGGGGTTCTGTATGTTTTACTGTTCATTCCACCAATGATGCTTCTGCTCCACATTGTGGTGCAGGAACCTGTGTAGTAATTTCTTGAGATAAGAATACATGTTTAATGTAATTGGATGGTCCAACACTTTTTGAAAATTGCCTTGCCATGAATCCCATCTAAAATTGCAGTTCTTGCATCTGTATGCCATTTATTTTTGTACATCCTCTGGTTTCTTTCCAGATTCTTTGAATGCGTTTACGTCCTTTGATGTCTTTTCTTTTCTTCCTTTGAATTTTGCGAAAATACTTTCTAACATGATTCACTAGGTCGACACTGGCTTATAAACACAGAAAACTTCAATCACAATACGTAGCTGAGTAGTCAATTCAGTCCTTCCTTGCAGATGTGCAGACTCACACCACTACGCTACTAACATTACGCCAATATTGTTTATAGAGTTTCATATTGCTTGAGGTTAATTAGGATGAAAGGACTATTCATATCATGAATACAATGCAATCATGGAATCAAAAAATATGTTCGGACTGCAAGAGAGTGCATTGTCAAAAAGGATGCAACTGCGATTGTCATTGGGAGCCCTGAAGAACAATTTTGACACACGGTATGGTTACTCAAGATACTTGTCCTCATAATGCAAAAGTCAAGATGGCAGGACTCAAGGACATGTACGAATGTACAAATTGTCACAAATTTATTCCCATGATTAAATCAAAAGAGATTGATCATACAGCTCCTCAATATTTAGAGAATAGTTGGGAAGATGACTGATTAGAAATTCTAGAATGTCAGACTGAATATATTTTGAACAAATATTATTTCTGCGAATTTGTAAACGATTGATTTCATAGTGATTACAGTTGCTTGAACAGATTTTTTGTCAAATCCCGGGAATTGTTCTAATTGAGTAGAGTTATCAACTAGCACGGTATTATATAATATGAATAAAAACAAAATTGAAGAAGATCCGATCAGCACGTGGGATAAGATGGTGCATGCACCATTTAAGAAAATAGTCAAGTTTGATCTTGTCTGCATCGGGATAGGCATAGTTATTGGCATTGGAATTGGCGCATTTCTCGTCAAGGAAGTATTGACAATATAAGAAATCAAAAAATGATTTAACAAATACAAATTATGACAAAAAAGAAATATCATGCATGATGCAATTTAAGAACAATCTCGTGATCAGTGATAATCAATTTTTTTAATTCTTACATTGCTCCCTTTATTTTCAAGATAATGTCCTACAAAATTAGTCATCTGCTCTCCGATTCTATACCCCAATGCGCCTTTCATCATACCTGACTTTTCAATGATGCCGACTAACTCTTTGCTTAATTTGATATTAAAAAATGTCCAGCCAAACTTGGAAAAAGGCTCTTCAACAGTGTATCCGTTATGCACTTTGCATTCTGTCTCCAGAGATGTTAATGCCTGCCTGACAAGTGGTATCTCCTTATCATAGTTTCTGGTGCTGAGCTGAAATAAGGGGTTCAAGGTTTACCTCCTACTGACCGTTCTGCGATAGGGTATATCTGACATACAAAGTAATTTTCTTGTGAATGCTGATTAATCAGAATAAAACAGTCATAAAAGTACACAATTAGTGTTAGGGCAAACCAAGTATATTAAGCGGGCCTTGGATGTGCTGTTTTCTAGTATGCATCCGATTGACTCTAGCCATTATATTTTCTCTTACCGCAGGATTCACAAATCCAAAAGATTCTGTGGTTCTCATCTATGATTTCTTCTCTTTTTTGCATTAATCTGTAGCAATCAAAACATATCTCAGTCTTCATTCTTATGTTGTTCATATTATACATCGATGTTTTTGTCAGTCAAAATGCATCAGAGTTCATTCAGGTTGGCAAACACCCTTTCAAGGTCCTGCTTTTCATATCTTAGGTACTTGGCTGTTGCGTTGTCTTGTATCATAGTGGCAGAGAACTTTTGCAGCATTGACTTGTTTTCATCAGAAAGTTCAGAGGTCACAATTATGTCATTTAGAGCATTTGATTGTTGAGCAATCTTTCTCATATCTATTTTTACATCTGTATTTTTTGCCAAAGAAATTTGGCGGATCAGTTCATTATTAATCTCATCTAATATTTTTATGAGTGCATTTGACACAAGTGACATACTATACTAAAGTCGTTCTAGTTAATTAAGATGCAATATGTTCAAATCCTTTGCAAAAGGAATGTTGTTATATGACACCAACAATTTTAAGATGCAATCCATGCCAAAATATTATTTATTTTGCTAGCAGATTATTGGCATAATTATTAATTTTTTTATTTTAATTTAATTGGGTTTTTTATTTTGTGCAGCATATTTTCTCTGCATATCCATTTGTCATTTTACGGTCAGTGGAATAATGCCAAATTGCTTTGTATACTTTCCCACATTTAGTGCATTTTTCGGTCATTGTTTATTTTCATCCATTAGTGTAAAGCCACATTACCATCGTAATCTTTTCTTTTTACATCTTCAAATTAGTCGAATCTAATAACACAAAATCTCTTTCAGAAATCAATTCATTGTATTGTTTTACATATGCGGTTATTCATTATTCAGTGATTACTCCTTGTTTTGTTTGTGTCCATGCTTGTTCGTTTATTGCATGACACTTGCAATCAGAGGACTTTGTCTTACAACTCTTTTGATGTAATGGCTTACTGCATTTCTTGCATGTAGGATCCCTCCAACTTGCTTGGTTTCCACAGTAAGCACATCGCATTTTTCTAATCTCTTTTTTGTTTACTATTTTTCAGTTTTAGAAGGTTCGTCATTTTTTGCTTCATCTTTTTTGCTGTCATTTTCTACTGTAATTGTGTCAGCTGCAATTGTTGTGTTTTTTTCTTTATTTCCCATATCTATATAGGTCTCTTTTCATATATATACATCAACATTGATAATTTATAGAAAAACAGGAAACACTATAGATTGTTAGGCACAAAACCAAGGAATTACGCCGGTATATATCAAAGAGATTCATATCAAGGACATGTTCGAAAAAATAATTAAAAAACTGAAATTTGGTGCCTGCAAAACTAAAGATGTAGATGCATTCAAAGAATCTGGAAAGAAACCAGAGGATGTACAAAAATAAATGGCATACAGATGCAAGAATTGCAATTTTAGATGGGATGAATCAGAAGGTAATTTTCAAAAAGTGTTGGATCATGAAAAGACTCATTTGAAAGAAAAGACAATACACGTTGCGGGAAAAACGGTATAAGAAAATGGTTACAGTTGATGATTTGAGATCATGTGAGAATTGCGGTAACGTGTTCTTGAAAATAGTAGCAGACAAGTTAACAAACAGATGCCCTGCATGCAATGTGTGGAAGAAGGAAACACAATGAATGATTACACATGTACATGCGATTGTGGTTGCAACAATCCTACTGGCGAGTATGTCTGCAATGATTGTATGACTAATCTTTGTAAGATAAGAATCCAGGTTACGGGGATGGCCGCATAATGAAATCATATATTATGTCATATTGCAATCAATTCATTTTACAAACATTAGTGTAGGGATTATTCTAACACTAATGTCATCCATATGAAGGAAAATTTAGAAGGTTTGCCATTCACATTCAACAGTAAGAGAATTGATGATGCAATAATTACAGTTCCAGTGAATGATGATTATCTTGTTTTGATGTCTACAGAGAATAATACAAAATTGAACCCATCATAGGCGACATACTCCAAAAGTTGAAGTGTATGCAAACTTTTTGACTCAGAATGACAGATATTATATGAATTGTCGAGATTCTGAAATTCTATATTTTTGCCTATTCAATGCTTTTGCTTTGCTCACTTTTCCAATAAGACTCTAACATTTTCAAAACTTCAGCATAAATTCTGAATTGCTCATCAGTTGTATTTTCCCAAAATTCTTGCCATTGTTGTATTGGTTTTTTTGCCAATTCAAAGTTAGATTTTCGTATTGCTTGCGACCATAACTCCAAAAACTGTTCCATCTGAATTTCTGTGCCTTGTTTTATTGTGTTTCTCCATGTTTTTTCAATCTTTTTCAGGATTTCAGAATTGGACTGCAAGCCTTTTTTCCAAACTAGGGTATAGTTTAATGGGGCGTCAACATAATTTTTGTGCCAAAATTCAAAGCTGTGCTTCATGGCATCAATCAGGTCACCGCTTGACTGAAACATTGTCTCTTGTGATGAATTTTTATTTTCTTCCAAAACTAGTCACTTTACTTGGTCTTTTTTTTGTAATAAAGCTTACATGTTGAATCTTGAGAATTTTATCTATTGGATATTAGACTAATAGATCGCTACCCTTAATTGATGCAAGATGGGAAATTGTTTTGACAATAAATTCAACAGTTTGTCATTACATGAATTCGAATCTATGCAGTTTTCTTTACACAACAGACAATGTCTTGTTTAGAATGGAAAGTGCTTTTCGGATTGATGGTGATGACACATGAGTCTTTTCTGCAATTTTGATCTGTGAAATGTTCTCGCCATTTGCAATACATGCAAGATATAGTGCACCTGCACATACCACGGCAGGCTTTGAGCCAGACAGGATGCATTTAGAGTTTGCTTGCTTTAAGATGTCAAATGCACATCTCTTTGTTTTCTCTTTTACTTCCAATATACTGCAAAACTTGGAAAGACAGTCCAACGGATTTGCAAGTTCTGGTTTGATATCAAGACGATCAATTATGATCCTGTAGCATTTTGATAATTTCTTTTTTGTGACATTTAGAGTATTTGCCACCTCATCAAGGGACCATGGAACTCCGTTTTCTCTGCATGCAGCATATACTGATGCTGCCATTATTTCAGATGTGCCTCTTCCCCTGATTAATCCCAGAGATGATGCCTTTCTGTAGATAAATGCAATGTGTTCTGTAATTGCACTTGATAATCCAAGTTTTTGCTTGACTCCATCAAGCAATGTCAAACCAGATATCAGACTGCGTCCAGACGCCTTTGACTTGCTGCGACTATCCCACACCCTCATGCTTTTGAATCTTGAAATGGTCTTAGATGATATGCGTTTTCCTGTAAAGTCCACGTTTCTTGCACCAATGTTGGTGTTTAGTCCTTTGTCATAGATTGTCAGCGATGATTTGGGGCCTGTCTGGGAGTTTCTCAGAAAACCATCCAAGCTATGTGTTGGTCTGGAATCCGATCTTACAGTTCCTTCAGTTAATACCTGGCCACAAGGACTGCAAATTATCTCTCCTCTCTCCTCGTCTGTAACCAATCCTTTTTGGTCATGATCACAGATTAGAGATGTGGATCCGTTTCCATTCTGAACTTGATTTATTTTTTTAATTACCATTATTATCACAAATTATTTTCAAATCTACAAAAGAAATTTTTACCTTGTTTTTTCCTCTAAGAGTACTTACACTACTTTATCATTGTACTTAAACATGACAATCATCTCAAATCCATAGAATTGTCTTGTCAAAAATTATCAAATTCCAGTAACTAGGTTCTTTGAGAAAATACGGTCTTACTAAGATAAAACTAGCATAATTCTAGAAACTCAAACTTGTACAAACTTAGATATCATATTCAGAACAGTAGAGCATTCTGAAAATATTTCAATCCCGTCAAATTTCCCAAATTCTGTTTATCTATCTAAATCTCCCACACCACTATCTGCAGATACCTGCTCATAATTATTGGTGTGACAGTTAGGGCATGTTCCTCTTGAAAATTTGTCATTGTATACGGTTCCACAGTCAGTGCACACTTTCAAATCTTTTACATCTATCATATCACTTATCTAATGTCATGCGAACTTAAGCGTTTAAAGTCAATCAAAAACTAGTCTTCATTTTCTTAACTGCCGAATTTTATTCCGCATTTTGGACACACAGTGTATTTGTTTGGAAAGTTTAGGTTGCAATTATAGCAAAACTTGTCATTTCTTGGTGCTTTTTTGCGTTCTGCCAGATAGTATCGTAGCAAGATAGCCCCGATAGTTGTTATGGCTCCAATGATTGCGTATAAGATGACCATGCAGATTACAATCCCAATTGGGATTCATAAGTACTTCGCACCTTTTGCAGATAAAGCCTAGTCCTCGTAAAAAATCCAGGACAGTCCTTGTACTTCTTCCCAACTTGGTTTGTTTTGATTATCTTGATTGCTCATGATGTAACATTGTAAAATATGAATAAAAGCAACACGAATGATTCGTTCATCTCATTCATCAGGTGATTTGTATCAATCAGTAATGGGTACAAGATAATTTGAAAAGGATGGGTAAAAGTTGGCCCCTTTGGATGGTTGGTTAAACGATTAGATAATAACTTTTACCGCAGAATCCTAAACTAACAATTGCAAAGTTCGCATAAAAGTAAAACGAATCATTCCTCAGTATGATGTAAATACTATTTCTGCAAAAGTGCAGATAGACACGTTGGATCTCTCACCAAGTAACTGATCGTTGTTGGTCTTAAGATCCAAATTTATGATTTTGTTATTTGTATAATTCAAACTGCCTCAATTGTTGGTATTTGATAATTTTTGACAAAACCATAACTGTTTTTCAATAAAACCAATTATGTAGTGTTTGTATAATTTGTTAATCCTTGACTGAATCAAGTGCACCATGTACCCACTGCATGATAGAACATGCATCTGGAGTCAGCTGCTCTTGTTTATGTCATAATTATGGGGAATGATCACAATGATTGGACTGTGTAACATGTGTTTTTCGTCTGGGGTAAATGTGGCCCTTTCAGAGGATTCTGATGCGTTGTGTGATAAGTGTAGAAACTTGGAAAATAATTGATTTTAGTCAACTTATCCTATTGTAGGCTCGACTGTCTTCCACACGTCATAAGACTCCAGTAACCCTTTGATTGCGTGCACGTACTGTGGAGACCTGTAGTTTCTCATCTTCAATATCTTGTTTAACTCCCTCCTACGTAGTACTGTTTCTACTTCTCTTCTGTGCTTGTTGCAGTACAATCCAGACTTTTGGCAATCCAGACAGTGCAGGTACTTGGAATAGTCCATGAATCAGCTGGAAGATCACGTGGTTATAGACATTTCTCATAAATTATTTATCTTGTATTTTATTGCGTGGAGATTTGCAGTTTCAAGAAATTTTTAGATATTACTTAATTTGTAAACCCCTCGATCAGACTTATTATCGACAGTTTCGGAAAAATCTCCGAACTGATACCGAATTGATAAAAAATATCAGAAAAACAGTCCGTTAGAATTGCCTTTCCAATCTCATTATCTGTTTTCTGTACTGTTGTCATTTCCATTTTTGTAGTGATTGTACAACCACAATCCACCAAAGACTGTAATCACTGCCGCACAAAAAATCAAGATTGCCTTTACAATTCCAGAGTTTCCAGTAATGTCAACCCCTTTCACGTCTTTGAGATATTTTGCAAATTCCTCAGGCCTATCTTTGAACTGCATAAAATTATTCATGCTGTTTGCACGGATTGTTCTAGGTTTCTTGTCAGGTCCTCTTTCCTTCTACGATGTTTTCTTTCAGTGGAGTCTATTTCAAATTCATAACTTTCAGATTTGGTTGTGGTTTAACAATTCAATTTTCTAATTAAAAACTAAAAAAATTAGATCACTTTGAACAGTGACATCATTCCTGCTGAGATGTGGTCATTGACATGACAGTGGAACATCCATGTTCCCACATTGTCTGGAATAAAGTCAACTGTCTTTAGACTAGCTGGCATTATTTCCATAACATCAACTCTCATTCCATTCCACAAAACAGTGTTTCCATGCCAGTGTGGGGTGTGTAAATCAACTTCAGTTCCCATGCCAATTATGTACCAACGTACGTGTTCGCCTTTTTGAACAGTTTGTCCTGGCAAATTACCATATACATATCCGTTAATACCATGCATTAGATTACTTTCGGCAAAATCATCATCACCTACTAGTTCCTCATTATCACATGTTTCATCTGTAAATTTTTCTAGATTGTCGCATAGATAGTGACTGGAATTTTCATCCGAAACCGTAAAGAGACTTACCATTTCTCTGTCCACATCCATTGGTCTGCTATTTGAATCAGCCATTCCTTTAGCTGTTACAACCATTGGACCTACAAGTCCTGAATTGGTATCCATTGGAGAGTCAACATGTGAGTGGTACATCCAGATAATTGAGCTAGGATCATTTGGTCCAGGTCCAGCACGTTCTGGAACAGGCCAGATGTATGTATGGGTTTGTCCTGGTGCTATTATGCCCCCTGTGTCATTTTCAGATGTTCCATCATTGTATGATGCACCTTCAGAATCTTTTTCATAGAATACGCCGTGAGGATGAATAGAATAGTCTAGTTTCTCTGAATTATTCTTGAATACAACTTTGATGGTATCGCATACTTCAGCATGAATTATTGGGCCTAGTGTTCCAAGATGCTCCCATTCAGAGGCTCGTGGTTTGAGTTCAGAAAATGAGTCATCAATGTATTCACGGTACAATGCCTTGATGTATTTGCTGCCAATTCTGTCAGAGGTATTTTCAACAAACACATTTTCATCTTCGTTAAACTCGTGTCCTTTCATTAGATTGAGGCCTGTAGGGGCATAATCCCACTCTACTTCATCTGCTGCGATGTAATAGGTGCGTGTTTCTCCTTCGTTGCTTTTACATTCACTATTTTGGGAAGTGGTTTGAACAGCTGTTTCTTTATAAGAGGAAGAACCAGTTGCTGATTCAGAACACAATCTATCGCCACAAACCTTGTCAGAACCAGTTTCTGGGAGTCCTACTCCTTGACCTTTAATGGCTTCACTTTCTTGAAGTAAACCTAGAAATAAAAATGCAACAAGTGTTACCGATAATACAATTAGCATAAGAGGTGCTCTTGATTTAGTCATTGCACAAATGAAAAATAATTTTCTTTTAAATCATCTGTACGTTCTTCACAATTATTCTAATTATTTAGAATTAGTTTACGGAATATGGAACTACCCTGAACATAGAAAAACAAACAAAGTTTTTAGATTGTTGAACAACTTTTTAATTAGTTGTTTATTTTGAAATATTAGAAAATAACATTGCCTTAGATTCCCAATTAACAAAGTGTCTTTATGATCATTTATTCGATGTTGGATCAACTAATTGCCTAGGACAAATTTTTTCATATTTGTACATTGGTAATCCTTTAGAATAATTCTCGATTTCAAGATGTAATCTATGTTCCTGCAATACTACATCGATTGGGTCCTATCTCCAAATCGGGAATCTCATTAACAGTGAATGAAAGTGAACCCCTGTTAATTTGAATTATTTTTTGATAGTTCATTGGTCTTGGAGGAGTCATGCCAACCACTTTCTTTACAAATTCTTCTTTTGATAACTGCAAGATTTCGTGCTTGCTTGCTCCTTCAATGGTGGTTGAAAATACTCCGTTTTTGGATCTTACAGTCTGGCCATGATGTGCAGGAAAAACTATGGTATCTGACGGTAATTTTAACAGCTTGTTATGAAGTGAATCATACAATTCACCTGCAAACTCTTCTGCTTTGTCACGAAGATCTGGTCTGCCAATGCTTTCGATGAACAATATGTCTCCAGTAAACACATAATTTTCATCCACTACATAAGACAGGCTTCCAGGAGTGTGTCCGGGAGTGGAGATGACACGGAGTTTAGATTGTCCAAATTCAATTGATTCTCCATCTTTTAGAAGTTGTTGGGCAGTTCTGTCCCATTGCTCCAATTCGCTCTCATAACACGTAGAATTACTAGTTTCTGCCAGATGCCAAGCAGATGATAGGTGGTCTGCATGCTGATGCGTATCAATCACTTTAACAATTGTTGCATTATTTTGGATTGCTATATTCTGATACTTTTCTGCAGGAAAGAGGGGATCAATTACAATTACCTGACCTGCGGATATTAACATATAAGAAAGACATCCTTTGCCAATTTTCTCAATCTGAATGATCATCGGATTTGCTTCAATCGCTTTAACTGGGTTTAGGACCTGGCTCCATCCTGCAAGTCCTCCTGCTAATGTGCGTGATTCAATTCCATTTTTTGCAAGGGCAAATGTGGCCACCATTGCCCTGTTGCCATGAGGACATAATGTAACAATTTCTTTGTCCTTTGGAATCTTTGAGAAATGTTCTTCTTTGAAAATATCTTGTAATGGTATATTCACGCTTCCAGCTATCTTGAAATCAGAAAATTCATTAGTATCCCTTACATCAAGCAAAAAAATATCATCTTTGGAATCTTGCATTTTTTTCCACAAACTGTCTGACTCGATAGATGACGGAGGATTGCCTTTGACAATTCCCTTATTCCATCCATTCATTCCACCTTTCAAATAATATGAATCCAGTCCAAATGACTGCATTATTTTTGCAGTTTTGCTGGCCATTAAACCATCCTCATCCACTAGAACAATCCTTACATCTTTGGGAATCTTTGGCATGATTGTCTCTTTTGCCTTGGCATCACAGACGGCATGAACTGCACCTTTGATGTGTCCGTTCTTGTAGACATCTTGTAATCTCAAATCAAAAATCAGTAATGGATCATTCTTTCGCAGTAACTCCTGTAGTTCCTCTGCAGTAACCTCAAAGTTTTTTGGCATGAATTTGTTTTTCATCTGACCAATATCAATAACACCTAGAATTTTCATTGCTGATAACCATTCCTGAAAATCTTATATTTTCTTTAAATCTCAAAATAAGGAACCAAAAAACAGATGAAGTCAATGTCAAGCGTATTTGTATTGTTAGTTATCATATCAATGATTAATGTGGTTCCTACTATCTATGCTGAGGAGGACGATGATGACAGAGAAGGTTTTGGGGAAATGAAAAGAGAAAGAGAACACCAAGATGAAGGCATTCCATTAGGTACGGGCATTGGAAATATTATCTTGTATGGCACTATTGCAGCCATTGGAGTTTCGATAGCTTATACTGCATTTAAGATCACATCATCAAAAAGAAAACCCAGTCCAAAATCATGATGCTCAAAAAAACCAATCTGCAATTTATCCTGTATTTTGCATTATTGTCTATGCTAGCTATGTCCCCTACACTTGCATATGCAGATGATGACGATGCAGAAGACATTATAGAAAATCTAGGATGGGTTGCAGTGGGGGCAGGAGTTGCCGCAAATGTGCCTTTTATCGCGATGAATAAAATACGAAGGTACGCCATAAAGACCGGAAGTTCAACAATACAGGTTGCAAAACAGATTAGGACTATTTACAAACCGATTCTGAATTTCCACATAATGCTCAACTCGATTGGATATTTTGCAGGAATGACACATGGTTTAATGTTGTCTCGGCACTTGGATTCTGTTTCTTTGTCTTTGGCTATTGTAATGAGTATGATGATGGTGAGCGGACTATTGCTAAAGTATACGTCATCTAGAAATTCCAAAATATTTGGTAAACTACTTCATGGCCAATTTGGTCTTGTGATATTGCTTACAGCGTTGGTAGTTTTGCATATTGTTGTTGGAGACGATTAATTTCAAAAATTCATAGTAAAAATTGATTTGATAAAACAAAAAGAATTTTATTGTTTTTCAGACATATTGATTTTCAACTTCTTTTCTCTTTTTCTAACTTGCCATCATAACTATCACTGTCATCCTTATCTCTATCGTAATCTAAAAATGCCATCTCAGCATTTGAGACGGTCAAGACAAGTATTGCACCAAGAATATCTGCAAATAGATTAGAGAGGAGTCTATTCCTCGTAAAAAATCCAGAACAGTCCTCGTATCTCTTCCCAACTTGGTTTGTTTTGATTATTTTTATTGCTCATGATAGTATTTACAAAATTTGAATAAAAGCAAAACGTATGATTTCTCAGAATGATCTAAATATTATTTCTGCACAATTATTACTGGTATTCATTGGTTCTGTCGCCAAAGTAACTAAACGTTGTTGGTCTTAAGATCCAAAATCTTTATATTTTTATTTAATTTTACTTCCAAGGATCTGACTCTTCTGTCCATGATTCTACTCCTTTGTCTCCTCCAAGAGACTTGCTATTTTTGACATCTGTAAAAATACATTCATCAGAGCAATGGCTAAGTTCCTGTATATTTCATAATTTTTCCACACTTTTTGCAAAATTTACCCCTGTAAACAAGCAGATTCAATAATAAACTAAATTCGAAGATTATCATAATTGAAAATAAATCCTATGTTGGAGAATTGTCTTAAATATGCTGAAGAATCAATTTCTATAAACTGGCTATATAAAGAATCAAAACTCAGTTTGATACAATAAGATATTAGACTCACCTGACATAGAAAAAAATCGTTCTTAATTTGCCTGAATTCTTTATTTTTCACAAATGTTTCATGATGAACACAAACAATATGAACATTATTTCATTTACAAGTTCAAAATGTTTAAAATTAATTGAACAAACAATCTATTATGAATAATAACATTGAATCAAAAATTCGAGAATCTGGAATCCCAACTGCTGAAATAATATCTCATTTTAGAGAAAAATGTAAAGTGTGTGGCCATCACAGAATTATGCACGATGAACAGGGAATATGCGAAGGTGTTATGAATAAACCATGTACTTCTGGCTGTGACAGTTTTGTTTCAGAATAATCATTCTATAAAACAAAAAACAATTTCTAATTCTTTAATAATGTACTTTTTGTAAACTAAATATGAATTCAGAAAAAAAAGAAGAGAAGATCTATCCTCAAGGCTATGAACCTGAAATAACTCCTGATGTATCTAATGATGACACTAGAAATCAACTTTTAGATTTTATTTTGCAATCTGGACCTTCTGAAGTTGTAGACACTGATTTATTTGCGGTAATGGCAAAAAGACGTTCTACAAGAAAATTCTCTGACCAACCAGTAGAAACCACCAAAGTAGATAAAATTATTGCGGCAGCCGATACTGCACCTACTGCAGGAAATTACCAGGGATTTGAAATATTCTATGTAAAAAGTCCTGAAAAGAAAAAACTTCTTGTTGGATCTTGTAATAATCAACCATATGTTGACGCACCTGTGGTTTTAGTTTTTTGCAAAAATCCATCTAGAGTAAAGTTTGATTTTCCAGAATACATTCTTGCAAAATTTGCAATACAGGATGCAACCCTTGCTGCAGGATATTCTCAGCTTGCATCACAAGCATTAGGATTAAGCTCAATCTGGATTGGAATGTTTGACGAACAAAAAGTGATGGATGTAATTGGAACTGATCTCATCCCTTCCTCTGTACTATGTATTGGATACCCAGAACAAACAAAATTCCCAAAGCCAAGAAGAAATCTCAAAGATTTGGTTCATGTGGTGTGGTAGACTGCCCAGACTTATTATCTTTAAATAATCATAATTTGATGTTAGATTCATGACTGATGCATACGTGATGCTAAATTGTGAATTAGGTTCAGAAGAAGAGATCATTGAGCAGTTAAAGCAGATTGAACAAGTGGCAGATGTCTTTGAAACAATTGGAACTCATGATATGTTGGTAAAATTACAAGCTGAGAACTTTGAAAAAATACGAGAAATTGTTTCTTGGAATATACAAAAGATGAAAAATGTGCGTTCTACTGCAACTTTGATAAAAAAAGAAAAATAGCAATAACTAATGCTTTAAAATTTAATAAATATTGTTCATGATAAATTGTCATGGTTGATGAGAAAAATGAGGTTGAAAAACTAATTGACAATATGATATCTAGTGGAGATGAACTAGTTGATAATCTAAAAGTTGTCCTTCCTGATTCATTGGCTGAATCTGTGGCATTGTTTCACGAATCAAATGTTTTAAATCTAAAAAAAATCCGCGCATTTCTTAACAAATGAATTAGAAGGAATGATTCCTATGACTTCTACTATATCTTTTTTAATAATAAAATGATATTTCTGCTATGGTTAGATCTCGTACTATCACAATCGCTGTAAAAAAGAAAACAGGCGATGTATTTGATGGCATTTTACAATCTCCTCCAAAGATGATGCCTGACGCAAAAATTAATGCTGATGGATGGTGGTCGTTTACTGGACCTCATGGAAAATCTAAACTAAAATTTAGTGAAAATAAATTACTTGGAATTTTGGATCATCAGTTTGTTGATGAAGAATCCACTTGGAATGTCCCAATGAGAGTAGTCTCTAATGGTGATTTCTCGGATGTGATGATAACTCTTAACAAACCTGATGAATTAACTGATAAACAATTTGATCAAAGAATGTCTGAAATTGGTGATATGGTAGTTTCCATGAAAAATATCATTGAGTCATATTAATTCTTGTATTTGGAAAATTTTAAAAATTAATCCCTTACAAGAGGTCATTCCTTAAGCTTAAATGCAAATTTGGTTATACAATACTGAGAAAAGATGCCTTACGAAGAAGTTTGTTTTCAAAGAATGGAAGGGGATAATTACGAAGATTGCCCAAAATTAAAAACTAAAAAATCTAAGTGATTTATCTTCATTCATCTTGATCAGAATCTTCTTTTTGTCGTTTACTGGGTCCTAACATGTCTTCTGGTTTTACTTTGTTATCCCAATCTCCTTTGACACCCTTAACTAATGAAATAATTCCTGCTCCAATTAGAGATATGACAACTACGAAGAACACAGTTTGATCAAATATCTTAAATGAGCAACTGATCTCAACTGGTGGTTTATCATCAAAATACTCATAACAAGTTCCAAATTCATTTGATTCAAAAGTAGCAGCCTGAAAATTATGTCCAAATACCCCCAAGACAAGAAATCCTGCAAAAACAAGCACTATGCCAATAATGACAAATCGCATATCGCTCATAATTTTTTTCTTGTTTTATCCTATTTACATTTTGACCTGCAAGTTATCTGGTACTATTTCTCAAGAATTATTTTTAGATTTTCAAGTGATGCCTCATAAAATGAACCCATAAATGCAAGAAATTCTATGAATTGTTTTTCAGACATTTTTTTGCTGTTAATGTATGATTGCCATGTCACTTCAACGAGTTTGTTAGATTTTCTTCTAATTGAAATTGTCGCAACATATGCTCTCAGTGGCAATCCTTCAGTTGCAATGTATGTGAAATATTCTCTGTCTTTCCATGCAACAACATGCTCTTCTATTTCATTTCCATCTGTAAAAGTGATTAACCTGATTGCCCCTACTCCTCTTTTCTTTTTAGAAAGATAAATTGTCTTTTTTACGTCTATTAACCATGTTGGCAATCCAATTATATTGCTGATTTTTCTCCAAACTTTGTCTTTTGAAGTCTTTATTTTGATTGTTTTTTTGACTGTTCCCGTATGAAATGATTTTTTTTGAGACTTCATATTGTCTGATCTAGTCTGACTAGATTTTAAATTTTAACTGTACAACCATTTTTAATCCCCTGAGTCAAATATCATAAAATGGTCTTTGGATGGGGTAAAAAGAAGCAGGAAGAAAAACCAATCGAGGAAATTCCTACGGAAAAGCACATTCCTCTTTCTGATGTACCAAAAATAGTTACAGAACTTCAAAAATTAAGAAAATCTCAAACCGTTTCTGATATTAAAAATCTGAGAAATGCTACTGTACCATTAATTGATGACTTGAAAGATATTGGAAAAATGCTTGAAAAAGACAATCTTAATGTTGATGATATTGACAAGCATCTGGCAATTATTGTAGTTAGAGGAAAAAAACAGGTGATTGATATAATTAAAAAAGGTGTAACTAGCATTCCTGAAATTTCATCCATTGAGAATGCTCAAGAATTGGACTCTACTTTGAATCAAATCTTGAAAAAAGTTGGTGATGTTTTAGGGAGGCAAACCAGAGTAATTCATATTTTTGCAAAAAAATATGCTGCACAATTAAAAAATACTCTCGAAGTAATGAATAAAAATCATTCAGAAATTCACCTGATTTTAAAAAATTTTGAGGATACAAAATCAATTGCTGAAGAAATTATGAATTTTCTCGTTCAAATCAAAACTCTAAATCAAATTCGTACAGAAAATGCAAAAAAGATAATTGAAACAAAAAAAAACATAGTCTCAATAGAAGAAAAAATTTCATCTATTCATACTTTGATTGAAGAAATAAAATCATCAGAAAATTACAAAAAATATCTTGAATTAAAAAAGAGTTTAGATGAATTTTATAATCAAAGAAAAAAAATAAAAAATGAGGTTGACGCTCAATTTACAAAAATCTCTCGTCCTTTGAGTAGATATGAATATGCTTCATCTTTAGATAAGGATCAAAAAAATATTTTGACGAAACTGAATGCTGATCCATTTGAAATTCTTCTTTCAAAAAATAAGGATTCTGTAATTGTGATTCTAGAAAATATTCGAAAAGCAGTCTCTTCTGGATCTATTTCAGTCAAAGATGTAGATAAGACATTGTCTCATATCACTGAAACTGAAGAGTTGTTAGATGTGTATGTAAGGCAGATCTCTGACTATTTTCAAAAATATGAACAATTGAAAAATGATTTGAATTCTCTAAAACCTAAAAATCTTATTTCTTTAGAAAATGATCTTGAAAAAAATATTTCTTTTAAAGAAGACGCTGAATCAAAATCAAAAACTATTCAAAATGAAATGGATGAAATTCTCTTAAAGATCCCTCAATTTATTACTAAAATTGAGGAAAAATTAAGAAAATTTTCAAATACTAAGTACGTCTTAGATTCATCTTAAATTAAATTAGTTCACTATTGTAGTAACCTTGTGATTTTCAAAAAGAAGCATTTTGAACGTAGAGTTTTGATCCAAAAAGACGTACTTGATAGCATTTTATCCTTCTGCCACATGAAGCATCCCAATGAAGCGATTTTGATATTAAAAGGAAAATCCAAGAATGGGGAAATTATGATTGATGGCCTTGTAATTCCACCATTTAGTGAAACTGGTCCAACTTTTGCAGGTTTTCCCCACTCCTTTTTACCCTTTGACATGAGTTATCTTGGAATTGTTCATTCACATCCAAGTGGCTCTGCAGAACCATCCGTAACTGATTTGCATAATTTCTTTGGTTTAGTTTCATTGATTGTAAAGTCTCCGTATAATGATGATTCTATTTTTGCGTGGGACAGTAATGGAAATAAGATCCCCTTATCAATAATTTAAAAATTATCGTGGTGTAAACTGAAAATAACTGACAAAACTTTATAACCTTTTTCAAAGTACTTTGTATTGAATTGTTTAATTACAAGACTTATTTACTTTTTTTAGGTGCGTCTCTTGCTATTAGTATTGGACTGCAGATGATATTGCCATTTCCATATGGATTAGGTGCGGCTCTTGCAATATTTATTGTGTTTCCACTATTTTTAAGAAAACGATACATGAGTCGTATGCGTGGATATGGTAATGATTCTGGAACTGGTGGTGGATTCTTTGGAATGGGTTCCCAAGGCGGCTCTGCTGGAGTTAGATATGTCTGTCTTGTTTGCAACAACAAACACAAGGGTGGTTCTTGTCCACGATGTGGATCAAAAATGCAACGTGCAGATTTCTGAAGATATAAAATGTCTCTGGATGAAATTCGCAAAAAAGTAATTTTTCATAATTCTGTTGATATATGGATTGCAACATGCAAGGAAAAAAACATTCCTTGGAACAGCACTGATGATTACAAAAAATTCATTGCTCACTTACTCAAAAACAATTTGAATCTAAAGGCGTTTAATCTATGTGCCCATGAGGCAGGAGCAACAGAGGATGAAAAGACAAAATTTACTGAGATTTTGGCAGAAACAAAAGAAGACCCAAATTCACTAACCTATACTGTGAAACTTAATGATGCAGCTTTGGGTATTATTCGAAGTTATAATTTCTAACTATCTTTTGAGTTTTGGATTAATAATTGCATCAAGGGCATTTCCTATAAACACAAAGGCAAGTCCTGTTATTGCAATCATTATGCCAGGTGGCATGATCCACCACCATAATCCTCTTGGAGCTGCTCCAAATGTATTGGCGTCATGTAATATTTGTCCCCAAGTTGGAAATGATGGATCTCCTAATCCTAGAAAACTCAGCCCTGCTTCAGTTGTTATCGCAGCTGGAACCGAAATGGCAATACTTGCAAATGCGTAGGGGAGTAATTGCGGTAAAATATGTTTGAAAATTATTTTAGAATCTTTTTGACCCATAACATTTGCAGCATCTACATACCCTCTAGTTTTAATTTGAAGCGACATACTTCTTGATACTTTAGCAATTCCTACCCAACCAAATATCATCAAAAAACCAATCATTAAAAATATGCTGTTACTAATTGTTACTGAAAGTATGATGAGAAAGGGCAGTGCAGGCAGTGCATAGATTATATCATTAAATCTCATCATTACCTCATCTGTTTTTTTGCCCTTGAATCCTGCATAGACCCCATATAGTAAACCCAAAACTACTGATGCAATAGAAACAACAATCCCTATGAACAATGCCAATGGTGTTCCCCAGAGTAACCCTATTGCTAAGTCTCGTCTTAATTCATCAGTACCCATCATTCCAAAAGCTTTTCCACCAATGATTAATTTTGATTCATGGATTTGATTTTCAGAATTCATCCCATACAAATTCACCAAAAAAATATAATTTCCTTTAAGAGGCTCATTTGTTTGTATTTTTGAAAATACAATATCTTCAGATGATAATCTATCTAGAGAAAATTGAAATTTTTCTGACTGTAATGATAAATTTTTCTTTATTGCTTTATCTGTTGAAAATATTCTTTCACTGTGAATTGTTTTTGAATTCGAATGTGGGAGAGATGTTGACAATAATTCTAGTTTCAACCCATCTGGTCTAATTACTGACATTTTCAATAACGGTGAACCAGAATATTCTGATGAAAATACATAGAGGAAATCATTTGGAAAACTATCGTAATCAAAATTCAATCCAAATTGATGTGAGGTGAGAGATATTTCCTCTTGTGAAATAGTTTGAATGTATGGTTTCTCTAAAATTCGATGTTCTGGAATCTTTTCAATCAGAAACATGTTCACCCAAATTGGGGTCGCTGCCTTGGGATATAGAATCCAACTGCCTGGATTATTCCATTCTTGAAATGTTTCGATAGGGATCCAAACCATTGCAATAATTGATGTTGCTACAAGCACTGTGAGGATTGCTATTCCTGCAATCCCCATTTTGCTCTTACGAAATTCTTGTTTTATTTCTTGAGGTGTTATTCCACTCATTGCTCGGTTCTCACCCTGGGATCAAAAAACCCATAAAGTAAATCTGCAATGAATATGCTGATTAAAAAGAATACTGTAAGTAAGTATGTGGCTCCAATAATTACTGGAAGGTCCATTACTGTGATTGCCTCAAAATATAACCTACCCATTCCTGGCCAATCAAACACTGCTTCTGTAATTATTGCACCCCCTAGAGAGCCTGATAAACTTAGAGCTAATATGGTTGCAATTGGAGGGGCTGCATTTTTTAAGGCATGTGTATAGATGATTTTTTTTTGTGAAATTCCAATTGTCTTCTTTGCATTAATGAAATCTTCTTGCATAATACCAACCATGAAATTTCTTACCAAGTATGCCCATGATCCAAAACCAATCAATACAATTGTGATTAATGGCAATGCCATGTGATATAGCAAAGAACCAATGTATCTAGGATCTGATGATGGAATATCTGGAGTTGCTCTTGCAGGAAATATTTGATATGTAAATGCAAACAAGAATATCATCAGTATTCCTATCCACCAAACAGGAAAACTAGAACTAATTATTGCAAAACTAGATGTAATTCTGTCAACAATAGAGCCCACTTTACTACTAGACAAAGCACCTAGAAAGATTCCTATTATTGAGATGATTATTGTTGCAGTAGTAAAAAGTAAAACTGTTCTTGGAAGTTTCTCAAAAAGTATGTCTTTCACATTTGATGACCCTTCATCACTTGTTAGGAATGTTGCATGACCAAAATCTAACAGTAATATCTTATACATTGTGACTCCTATTCTTTGAGGAGAGAACCATGGTTCATCCAATCCTAAAATCTTGGTTCTTTGATCTATTTGGGCTTGAACAAATGACTCATATTCTTCTACTGAGGAAAAACTCTCTGCAATTGTAGGATTTTCTGCTACCTCGGCTCTAACCTGAAAAACTATTCCTTGCTTTAGAATAGTATCCATATTGGAGCCTACAAGAGAAATAGTAATCAATAATGTGATCATCAAAACTCCAAACATTGTAGCCATTCTTGTGGCCACATACCTTTTCATACCTACTGTTCTCAAGGATCTAATTGGTTTATAACAATAGATGTTTTCCCACAGTTTAATTACGGCAGATTTTTATCCAAATCAGAAAGACATGTCCTTTGATAGAGAAAGAGAAATGTTCACCGCAAAATGCGGTGACTGTGGAAATGATTGTCAAGTACCATTCAAGCCAAAAGACGACCGACCTGTTTATTGCAGAGAATGTTTCCAAAATCACAAACCCGCACCACGACCTGGTGGAAGATTTGGGGGAAGATCTGGTGGCTATGGTGGAGACAGAGGTTCTAGATTTGGTAGGAGAGATGATAGACCACGAGAAATGTTTGATGCAAAATGCGGTGACTGTGGAAATGATTGTCAAGTACCATTCAAGCCAAAAGACGACCGACCTGTTTATTGCAGAGAATGTTTCCAAAATCACAAACAAAATTAAAAATCGTTTTGAGTAATTTTCAAAACTCCTTTATTTTCTATTGACTAACACAACAAAATTTCATTTTTGGTTTAGATATTTGTAGTTGTAAACTAGTACTGGGTGACTAATCTCCCTTGATGTGACTTACAGTAAAAATAGGATCCTGCTTGCCACATACACATACCCCCATCTTCAATGGGATTTGGGTTTGCCCGCAATGTGGGTATTTTTTGTGATCTTGTTTCATGACTTTTCTAGTGAAATACAGTATTTGGGCTCTGTGATAATTTTGTTGACAAGGATAACATGAAATATGCAATGGTCTCTTTGTATAGTCAGAATTCGATATCTTCAAACTGAAAAGTGATGGCTATTCGTTCCATCTCATTCCGATGTGTATTTATCCCGTGAAGAATACCTTTAGGGATTAATCTAAAATGATTTGGTTCAGGTTCAAAATGTTCACCAAAATCAGGAAAAAATAGAATCCCTGATTTTGTGGGAGCCTGCAAGTAATAGACACCGTGAGGCTTGTCATGTTCATGTATTGCAAACTTTCCATCCTTTGACGCATAGTGGATGTAGACAGAAAGAATCTTCAAGTCAAGGTTCATAGCATCAAACATTGGCTGAAATGTTTTTTGCATTTGATAGTTGTCAAGCATCACATATCCAACATTGTATGAATCCCCAAGTGCCCCTCACATTTGCCTTGGGAAATCATGTCATACATGAAATCAATCCAATGGTGTTTGGATTCTATTTCGTATTCTATTGTCGGATATTCATGGGGGTATCTATGTCGCATCTCTTTCAACTGCCACAATTTCACTAATTACCGTATTAACTAAACTGCTGAGATTTTCAACAGAAAAATATTCACCTGCTTTTAGAATGAATGGAGGAAGTGGAGCATCATTAGATACAGAAAGATTGGTTCCAAAGACATCTCTTGCCCCAGTCTTTGAATCCTTTGTGGTTCCTGCCCATACCTTAAATGATGCTGAAGCAAACTGCCCTCCTCCATTTCTGGTTGCAATAGCAGTGACAAGCATCTCTTTTCCTGTTGCAGGTTTGAGATCTTTTTCTTGTGGTGTTGCATCAAATGGATCCCAATATGTCTGAGATAGTACAGTTCCTATTCCAGAAATGATTGCACCATTGAAATGTTTTTTTCGTAGATTGTCCTTGTCAGAAATTATCATTAATGTTGGTGGGTCACTCCCTCAATGAACATAGAGTCAGCCAAACCATCCACCACCACTATATTGAACCACCAAGAAGCTAGTGTACTCAATCATTTCTTTCCTTTTGATACAATCTTGACACGTTGTTTCTTTGGCAGTTTTTCCTGAAGTGATTTGATTTGCTGTTCTAGTGCTATGATCTGATTAACGTAAGGTGTGATTAGTGCAATGTATTCATTTGCTACCTGTGTTCCCTTTTGAATGGAATATTGTGTCTTGTTTGATTCTATGAACTGGTTTAAAGTCTGGTCAGGCAATGAATTAATTTTGGAAATTCTGTATTAGAGAAGTGTTTGTTTCATAATCTTGTATAGGATTCTGTTATTCACTTTGGATAAACCATCAAGTGCTTCTTGTACTGTTGTAAATAATTCTTCAATCTCATCTAGTGGGGTGTCTTCTGGCTTGGGTCCGTACCCTCTCTTGTATTTGTCATCGAGTGCTTTTCTAATTAATCGTGCTTCATCTTTCCAGATTCTGGACAGTCTTGCGAGATCATGGATTTGTGACATTTAGATTGACGTTTGCTGTACCTAGAGGAAATTCTCCCTTGTATGTAACATTGAAGGATATTATCAATTCCTCCGAATTACGAGGATTCTAACTTACCTGGAGGCCGGATATGTCAAAATCCCACTCGTTGTAGGGAGTCGGATTCTCTGCAAAGGCAGAAATCATACTAAATGAAAGAAAGCTTAGAAAAAATACAAAAAAATTACTTGAATAAATCAAATTCTTCAATTCCAGCATAGGTTTCATCCACTGCAGTATCGTATCTTTCTGATGCAGTACAACCGATGAAGGAATAGTATCTTTTTGCAAAGTTTACTGGATTCGATACATATTGTGTGAGACCCATTTGATGTCCACATACACAGACACCTAGCTTGAATGGTACGATGCCTTGGCCGCAGCAAGTACATCTCTTGTCCACATTATTTGAAAAAATATGGTAGATTGGTTTTTCATTTGTTTTTAATCGTCGGTTCATGAAAAAACTATCGAATCTTACCATATAGGCTCTGTGCTAACTATGTTAACAATGTTAACATAGAGCCCATATACTAGATAGAGGTATTTTAATTCATGGAAACAGAATTACAACAACAAAAAAAGAAACTTCCAACTAAAGTTAAAGAAGAAATTACTACTCTGGAAGTTAGAAAAGAAACAGACGAGGCAAAAATTAATGAGATGATATCTAGTTATTTTACTTGGTTTGTGAAGAATAGTATTGAAGATGTTCAAACAGTTTACAAATTTTGGAATCAACAATTCATAGACTATCACCGTTCTTGGGATATTGCATAGAACTAAAACCATGAAATATAACAAATCTTATAGAAAATTTATCCTGTATCATCTCAATATATTAGATGAAGAAAGAGATGACACAAAATCTTGTGATGACTTTTAAATTCTAGAAGTTTTTATTTTATTCTAATCAAGAAGATTCATTTCTTTTTCTTTTTTTCTTTTGATAATATTTTCTTTCTTTGTATGTTTTTCATCATTCAATATAGTCTGAAGATTAGGCGATATTATTGAGAAATAATCATTTGCAGCCAAAGATCTTTTTGTTTGGAATTTTTTTGTATTTATTTTAGACATCAAGATAATTCAGTAAAGCATAGCATATAGGCTCTGTGAAAACATTGTTAACAATTGTTAACATTTATTCTGTAACCAGTTCAGCATTATCTGGGTTGCAAGATATGGTATTTTTCTTGTATTCATTCCACAGAATTTCGTTTTGTTCCTTCATTTGCATTAATTCCTCATTTGCCTTTTGCAGTTCTGACTTTTCCTCTTTTACTTTGTCTAGTTCGACTTGCTTTCTTGCGGTTCCATCAATGGTAAGTTCGGGAATTGCCTTTTTGAATTCATTGAAACATTCCTCCATTGTTGGTTGAAGATACGTGCCATCCAGCCCTCTCTTATGTGCCATGAGCTTTTCTGCAATGTTAGAGTTTACATCGTTGTTTAGCTTGAGTATTGTGTTGAATCGCTTCCTGAAACCATAGATTGCTGCCTTGTCAAACCTTTTGCCGTTCTTGGTTCTCTCAATCTGTGATTTTCTCAGTACTCGGTAAATGACATCCCTTGCAGTGGCAGTAGATATTGGACCTCCCTTGCTGTTTCTAGAGTTGTTGATGTTTGAGAACACTGGGGTCTCGTCTGTGAATTTCTCACCACTCAGTTTTCGTGAGTTGTGGTATTTCCTTAGCATTGTAACTGCCTCAGGCGTGAGAAACGACCAGAATCCTTCCTTGGAGCCGTCATAGATCTTTATTGCAACACAATCCTCGATTTTTTTGAGATGTTTCATTCTCAACACGGGATCAGTTATTCCTGCAGGTCTTGAGCCAGTCGATGCCAGGAAATGAATCAATGCCTTTACCCTTAAACGGTCAGTAGAATCCAGCATTGCATGAATTTCCTCTGTAGTGTATGGAAGGTTCCCACCTTCTGTAGTTCCGTCATCTGGAAGCATTTTGTGAAGTATCTTTTTGTGTAAAACCACACGGTTCATCTCAAGCATCAGAAATACTGAATTCATCATGCTTTTTATCGTGCGATTCTTGATATTCTCCTTTTTCAAGGCGTTGATATAAAAGGCAAGATCATCATGTATCTCATTTGGGTCTTTCTTGATGTATTTGTCCCAATCAGATATCTCCAGAAATTCCTCAAACCGTCTGAGCTTGTTGTCATATTCAATAGCAGTAGATGGATTGTTAATTGAACTGTGAAACACATCCAAAGCAGAAAGTTTTAGCATGAATGACACAACAATTCCAAATTATAAAAATATGTGTTAGACCTTTCAAAACTCCTTTATTTTATAATTCAAAAGATTTAGAGTTTTCTTGTTTTGTGATTTATTATTGACTATTGTTCCTCACAGAAACAAAATAACTATTGAAACCAACTGTTCAGATTATTCTTAAACAGGATCAAAAAACAGGATGCCTAACTGATTGAACAGTAAAAAGAATACTACAATTTTCATCCCTGTGGGATAAAAATTGAATTAGGTAATGGAAAAAATTGGACGAGTTCAAAAAATTATTACTTCAAATCAGATGAGGATGAGTTTTAGGCACTAATCAAAGTAGAAAAGTATTCCTCTTTTGGTTTACTGAAATCAATTCTTTTGAGATTTCATGAAAATATCTTCTATCTATAGCTGTTAAAATATTATAATTAAGTTTGTCTTACTACATTTATGGGTAAAAAAAAGACCTTTGATCCTGACAAACTTATTTTAAGAAAGTCTGAGATTTTAGAATTTTGTGACAGGGTTCTAAAAAAATGGGATAAGAATCCAGTAAAGAACAGAAATAACATTCTTGCAATGAATGCAGTAAAAACAAGCATTATCTGGACTGATGATGAATCGCTAAAGGCGATTTGGAGTGAAATTTTGGCATGGACCTTTGAACTTCTCTATGAGAATGCAATGGCCCAGGATGATTTGGAATGGGGCAATGTAATGAAAAAATTAAAGAATAAAAAATGATGATGTTTTCTGATAAACCATGAGTGCAAATACTATCAAAAAAGCAGAAAAACTTGTTGAAAGTGGAGGCGTTATCCAAATTGAAGATGACTTGTTTCAGATAAAATCTTCATCTGATCCTGATAAATCCTATTTTGTTACATCTGATACTTGTGAATGCCCTGGATTCAAAAATTTCTATAAATTTCATCATGGCAAAGGTTTGAAAGCTAATTGTTCTCATTTGGAGGCTATTCGAATTTTTAAACAAAATTCCTAAATCATTTTAGAATTTTTGAATCAATCTTTCCAACAAATGCCTTGTTTCCTGAAATGATTATTGGACGCATAATCAATCCGGGATACTTTACCATTAATTTGATAATTTGAGATTCTGCTACTCTACTATTTTCTAAATCTAGCTCTTTGAACATTTTGTCTCTCTTTCTGAGTAATTCCGATGGACTCTTTCCTGACATTTTGATGATTTTTTTTAATTCTGCTTCTGAGAGTGGGTCTTTGAAAAAGTCTCGCTTTTCTATATCTAACTTCATTCTGTCTATCTCTGCAATTGCTTTTTTACATGTAATGCATGTTTCTTTATGAAAAATTTTCAATTCATTTTTTGAATCCAATTAGGATTAAAAATTGTTTAGAAAAAGAAAAATATTGCTGCAACCAGCAAATGGATTTTTAATTTTTCAGCATTTCTTTTAATGTTGCATTCTTAACAAATTTGCCAATTCTTTTTCGTAGACATAGTGATTATTCATAATTCACATAATGCATTTCCTCCATCCTGGACAAAACAATGGAATGTCTACTTTCGTCAAATCTTATGTGAAATTTTGGATAAAAAGTGCACACAGAATTTATCAATTATTCATTGATTTTTTGGTTCTGCGGTTTGATTTTCATCTCTGTCTTTTATTGACTTTTGATTTATTTTTTCTTGATTAAATTCTTCAAGAATTTCTTTTGGGATTGATATCTTATCTAGATATGCTTGTCTGGATTCCTCATACGTTCCTCCATTGGCAATAATTTCATCCCTAATTTTCTGAGCTTCCTCGAAATTGTTTTTTGTAAAATTAAGTTGGCTTATGACTAGATCTCTGATCTCTGGATTAAGATTATCTATGTAGTAATCATACTGAATTCCTTCATAAGTGCCTGCACCTGGCCTGAATTCATTAATTGCTTGATTTCTTAGATTTTCTGCAATCAATCTTTGTTGTTCTATCTTAATTTTTTCTTCTGAAGGTTCTCTTGCAATTTTATGTTCTAAGATTAATTCATCTAATAGTCCATGATAATATTTGAACAATGTTTGACCAATGGGGTTTTTTTCAAAATCCATTTCATTAGAACCTAGGTATTTTCTGGCCTCATTTGTAGATAATTTTTCTTGTAATGCTGAAATTGGGGATATGTTCCCCTTTACTTGAAATTCAGTACTTGATAATCCTGTCATTCCGTACCATGATCCAATCACATTAACAATGTAGGTGCCTGGAATTTTTTCAAAGTTTTTAATTTCTCCTCTGAAAACTCCCCATGGATCAGTGAATGCTTTGGTGGTATAAGATCCTGCATTAATGAAAACCTCTGCACCTCTAATTGGTTTGTATGCTTGGTTTACCACTTTACCTGTAATTATTACTGAATCTCCTGAATAAATCGCCTCTTTTTCGACATTTACATCTATTACTAACTCCCATAATTCTGCCTGGGAAGTTGAAACAATCGAAAATAACATTAAAACCGAGAATAGTCCTATAATTGGAAGTCTGTTTTTATACACGTGAGACTCCTGTGGATTTTCCTTGTTAAGTCAAAGTATGAATAAAAATTAGCCATTTTTAAATTTTATTTGAGTAATTTTGTCTATCCTTTTGGGAATTTTGTTTTATATTGCTTCCCAACTACTTCATTAACTACTAGATTTATCGTATCTTGAATCATGGACTTGATCAAATTCCGTAATGATGTTTATCAAATGACTGAAGAATTATCATTTGATCTAAAACAAAAAGATGCGTCTAAACTAAACAATGTATGCCAACAATTAGTTGAAATGTATCAAAAAAATTTAGTAAAAATTAATCATTCAATATTGGAATTAATCTGTGCAAGTAATCTTATCTCCAGAGGTTATACTGTAAAAGTCGAAAAAGATGTTTCAGATATTTTGGTTTGCGATATTTATGCAAAAAAAGGCGATGGGGACACTATCATTGAAATAGAAACTGGGTTCACTCCTCCTGAACACGCGATGGATACATTAGATTATTTTGCTGCAAGAATAATGAGTAAAATCGCTCGATACAGTCAACATTGTTCAAAGTTTTCATTGGCTATCCCTGCAGTGGGAATATTGCCGGTTTCAAAAATTTTCTTGTTGCCCCCAAACGCAAGAATTGGAAAAGATGTAAAAAAAGTCCAAGATCTGTGTAATCGTTATTACAAAAATCCTCCTGTAAAATACGATGATATTCTAAACGCTCGTCTTCATTCTATATATCTGATAAATATTGACAAAGGTTTTGCAAAGGAAATAGATCCACAGGGATATGTGGAATTAACTGAAAATCTTCTTGGACGAAGTGAAGTAGAGTATTAGCTCTTGTGCAATGGAAAAAACTCAAATTCATCTATAGTTTATGATTTATAGTATGATTTGTGCTGCATGTGAGACAAGAAAGCATTTCGAATGTATTGATTGTATAAACGACCATAAAACATATCTATGTAGCTGCGATTGTCATGATGAAAATACTGAACCTCATCCAGTAGGCAGCTCGCACTGATCTTAATTTTTAAATTTTCTCTCCATCTCTTTGGCCATTACTTCTAATTGACTCATGTCCCCCAATTTTCTATATGTTAATTTTTCAATGGTTTTGATAATGCTTATAGCTGCTCTATATTGTGGTCTGTCTGGGTTATTGATCTCTCCATACATGCCAATTCCATGAATTTGATTTTTTTTGGCAAATCCAAGAATCAATCCATTAAATCCCGTAATGATTGACTTTTGGGGAGATGTGTTTACTTGAAGCTTTTCCATCTGTTTTGTTAATTCTATTGATGTTGTAGTGATGTATGTTTTTGGAATATTGCTTTGCATTATATTAGTATGAAATCCGCCCAATGTGTAAATGAATTTGGCAGAATATTTTTTTGCAATATCTATTACATCTTGACATAATGCATTTAATTCAGTAATGCTTTGTGGTTGCCCTTTCCCTCCACCAAAAACAATCAAATCGTCCGCATATCTATATTCCCAACTTTCATCTGGAAGATCAATGTATCCACCATTATCAACTACGTATGTTGGATATGGTAATTTTGCGGTTCTAAATAATTTTGTCTTTAATGACTCATTAATAAAATCTATTGTTATGTTTCCCACATTTCCCATGTCTTGCATTGCAGCTATGATGATTGGTTTTTTTATATTTGGTTCTTCATTTTGAATAAAATTCACAGTTTCTCTGAAATGTAATGAATTTTAAAGATATGTTGTGATTTAAAATTATGACAATTTTATTTTTGGTAAAGTTGGAATTTTTTTCTTAATCTAAAAATCTATGAAAATTTGAAATGTGTTATTCTATTGTCTATTTTTTACTAAATTTAAGATCTTTTAAAACTTTTAATTTCTTTGGTTTTTTGTTTTAAAATTCTAAATGACGGGCTATTTGGTTTTACTATGCATTTTTGCTTTTTTATATGCATGACTCTTTTACCTATTACTGATGATATCCTCCTTTTCCTGAATTCAAGAATTTTTAAAATCTTAATAATTAATGTTTTTATTTATAATGTGAATTATTGACGAATAATTTTTCTTTTGACCGTTAAATTAAGAGTTTTTGAGCATGAAGTTCATGCAATATATTTTTCCATGTGCTCATACATGTGTCATATTTTAACTCTTTTCGATCAAAGGTATTTTTACCACTGATCGGTAAAAATATGAAGATTCATAAGGCAAAAAAACTTTCTATCGACAAATTATGGAAACTTCCATGGAAAACATTGGGACATTAGAGTATGTTCTTGATAAATATTCTAAAATTTGGTGCTGGAAAATTACTGGTGATCGTGCAGTCAATATAGTTTCTAGACTGGTTCCTGAAGCATGGTATGGTGAAAATGTCAATGAAGTAATCATTCCTGATAATATTGAAAATGTAAAACAATTGAAACTCATCATGGATAGATACCCTCTAGAAATTCTATCAAAAACCATTTGGCAAAGAAAAATTGTAAAAACATATGCTCCAAAACCTACACTGCCTCCTGTCAAACATAAACTAAAGAGGGCAAAAACAGGAGAACAGTTTCGTGGCAAGCTTTTGAATTTCCAAAAAGAAGGTTTGGATTTCCTACTAAAATCTTCTGGTAATGCATTATTAGCTGATGAAATGGGGTTGGGTAAAACAGTTCAGACATTGTCCTACGTCTCAACTGAAAAACAAACTTTTCCAGTACTTGTAGTTGCTCCACTAGTTACATTAAACAACTGGGAAAGAGAGATTGAAAAATTCTTAAAGAAAAAGAGCAGAAATGGACGAATTCTAGAATCTGAATCCCCCAGTGTCACAATCATTAGAACTGGAAAACCTGAAGAACTGCCATTAACTGATATTTACATCATCAATTATGAATTGCTTCTAAAAAGATCTAATGATCTAATGAAGGTTGGATTGCGAACAATAGTTTGTGATGAGGTTCATAATCTAAGGTCAAAAACCACACAAAAATATAAGGCCGTCAAAAAACTTGCTGCACTTCCTACAATATTGTATCGAATTGGTCTGTCAGGTACTCCTATCTACAATCGAGGTTCTGAAATTTGGCCTATAATTGACATTATAAAACCTGGACTTCTTGGAAGTTTTAAAGAATTCTGCGAATATTTCTGTTATGTAAATGAAAAAGGTAAGGCAATTGTTTTGGAAAATAAACGGGCCTCTCTTAGAAATGAATTACAAAAACATGTTATGCTTAGAAGAAAAAAGTCTGATGTATTAAAAGAACTAAAAGATAAAGTACGTTACAAAGAAGTCATTGCAGCTGATACCGATTATTATCTTGAAGAACTTGATAAAATTTGGAAAAAGCTTGAAGAAGAACAAAAAATTGCCGAAACTGAATTTTCAAAATCTGCGTCCTATCACAGAGCAATTCAAAGTGAAAGGCAGATTGCAGGACTTGCAAAACTTCCACACGTAATCAACTTTGTTAAAAATATTATGGAAATTGAGGAAAGTGTCGTGGTATTTTGTCATCATAAGGTGATTCATAAACTTCTTAATGAGAGCCTAGAAGAATTTTCACCCGTTTCAATTATTGGTGGACAATCTGATTCACTTAGACAGGATCAAATAGATAAATTTCAAAAAGGAGAATCAAAACTAATGATTGCAGGTATCCGTGCTGGAAATGTGGGAATAAATTTAACTAAAGCAAAATATGTT
>JAOUNB010000131.1 GCA_029881195.1 Candidatus Nitrosopumilus sp.
ATATTTTAGATTGCAGATTTCAGAAGACTGATTTTTTGGTTTTATTGTTAATTGACTTTTTTATTTTTTGATACATTACTTAGTTTTTCATTTTATTTGGCAATGACAACTATAAAATTACATGTACATGAATTTTGAGTAATTGAGATCAAAAACACAGAAGTAAAAAGAACCATAAATAAGAAATCTAATCTAAAGCATCATTTTTTAATTATTCGTGTTTATTAGTTAGAAAAAAACACACAGCATATGAAATCAGGATTTTTAGTAATAATTATCGGAATAATCATGTTTGCTTCAGGTCTGGTAATGTTTTACTCTATAGAATTGGGCCAGACTAATCTTTTCTTAAGGTTGATTAAAAATATTGGGACATTTATTGGATTTGTGGGAATGGGTGTAACTTTGGCCGGTATTTTGCTAAATTTGATCAGTAAGGGTAAACGACCCATACAAGAAAATTTTGATGTTTAGCATCAAATTATTTTTAAATTACAAATAACCAAAATTCACATGTCTATAGATTCCACAACTAAATTATAATATTCCAAGTTAGTAGTAGCAGAATATGCCAGAAAAATTATGGGTAGGCGCAATATATTTGAAAGATGAAGGAGGTTATGAAATAATCATAAAATCTTTAAAACATTATAAAAAAAGATTAAAAACCATCAGCAACAGCCCAGAGCTAAAAGATGCTGCTGCAATGTTTTCATCAGTCCTAAATCAACAAGCAATGAAAACAATTCCCATTATTGATAAAACAATACAAAAAATTCAGAGTAGTTTATCAGATACTAAAATGACTATCCAATTAAATGAAGATATTTCATTTTTAGAAAAAGCATTGTCCTGCTATGAGGCAGATATAATAAAAGCACAAAATACAGGACATGAGTATTTTGTCAAACTTGTAGGTAACATGGTTGAAGCAAGAGACGATCTAAAGATCATCAAAATAGCGTTACGTAAAATAAAACAATTTTCAGAATAATATCAAAGTCCCTGCAAATACCAATCTAAATAGGGCATTAATGCTTTACACTGTTCTTTTTTTTCGGATTCCCCATCAAGTTCCAAAATCTTTTTAATTTTACCTTGGAGGTATTCAGACGTTAAATTACTTTTAAATTCAGGCATTATTTTATCTAGAATTTCAAGAATTTGTTCAGTAGAGGTATTCTCAAAATCGTTAATTGCCATAGTGACTTGTTCTTCTAATGTCATAGAATTATTCTGAGTCCCATTATTATGAGACACATTTAAAGTATATCATCATCATCCCAAGTAAGACGAAACCTTCCAGTAACTCTAAACATGTGAAGTTTTCCACCCTCTTTAAAATTTAGTTTGTAAGATTTATGCGATGAATCTTCAATATCCAAACTCACACCATCATGAAGAGTCTGAAAAACTATAGGATTATTAGAAATTTGTTTCCATTCATTTTTGTCAAAATCAAGATAGAATTTAGTATATAATAATCCCATAATAATCACCATATTCACTTGAATAAATAACTAGTTGAGATCTTATTCTTTCAATGAACCATCAAACAATACGAATCTCAGATAATTCATCAAAGCATGAAAAGTAGTTTTCAAATTAATGGTCATTTGTTTTTTTATGAGATTCATCTAAAAGGTCAATTCAGTCATGAATGATATTCACAATGAAGATGTTTTGAATCAACAGAGAAATCATCCATCGAAGTTAAATAGAAATTTTTAGAGACAAGTTAACCTAACACGTGTGGGATTTGATGATGTATCATCAATATTCCACATTTATCTAAATCATTTTCATGCTTACGCCAATCAGAAATGTAAAAAATGTCTCAAAATCACATAGCGGGTTTTTGAGAAATTATCATGATTAAATTTCAGGTTTCTTTGCTTTGGATGATTTTTTAGGCTCGGTTTCAGGTTTCTTTGCTTTGGATGATTTTTTAGGCTCGGTTTCAGGTTTCTTTGCTTTGGATGATTTTTTAGGCTCGGTTTCAGGTTTCTTTGCTTTGGATGATTTTTTAGGCTCGGTTTGGATTTTTGAATATTGTTTTTTTATTTTTTGTTCAATTTTTTCTCGTTTCATTTTTAATTTTTTGTAGTCATTTTTTTCTTTTTCCAATTGTTTTGCAAGAATGTTATGTTCAGTTATCTTTTTCTTTTCTTCTTTTTTTAGAGTGGAAGTAACTTGTTTTTCTTTAGAAATTGAATCAATTAATTCTAGGCGTTGTTCTTTTGATTTGATCAAGTTATCGTTTTCAATTCGAAGAGAATCTTTTATTTTTTGATATTGTAACAAAGTTACTTTTTCCTGTTCTATATCAGCAAGAATAGAGTCATAGTCAGCTTTGGTCTTTTCTAGGGATTCCTTTTCTGATTTTAGCTTTGCAAGATTGTCTTTTTGTTGAGCAGATTCATTTGCAAGTGATTGCTTTTCCTGTTCTAT
>JAOUNB010000075.1 GCA_029881195.1 Candidatus Nitrosopumilus sp.
TATCAGCAAGAATAGAGTCATAGTCAGCTTTGGTCTTTTCTAGGGATTCCTTTTCTGATTTTAGCTTTGCAAGATTGTCTTTTTGTTGAGCAGATTCATTTGCAAGTGATTGCTTTTCCTGTTCTATATCAGCAAGAATAGAGTCATAGTCAGCTTTGGTCTTTTCTAGGGATTCCTTTTCTGATTTTAGCTTTGCAAGATTGTCTTTTTGTTGAGCAGATTCATTTGCAAGTGATTGCTTTTCCTGTTCTATCTGATCTCGAATTTCATCAAGTTGAATTTTTGTATTATTCAATTGAGTTTCTTCGTCTCGAAGTTGTTTGATCAGTTTTACTTGTTCATCAGAATTAGATTTGTAAGACTCTCGCATGTCTAAGAGACGAATTTGATTCTGTTGAATTTGTTCTTCTATCTCTTTTTGTTCTTTTTGAATTTGGATTAATTTTTCTTTTTCTGTCTCTGATTCTTTTATTAGTGTGTCTCGTTCTTTTTTAATTTCATCTAAAACAGTGATTCCTTCAAGTCTAACTTTCTCAATTTCAGCCTTTTGTGCGCTGATTTGTTCAAATAATTTAATTTGTGAAGCAATACGTTCACGTTCCATTTTAATTTGAGATTCCAGATTTGATTTTTCATTTTGAATTTGTTTTATTTGTTCAGATGTTGTTTGTTTTATTTTTGATAACTCAGAGGTTTCAGATAGAATAGATGTATGTTCATCAACCATAGTGTCATCATCACTATGTTTAACGATTTTAGGAATATTCGAAACAGATTCGTTTGTATTTAAATCATTAGATAGTACATATTTTTTTGCTTCAGTTTGTTGTGAATTAGAATTTTGTTCATCAGTTTGCTTGAGGGTAGTTTTTTCAGTAATACCCGTATTTGTAAAATTATCAGAGATTTCATTTAATTTTCTCTGAACATAATTGTAATCGGATTGATACAGAGATCTACCTTGTAACAATGCAGCATAGATGGATTGAAGTCGTCCATGATCACCAGAACCAGTATCGATTAGTTTTTGTACATCAGACAAAAGAGGATTCTGCGAAGATTCTTTATGTGTAAAGGTGATAGATGAATCCAATAATTTTTCAACATATAATCTATCTGAAGTAAACAGTGTTTTGTTTTGTCTTAAAGATTCACGAATATTATCTAATCTACTTGGATCGCCTATACCAGCATCAATTAACTGATCTATTCTGTCAATGGCTTCTTCTATAGTTAATTCTTGCATTTTCACTACTGCATAATCCTGATATTTTGGTTAATAAAAGAATAATATAAAATAATTTTCAAACGTTGAGTATTATTTTTATCATGAAAGAATATCCAAAAAGAGATTTAAAGAATTAGGGCGTATATCAAAAAATATCATAAAATACTGAGTTTCATCAGAAACTATCGCTATCAAGTGTTTGGAAGTTTATCATAGATCTATTTTGGATAATTTTTAGAAAAGGTTGGTCTTAAGATATTTTTGACCTAAAATTCAAAATTTTCAAATAGACTATATTTCATGAAGAAAATCCAATTAACAGTTTTAAGCTACTATGTATAGTATTTGTAATGAGTAAACATAGTGATCGTGCCAAAACTGGAACCCGTGCACAAATCAACGCCCAAATTAGATTTTGCCAAACAAATCTTACGATAAAGAAAAAAGAACTTGCTAAAGCAATGCAATACAAGAAATACAATCTTCCCGGATTTGAAAAACAGATTGCAAGAATGAAACAGGGGATTGTAAAGACTGAGAAAGACTTGCAAGTATTTCAAACACGAAAAGAAAAACTGGCAAAAGAAGGCCTCATCTAGTATTTGAAAATGAACAAAAGAATAACAAATCAAACACTCAACAAGGGAGTTTTGTTTGTATCGATTGTTCTAATTTCATTTGGAACATTTAATGTAATTAACAATGTTTTTGCTCAGCCTTCAGGAGAATTATCCGTAAAGTGTTTTGACCCAAATGGAATTGAGACATACTGTGCCAAACCTATGGATCTATTTTTACAGAATATTTTAGAACAACTACTTTCTACGGTTGGACCTATAGTAGCAGGAGCTGTATCTATGGGAATTAGTTTTGCAAGAAAGAAAGGATTGCAAATAAGTGCCGAAGCTGAAGAATATTTTGTAAACTCTGCAAAGTCGTTCGTGGAGAATCAAAGTAGATATGTTTTCAAACAATTCATGGAAAATCCTGAATACCGTGAAGAGCTTGCTAAAGGAAAAATGCCATCAAAATTAGGAAAAGAAATTTTTCAAAATGTAAAGGCACAGCTTTTGACTGAAATCAAATCGGATGAATTCACAAACACTACACGAAATATGCTAATCGAAAATTTAGACGCATTAATTGAGCGAACTTTGTCTGAAACTAAAAAAGAATCTGCAAAAAGAGCCAGAAACCTACTTGCTGAATTTGTACCCCTTGCAGTAGACTCCGCTTTGTTGTATGTAAGAGATCAAGAAATCAATGACGAACAAAAAACAGAGATCGTAAGAAAAGCAATGGAGATGGTTGCAAAAAACTTTGATAATGAATACATAATCATGTCTGCAATCAGTGCAAAAATGTACATTGAAGCAGAACTTGCTAAGAAATTAAAACAACGTTAAATCTACAAAAAAACCACAAAACAAATTACAGATTCGCATCTACAATAAATCAAATTTATAAGCAACTTTTTAGATGTATAGATTTCTCATATGTCATTAAATCTATTTACTTAAAATTAAGTCACCTACATCATCTACTGAAATTACACAAGAATGTCAATAGACGTATTGCATATTATAAAATAAAAGAAAAAAGAGGATCATGTAGTGTTTGCACATGTCTGGGTTGCAGCTACGGCATCAACGTCGAATCCATCTCCCCAAGTAGAAGGAGCGTTATCAGTAATTCTCACATGTGTGATACAACCCACATCAGATAGATCATATCCATATTCATGAACTTTTGAGCCATCATTATGGTACTGAGTTTGTTTTAGTAGAATCCAATTCTGTCCATCTGCACTTACTTCAACTGTTGCAAGTTCTCTAATGGTTGGCTCTCCACTGGCCTCATATACAATTAATTTTCCAACAACAGGATCAGAGAATCCAAGAGTTACTTGTCCTTGTCTTCCTAAACTCAACGAGTTTGAGATATTAGTAAAGGAATTAGGCTCATTCAGTGCATTTACAGGAATGGATTGCATGTCCCTAACTTTAGAATCATAATGTCCTTTTCCCTGAGAATAGTCTAAAATCCAATTGGCAAAGTACAATGAATCATGTTTTCTTGACTCCAAAACAGTTTGATAAACAGTCTCATCTTGTTGCTGCTCTAGATATCTGATCTTGTTTTTGAGTAATTCTATCTCATCGAGTAGTTTTTGAATGGTTGTTTTATTAGAATCATCATTTTCATTTGTGTTGACGTTCTCATCCAAAGATTGCACAGTCTCGCTAGTTGAATTATTTGGTGATGAATTCACATTTGGAGAAGATGTGGTATAGTCTACAAATGAAAGTACAGACTCAGATTCATCGTCGAATCTTGGGAGTTTTCCTTCACTGTTGAAATTTTGTTGAATTTTAGGATCAGCGAAGCCAACCTCAATGTTAAGATCCTCTACTAGCTGAATCATATCTACCCTTGGAATCTTTGCTGCTTCGTGATATGCATTTCTTGCATCAATCAAACTCCCTCCATTCTTGAAAACTTCTTTCATTGCATTTCTTGCAGTATCCACTTTTTCTTGTTGATAATCAAACAAACCTTGGAAGATAATTTTTGTTTTATCATCTGATACTTTGTCTAGAAATCTCTTAAAGGAGCTAAGTGGTGTGAAGTCCTCATTGTCTTTGAACATTTGCTGTAATTCTTTTTCCAACATACTCTTGGTTATACTTCGCTGATCATCTAACAATTTTTCCTGTGCACTTTGTTGTTGAATATCAGAAAACTCTTTTTTTGATTTTTCCATATTCTCAAGAATTTTTACAAGAAAAGGATCATTTTTGATCCTGTCGGTTGCAGCTATGATAAAGTCATTTTCAGTTTCAGCAAAAGCATGTGGAATACCATAAATTCCAGAAAACAGCATAAGCAATGCAAATGAAGATGCAGTAAGTAGTTGCTTTGTTGATTTTTGGTAATTACATGTCATTAGACAAAGGAATGAAAAATTGCATTTAACTATCAGGAAGAAATCATCAGTAACAATACTACCAACAATTTCCAGTTGAGACGGGGTTGTAGAGTACATTCAACATACAATTTAAAACTAATATCTACAATGGTAATCAAGAACTATTTCACAACTCAAACAAGATATAAAAAATTGTTAACTGATTATCACAAGAATACACTATCTCAACATACTAAGCATACTAGTGATTTGTGCCACTATTGGAGCGGCAGTTATTGCTATCGTAGATGCACTCTCCAAGATATTTTTTGCAGATGACAGACTTTCTGAGATGATTCTTGTCTTTGGCTTAGGGGAATTAATCTGGCTTTCAATTGTGGAAATATCGGAACTCAGTTCATCTTTCTGCTCTCGTCTTAATTCTTCGTTTTCAAGAAATTCTTTGAGAGTGTTTATGAGATCTAAAAGATCTTGTTTTGTTTCCGGGTTTATGGTAATCATCTGATTGACACCAGAACTCGCCTGAGATATATTGGAATTAGTCATGGTTCCAATATTGATGTTATTTACAACACTTGCAGGGAAATGAATTGTAGGCGATTCAGGTTTTGATAGTGCTTGCTCAACTTCAACTACTCCCTTGTGTTTAATATACAAACTTGCATCAGAATAACTTGGGATATTGAACCCATGGGTAGTGATTTCCAGCAGATTTTCTCCTACCAAATATTGAACTATAGTTCTTGCGTCATTTTCTTTTAGATTCAAGGGTTCAGAAACTTGTCGCACCGATACTCGTTTACTATGATCACCTGCTGTCAATTTCCATAGTTGGTGCAAGAACAGGAATCTTTGTTTTTTAATCTCATCAATTTCAGACAACTAATACATCATTGTAAACTTAGTATTATTTTAATTTCTTACTTGTAAAATACATCAAAATCCAATAAGCCATTTAGATGACAACAAGTTAAAAATAATCCAGTGGAGATTATGACCCAACTTTATCAAATAGATAGATATTTTTTATTTCATATATTAAGACTAAAAATGCAAAAATACTCAAGTCCATAACTATTCTAGGAAATTCATGGATCTGAATGAATTACATCAAAAAGAAATTGATTCATTAAGAAATGAAAATATAGAATTACGGAAAAAATAAAAGAACTTGAATTGAAAATATATGAATTAGAGAAAAATTAGCTAATTTACAATACGCTTAAGTTAGCAAGAATTGCAGAAAAATTATGTCATTATTTTGTAAACAATGCAAAAGTAGAAGACTGCCAGTAATTCTATCAGAGAGTGAAAAAACGATGTGGCTTTGTGAAAATTGTAAGAACTTTGCAGATATAGAAGATGTGATTATCCGCGAACAAACAGATGAAGAAATAAGAGAAAACAGAAGAAAATTAGAGGAATTTGAAAATACCACAATCGCTCAAGGAGAGAAATTGGTTAGAAGAAAGGGCGTAAATTAACAATATGTTTAAGTTCATAAATTATCCAGAAAATTTACAATTGAGTTTTGAAAAGGATGTAAAATTACTTCAGAGAACACTACTTGAAACAGAACAGAGAATAAGAAAACTTGAAGAACATAAAGAATCAGTAAATAAAAATCCTTTAGACAGTAGATCAGATAAAACAAATAATGAAACTCTTAGGAGACTAGAGCGTAATTTAGATAATTTATATAAAAAACGTATACTAATAATGGCCATGTAGAAACCATACTAGAACCAACAAGTTATTCTGTATGATTCTATGACAATTGTACGCAATTATTCTGTATGTCAGTTCCCTGTTCTGCGTCACTATCTTTCTTGAGGTGACACAATCACCAAACATTCTCTTGATTACAGAAAATATTGTCTCTGTCTTATT
>JAOUNB010000048.1 GCA_029881195.1 Candidatus Nitrosopumilus sp.
TAATGCATTATGGTGGACTGATGGGATGATCTCTGATGAAGATTTTATTAAATCACTTCAATTTCTTATCAAAAAAGGTATACTTAGAGTATGATATGGTCAATTTTTATTTCGTTGAAAATATAAATACTCTCAATTCATGAATCAAAATGAAAATGAGATTAACTGTATTCTTAATGTTTACATTGTTGTCAATATCTATTTTATCTTATGGTGTCAATAGCTCTGTCTTTGCTGATAGTCATAATCTTTTACCAGTAAACACTTCTTCAAATATTGACATTGTTGCAAATGGTGCAAATATTGTTATATCTGGTTCATTAAAGGACTATGATCCATTGTCACAATCTGCAGGTGCAGTCACTTATGTAGTAAAATCTCCCGAAAACAATCTTGTAACTGTAGGACAATTGATTCCAAACTCTGATGGTACTTTTGAATTTTCATTTATTGCAGGTGGCATTTTGTGGAAGTTGAATGGAGATTATGTTGTTGAAACAAAATATGGTGGAAACACCAGTAAACTTACTCTTGATTATGTCGGCGGTGAATTAGCAGTTAATCCTGTAACCTGTACTTCCAATCAACAATTGGTAAACGGAGTTTGTATTGATAAAGAACCAGAACCTCCTGTAACCTGTACTTCCAATCAACAATTGGTAAACGGAGTTTGTATTGATAAAGAACCAGAACCTCCTGTAACCCAAGATCCAATATGTGGTGAGGGAACTGAATTGGTAGATGGAATCTGTAAAGTAATAAAAGAACCACAATGTCCTACAGGTTTCTCTATGAAAGATGGCTTGTGTGTTGAAGAGAAAGGTGGATGTCTTATTGCTACTGCAGCATATGGAACTGAGTTGGCACCACAAGTTCAATTCTTAAGAGAAGTTAGAGATAATACTGTTTTAAGTACAGTTTCTGGCACCGCATTTATGTCTGGATTTAACACAATATACTATTCATTTGCCCCAACGATTGCTGATATGGAAAGAGAAAACCCGATGTTCCAGAATGCAGTAAGGGCTTTTATCACCCCGATGATTTCTACTTTATCTATAATGTCATTGGCAGATGAGGGCTCTGAAATTGAAGTTTTGGGACTTGGAATTTCTGTAATTGCTCTTAACTTGGGAATGTATATTGTAGCACCAACATTAATTGGATTTAAAGTTCACAAGCGCTTTAAACCTAGAAAATAATTTTAACAAATTCTCTAGTAACTTATTATATTGAGACACATTACAAATTGTAATGCATACGGAGTATGAAGAATTTGAAAATGTAGAAGATATGTTCATGTATATGGCGTCTGCAGCTCCTCCAATGAAAAATACAATGTCAATAAATTCATACAAAGGCTATGTTATGGCATTTATCCCCCTTAGTCCTGCTACCGGCGAAACATATCTGATGATTTATGTCAGCGGATCCCTTGAACCGGGAATTTATGAATTTGATATTTCATCAAAATCTTACAAAAAGGTAGATGGAATTGAAAGAGCAGACAAAGTTTACTTTATCTGTTTAACACCAAAACGAAACACTTTGGCAGATTCTGCTATTAACACTCTATAAAAATAAAATCCAATTTTCATATCTAGGTTTATGTTATATTTTGAAATAGATTTATGATTACTAAATAATTTAAAAATATTGAAAAAATGATTACTAAAGGAAGTAAAGATATTGATGTTCACGAAAGAAGTAAATAAATCACTATTGCATTCATAGATAAATTGTATACAAAGAATGGTCTTAGAACGATGTTGACTATAGAAGAAGATGTGTTAACTGAAAAAATTATCGAACGATTAAATTCTACAAATACCTCATTATGAAAATTAGAACATACAATAGATTCAGTAAATTTTGCCAAATTAAAACAATTTGGCAATCTTGGATTTTCTGAGATCAATACTGTGAATATGTCTCAATCATTATTTGTTGTAGGTATTTTTGGCGGTTATGAATTATCGAGAAAATATCTTTTGATGACATTAGATAGAAAGTCTTTTTCTTTAACTGGGAAAGAAGGACTAGATCAATTAATTTACAAATTAGAAAATAAACAAATTTAACATGGGCTAGATGAATTTTTAGATAGAGTTACGTAACGCATTGGGTCATGATTGGTATTGATTTTCAAAGGATATTTTTTATTACGCCATTGATCCTATTTTGAAAAGAACAAAAAGTCTCTCATTAGAAGAATTAATGATAAAGAAAAGACAGACTGAATTGTTTATCAAGTTTTATAGAAAATGCTTTTGACCGAATGATGTGTCATAAAAATAATCCGAAGACAACTACCTAGACTTATCATTTCATCATTCATATTTTCAATTCTTCACAACAAAACTTCTTTCTATTTACATTTGGATTAACCCCAAGAGTTTAATCTTGTCAATGTCTTTAATTCTATTTTTTACTGAAACACTATAATTTCTTAGTTTGAATTTTAGGTGCAGATACTGATCTACTTCTAGAATATTTGTCAATTATCTCGTCAGGTGTTCTGCCGTTGAATAGATCTTTACACAATCCTCTGAGATATCTCATGATTGCCCAAGTACCTGCTTTGAGAATTCCATACATGAATACCTTCATTGGAGGCCCATATGTTTTATTTCTGAGAATGATCGGAATGATGTCATTAATTACTCGTAGATTGTTTTCCCAACATTTCCAGAATAATGTAAACTGTGCTTCATTCAAATTACCAAAATGCATTGAATTTTTTTCGCTAAAGTCTTGATACAGTAATGGTGCTACCAATCCTCTAAAGTTCATTCCTCTAAAGTCGCTCATCATATCAATCGTATATTGAATGTCATCCGGAGTTTCATCAGGCCAACCGATAATGATTGTTGCAGCCGGGAACCAATGATTCTCATTTAGAATTTTTGCTCCTTCTCTTACTACACTTCCCCACTCTTCAGATGAAAATGGTTTTGTCTTAACGCCTAGATGTTTCTTTACCATTGCAGGTGCAACGGTTTCAATTCCTAAATTGGTTGCAAGCCATCTACCTGTTTTATCTTGTTCGTTGATTTGTGAAATTTGCTGCATTAATGTAGGGTCTGCTGCGACTGCTGAAAATGTCATATGTGTAGTGCCAACAAAGTTTGCTCCTAATCCTTTGAGTCCTTTCCACAAATCTACAATGGCATCTCTATTTGGAACAAAATCTCTATTATCGCATCCATAAAGCAACATTTCATCTGAATGTAACCACACAGAGTCAAATCCGTAATCTAAATTAGTTTTTGCTTCATGCTGTAGTCTCTCCAAAGGCAAATCTTTCTTTGATCTTTTATTTACATCACAAAAGTCACACCCCCTTCCACACCCTCTCATTGCTTCAATCAATGAATTGATTGTCGGTCCCTCAATAATTGGAATGTTTTCAAGATTTCTCACAAAACAATGCATTAGTTCTGGAGCATCATTTTTTTCTAGATCTTGAAATAAATCTACTGCTAATTCGTCAGCTTCTCCGACAACAACCGTGTCAATTCCGTGTATCTTCATTCTATCTGATTTGGCTAATTCCCATGCACCGTTACCGCCAACTACTACTTTAAAATCGTATTTTTTTTTGAGTTGGATAATGTTTGCACACATTTTTTTGAATTTCATAGCAACATAGGATAATTTTTCGGGCGACATTGTAGTAGTAACTGGAGCCATTCCTAACGGGTCCATTACATTAATTCCCACAACTTTGGTATCAGGCCCAATTGATTTATTGAGCATTTCAGGATGAGCCATAAAAACATCTTCTCTTTTATACCCTCCTTGAATCAACGAACTTTCTATTCTTCTTAACCCCACCTGTGCTACTTTTACTTCACCTGTGACTGGGTCTGTTTCAACTGAAGGGCAGAATACTTTGTCAAATACCCATTCAGGCAGTACTTCATATGGTCCACATGCAATGAATCCATAAAGAAAATTCCCTCTGTAATTTGTCATTAAGCTACGATCAGCAGTAAGAACAACACGCTTGCCAGCCATCAATCAAACTTCGTTAAGGCATCTTATATATGATTTACGAGGTTGGTTGTTACTGGGTTTGATTAATCTTTTTTTCTGATTGATCTATTTGCAATATTTGCAGCAATTCCCCCTGCAGCAATTCCATTGTCGATATTGACCACTGATAATCCTAAAGAACAACTTTGAAGCATTGATGCCAATGCTGATATTCCTTTTTCTCCATACCCATATCCCACAGATGTTGGAATCCCTATGACTGGAATATCTACCATAGATGAAACAAGTGTAGCCAATGCTCCTTCCATTCCTGCAGCAACTATAATACACTCAACATCCTCTTTAATCATTTTTTTTAAAATTGGAAAAATTCTCTGAATTCCAGCAACTCCTACATCATAACCTATAATGCATTTACAATTCATTGCCTCGCACATCAATCTGGATTCTTCTGCAACACCAATGTCTGAAGTACCTGCCGTAAGTATCCCTACCTTTCCTCCATGGAATGCAATTGGTTTTTTAAATAGCAATAACGTTGATGATTTTTTCCCCGTCTTTATTGTAATTTTTAATCTTTTAGCAAATGCTAAAATCTTTGGATAGTCATTTTTCTTAATTCTTGAAATTATTACTGAATTTGATTTTTCCAAAGTTCTTTTGATAATTTTTTTGATCTCTTCTGTTTCTTTGGTTTCTGCAAAAATTACTTCTGGAACGCCCCGTCTTTTTCTCCTGTTAATATCAATTTTCACAAACCCTTCTACTTCTTCAATTGAATATAATGAAAGAAGCTTTTTTGCATTATTGATTGAAATTTTTCCAATACTTAACGATTCTAAAATCTCATTAATTTCCAATGACGATTTTTCTCTTTTAGGATAAAAAAATGCTTAGATCTCAACACTTGAGATAGCGTTTTTAACACTTTCAACGCCTTTATTAAAGCCCTGTTTTTCTTCATCGTTTAGATCTAATTCGATAATTTTCTCTACACCTTTTCTTCCAATTACTGCTGGAACTCCAATCGTTACATCAGAATGATCGTATTCGCCATCAAGGCATGTTGCAACTGGAATGACTTGTTTTCTGTCTCTTACTACTGATTCTACAATTGCAGAAATTGCATTTCCTGGTGCATGTACTGTGGCCCCTTTCAATTCGATCACTTTGGCTGCAACTTGTTTTGTATTTTGAATTAATTCATCTAATTTCTCTTTTGGAAGAAATGTTGACAATGGAATTCCTGATACTGATGAAAATCTTGGTAGCGGTAACATATTTTCACCATGTTCTCCAATTACTAATGCTCTGATTGAATCACGAGAATATCCTGTCGCCTCGTGAATAAACTGTCTAAATCTAGACAAATCAAGCATACCTCCCATTCCAAATACTCTACTTCTGTCAAATCCTGAAACTTTGTAAGTTATGTGTGCCATTGGGTCAAGCGGATTTGTAACTGGAATTATCATTGAGTTATCTGCATGTTTTTTTATATTTTCTACAACGTTCTTTACAATTGATGCATTAATTTTCAAAAGATCCATTCTTGTCATTCCTGGTTTTCTTCCTGAACCTGCAACTACTACAACTACGTCGGAGCCTTTCATATCTGCAAAATCGTTTGATCCCTTAACTTCTACGTCGATTCCTTGTTCTGATAACATATGGTTGATATCCATTGCTTCGCCTTGTGGGAGCCCTTCAGCAACATCAAGTAACAAAATTTGATCATCCAATCTCTTTAATGCTGAGAATAGTGCGGCATCTCCACCTACTTTTCCAGAACCAATTATTGTAATCATGAAAACCATCGTTGATTTTCAATAAATAAATCTAATGAAATTCCTAAACTTTTAGTCGAATTTATAAGTATTTTTGATAATTTTTAATCATGGTTGTAGTGATTGATCCTCAGATTGCTGGAATATCTGGAGATATGCTACTATCTTCATTAGTTGATTTGGGAGCTGATAAAAAAAGAATAATAGATGGAATCAGAAAATCTGAGAAATTTCTCTCAAACTCGACAATTAAAAAAATTGATTTTCAAAAAACTCAGAAACATGGAATTGAATGCGTTCAATTAATTTTAGAAATTGATGAGGAATATCATGAACGAAAAGGTTCAGAAATTAAAAAGGCTATTATTGATTCAACTAAAGAGATAGGACTCTCAAAAAAATCCCAGATATTTGCAGAATCTTGTATTGACACTCTAATCTCTTCTGAATCCAAAATTCATGGTATCCCTGAAGATTCTGTCCATTTTCATGAAGCTTCAAGTATTGATACACTTGTGGATGTTGTAGGAGTTGCTATTGCATTAGAAGATTTAGGTCTATTTGATGAAAAAATTATATGTTTGCCTATTTCTGTTGGTGGGGGGATTGTGACCTTTTCACATGGCAGTATGTCTAATCCTGCAAGCGCAATTCTTGAGATCTTTAAAAACTCAAATTTAATAATCAACGGAAATGATGCAAATGAAGAACTTACAACTCCTACTGGTGCGTGTATTTTAGTAAATTTAACAAATAATGCTGTAGAGTATTACCCCTCTATGAAAATTGATTCTATTGGTTATGGTGCGGGGCAAAAAACCTTTAAGACTTTTTCAAATTCTCTGAAAATTGTTCGTGGCTCTCAAAATAATTTTGATATTGATTCAGTGAAAATTCTTGAAACAAACGTGGATGATGTTTCAGGAGAAATACTTGGAAATCTAATTGAAAAAATCATGAATAAGGGAGCAAGAGATGTCTCAATCTATCCTGGCATTACAAAGAAAGGAAGGCCTACAAATCTTGTATCTGTAATATGTGATTCTGAAAATATGGCTGATATTGTTGATACCTTGGTGTTAGAGACTGGAACTTTGGGAATTAGATTTTCTAATTCCAATAGATTTACAGTTCCCAGAACAGCCCATGATGTTTTTCTAACATTAGATGGTCAATCTTTCAAAGTTAATTATAAAAAATCTACGTTTAAAGGAAAAACTGATTTTAAAATAGAATTTGATGACCTAAAGAAAATATCAAACATAAATGATAAATCGATTAAAGAAACAGAATCATTGCTGAGAAAAGAAATTGAGAAATTGGAGAATCTTTATGACAAATCTTGATGAACTTGTAAACTGGTTTGAGGACAAAAATAAAGTGATGGTTGCACTTTCTGGAGGTGTTGATAGTGCACTTGTTGCATATGCTGCTTTTCAAAAATTAGGAAATTCTGCAATTGCAGTAACTGCTGACTACAAAACTTTGTCTGAAGAGGAACTAAAAACTGCTTCTAATATCTGCTCTGAGATAGGAATTCGACAACTCTTTTTGGATTATGATGAACTCAAAAATGAAGACTTTATAAAAAATGACTCAAATCGATGTTTTCACTGCAGAATGGAACTAGGGGATCATCTAACTGAATTGGCAAAAGAGCATAATGTGCAGACTATTGTAGATGGCACAAATCTCGATGATTTGGGAGATTATAGGCCTGGAATTGAGGCATTAAAACAACATGGAATAAGGAGTCCACTTGTAGAAACAGGGTTCTCAAAATCTACAATTAGAGATGTTGCAAAATCAATTGGATTGTCTGTGTTTGACAAGCCATCTAATTCTTGTCTAGCATCTCGTATACCTTGGGGACAAAGAGTAACCGCAGAAAAACTAATTCGAATAGAACTTGGTGAAACAGTTATCAAACAACTAACAAAACTAAAACAAGTTAGGGTTAGAGATCTAAATGGAACTGCTAAAATTGAAGTTGACAAGGAAATGATATCTGTTTTAGATGAATCCATCTTGGTTAAAATTTCTGAAAAACTCAAATTGATTGGTTTTACTACTATTGAAATTGATCCGGAAGGGTATAAACCAGGAAAAATTAATGTGATTACAGATTGATCTACCTTGATAATGCTGCATCCACTAAAATTCATGAAGATGTTTTAGAATCGATGCTGCCCTACCTTAAAGAACAGTATGGTAATCCCTCATCTATACATCGTTATGGTAGATTGTCTCATAAAGCCATTGAAAAAGCCAGAAAACAAATTGCATCTTTAATTAATGCAGAACCTTCTGAAATTCTTATCACATCTGGTGGTACAGAATCCAATAATACTGCATTAAGAGGAATTGCCATGAAAAATCCTCAATGCCAGATTATCACAAGTTTGATTGAGCATGATGCAATTTTGGAACCTTGCAAAAAATTATCTCAAAATGGTTTTGATATTGATTATCTTCCAGTGGATTCCTTTGGAATGGTAGACCCTCTAGAACTTAAAAATCATATTTCTGAGAAAACCTGCCTTGTCTCAATCATGTTTGGAAATAATGAAGTTGGTTCTATACAACACATTTCTGAAATTTCCAAAATCTGTAATGAAAAAAAAATTCCATTTCATACTGATGCTGTACAGGCAGTTGGTAAAATCCCAATTGATGTTAAAGCATTAAACGTAGATCTGTTATCTATTTCATCTCATAAAATCCATGGTCCCAAAGGAGTAGGTGCATTATACATCAAAAATGGAATTTCAATTACTCCTTTCATCTTGGGAGGGGGTCAAGAAAATGGCTTACGTTCTGGAACTGAAAATGTTGCAAATGTTGTGGGATTTGGAAAAGCATGTGAAATCGCAAAAACCAATTTGGATGAAAATATATCTCGTATGAAAAAACTACGAGATCAAATGATTGAAAAAATACTGGACGAAATACCTGAAGTTACTCTAAATGGACATTCTGAATTTAGGTTGCCAAATAATGTTCATTTCACATTTCTTGGCGTTAATGGGGAAGATCTAATAATCAAACTTGATGAATTTGGAATTGCAGCGTCCACTGGCTCTGCATGCTCTGTTAACACTCAAAAGGCTTCACATGTTTTGGAGGCAATGGGATTTTCACTCGAACAAATAACTGGCTCACTGCGATTAACTATTGGAATTTTCAATAATGAAAAAGAAATTGATCAAACCGTGGATATTCTCAAAAAAATTGTCAAAGAACTCCGTTCAGTTTCACCATTCAAAGAAAAATATTCTTTTGGATTAAACTAAATCTTCATTTGAATTTTATTTCTAGTCATTGCAACTGTTGCCATAATTCCTAGGATGAGAATCATCATTGCAACTGTACTAAATTCCGGAACCACATAAGTTCCAATAATTTCAATATTTGAATCTCCCTGTTCGAAATCAATTGTTACTACTCTTGAATCTGTATTCACTATTGATTCTTGGTATGATGTTTCTATGCTGTCTATGAGAATAATAAACATGTCGTCTTTGCCATCTTGTTTCTCTGCTCCTATAAACTCTCTAGGTAGATCTAATGTGATCATTCCTTCATCTTTTGCATCTATTTGTACAACCAATCCAAAAATTTCAGAATCTACTGTCATATCTTTTACCGTCCCACCTCTGATGGTATATTTTACATCAAACGTTCCCTTACTTCCTGCGTTTACTTCAAAATTAGTTGTAGTTTCAACTGCTTTTAATTCTGGAATGAATGAAAATGTACTTTCTGCAATATGTTCTTGGTAAAATGCTCTAATTGTGTATTCTCCTCCTTTTTTCCATACTCCACCTTCAGCGATAATTATTTTTGTAAATGTTCCATCTTGACTCACAGTAATTTGTGCAATATCTATTATTGTACCTTCATGAATAATTTGTATTAAGACTGGTGTGTCTCCAATTATTGTTTTTACATTACCAAAAATTGCAATAGTATCTCCTTCATCGTAGTTACTATCATCAGTTTCAATAGATAGTAAAGATTCTTGCGCAAAAGCAGCTCCTGCAGAAATTATTAGTAATGGTAATAGTGCATAAAATATTCTAAACTCCACAAGCACTCAAATGCTCATTTGTATATTTTCTTTACTACTAAAAAATGAAAAAATGGAAAAAGTTGTGAACTTAGTATCTTGGCATAATGCTAAGTCTTGACTTTGCAGATACTGCAATTATTGAGATAATTGCTACTGCTAGAATCATGGCTGTAATTGTACCAAATTCTGGTATCACAAAGGTACCTATAATTTCAATTTTCTCAGCGCCTGCTAGGAACATGATTGTGACTTTGTTTCCGTCAATTTCAACATCATCCCATTGTTCTCCGTCAACAAGTACCATGAAGATACCGTCTTGGACTTTTTTGGATGGGGTTACTGTTAACTTTCCATCTTCTTTAGCGTCGATATTAATGACAATTGATTTGTCATTAGTATTGATAGTTGCACTCTTTACTACTCCGCCTGAAATGGTAAATGGTATACATTGACCATCTGCAGTAATCTCATTAGTACTACATTTGCTTGGTGTAGTTTGTATTGAAGTTGCAATTCCACCTGTTAGTTCAACTTGTACACTGTTGCTTTTTTCAACACTGCCATAGTTTACTTTAATGGTGTAAGTACCATCGTGTTTCCACATTGCACTTGCTGTGTTTAATGTAGTCTCAAAACTCTTATCTGCTGCTACAGTAATCTGATTAACTGTAACAATGGAGTTAAGCGGACTCACAACAGTTACTGTGACTGGATATCCAGATGCTATATTTGCTACTTGGCCTGTTACCGTAATTATCTCATTGTGATTGTACTCTGTTTTATCTGTCCAAACAGATATTGGAATTGCATCCATCAAACTTTTCTTTGCTGATGCTTTGGCCTCATCTTGAGCACATCCTACACATGCTGGTGGAAGATCCACCGCATATGCTGATGAAATAGTTAAGGTACCGACTGCAGTCAAAATGGCTAGTAGCGCGAACGACGTACGACTGTTCATCTTGTTGCGAATTGAATTCGTCTCTATTTATGTATATTTAAAAAATGAAAAAAGTTGTGAACTTAGTATCTTGGCATAATGCTAAGTCTTGACTTTGCAGATACTGCAATTATTGAGATAATTGCTACTGCTAGAATCATGGCTGCAATTGTACCAAATTCTGGTA
>JAOUNB010000045.1 GCA_029881195.1 Candidatus Nitrosopumilus sp.
AAAAAATGAAAAAAGTTGTGAACTTAGTATCTTGGCATAATGCTAAGTCTTGACTTTGCAGATACTGCAATTATTGAGATAATTGCTACTGCTAGAATCATGGCTGCAATTGTACCAAATTCTGGTACTACGACTCCGTCTTTAATATCAACTTCAGTTGAAGCGATATATTTTGGATCGTCAAATTGTTTTGCACTTACAGTATAGAACCCATTTTGTTTCCATAGTGGTCCGCCAGTAGTGATTACTTCAGTAAATTCGCCATTGAGCATTGGTGATACTTGAGCAACAGATACTACATTTCCATTTGGTGCAGTTACTGTCAAAGTAATATCTTGACTTACCCTGTCAGTTGTACCTTCTATGTTGATTGTTGTAGATCCTATAACAGCATCTGCATAAATTTCAAGTCCTTTATCTATTGTAACATTTGGAGTAACATATATCAGTCCTGATTCCATGTTGGTTTCAGTCACAAGAGTTTTTTTTGCCATTCCATTTGCTACTTCAACAAGCACCTTTAGTGTATACAATGAATTTTGCTGTGGGCTTTGCATAGCCTTGATTGTATAGAATCCATTTTCAGTCCATGTTGGACCTATCTTGAATTCGGTTGCAAATTCTCCATTGGCATCTGGCGAAACTTGACCAATTCCTACTACATTATTTCCACTTGGAGATGTTACTCTAAATGTAATGTCCGTGATTTTTGAAATTGTCTTGCCTGTTACCGTGATGGTGTCTGAGTTCCTATCAGCTTTGGCTGTAATACTCATTCCTTGACTTTGAGCAAAAGCATCTTGTTGAATTGAGGTCATTGAAATTAATGACAATGCCATAAGGGCTATCGCCATTGATGTTGTAGAACGTTTAAAATTCATCCTAACTCAACTTCTAATATCTTGTTATTTATGTATATTTAAAAATAGAAAAAAAAAGATGAAATTTAGTATCTTGGCATAATGCTAAGTCTTGACTTTGCAGATACTGCAATTATTGAGATAATTGCTACTGCTAGAATCATGGCTGCAATTGTACCAAATTCTGGAATTACAAATGTACCGATTATTTCGATCTCTTCAGCTCCTGCTGGGAATGCTATCGTAAGAACTCTATGTGTTGCTGATTTTGTTTCGTCAAAGTCCACTTCTTCTCCATCAACTAAGACAAAGAAATCATCATCTTCATCATTCATTGTTGCATCCAACACCGATCTTGGGATTGTCAGGGTTAGTGAACCATCATTTATTGCATCAATGGATACAATGAGTGACTTTGCTGTCACATCAGGCATGATACTTAACAGCTTTCCGCCTGTGATTGTATATTCTATCAAATCACTAGATCCTTCAATTGCGACTGTTTTATCCCCTTTTGGTGGGATCATTGTAGATCCTCCAAATTCAAATGATGTTGTTGCTATACGATTTTGGGTTCCATATGTGACTTCAACTGTATAAGTTCCGGCTGTTCTCATTGTTCCACCAGCAGTAATTTCAGCACTGAATTTCTTATCAGTACCTACTGTCAGTTGAGCAAGAGCAACAATTGCCATGTCATTCTTAACTATCAAACTTACTGGAGTGCCAGAATACAGATCTCTCACTTGACCTGTTACTAGAATTGTTTCACCTTCTGAATATGATGATTTGTCCGTAGTAACAACAATCGAGTTTTGTATTTGTCCAAATACTGGTGCCATACCAACACTTGCAATCAAAATTGCAGATAAGGTAAACACCGTTAGATGAGCTTTCATCAATTTTAGGCAAAAAAATATGCTATTTAAGGTTGTGATAAAATTTATTGACTAAAAAGAAAAACACAATCTCTGCCGAATTTCAGATTAGATATATATTAACCTGAGCGTGAGTTTTTGACAGTTTGTGTATGTTGTTTACCGTTACATTTAATGTTCCATGTGGAGGCTTTGTAGATGGCAACTAAAAAAAACCAAATTCTAGTCCCTGACCATATCTATGTCCCAAAACATGAGATTATTTCAAAACAAGAAGCTGAAGATGTTTTAAAAAAATACAATTGTAAACCTACAGAATTACCTTTAATCTTTGTAAATGATCCTGCAATTTTAGGACTAGGAATAAAACCTGGTGATATGATAAAGATTACCAGAAAAAGTCCCACTGCCGGTGAGAGCCTCTATTATAGATACGTGGTGGAAGTATAATGGTGGACCCTTCTACAAAACGTTGGCCAGTAATACAAGATATTTTAAAACGTGAGGGTATTGCACGTCAACATCTGAACTCCTTTGATGAATTTCTAGAAAGAGGATTACAGAGTATAATCAATGAAGTGGGGCAAATTGATATTGAAAATGCTGAATATCCTTACAAAATTCAACTAGGAAAAGTTAAACTTCAACAACCAAGAATGATGGAACTTGATGGTTCTATCACTCATATTACTCCAGCTGAGGCAAGACTGAGAAATGTTTCATATTCTGCACCTGTAATGATGGAAGCAAGTGTTGTAGAAGATGGAAAAATTTTGGAATCAAGATTTGTTCATATTGGTGATGTACCGGTAATGGCAAAATCAAATGCGTGTATTTTACATAATTTCTCTAATCAAAAATTAATTGAACATGGAGAAGATCCAAACGATCCTGGTGGCTATTTTATCATTAATGGTTCTGAAAGAGTCATTGTAGGATTAGAAGATCTTTCATACAACAAAATTATTGTTGATAGAGAAACTGTTGGTGGAAATATTGTTTTCAAAGCTAAAGTCTATTCATCAATCGTTGGTTATCGTGCAAAATTAGAACTTGTTATGAAAAATGATGGTTTGATTGTAGCTAGAATTCCTGGTTCCCCCGTTGATATTCCAGTTGTCACATTAATGCGAGCACTTGGATTGGAATCTGATAAAGAAATCGCCACAGTAGTTTCATTAGTAGATGATCTTCAAGATGAATTAGAAGGCTCTTTTGAAAAAGCAGGTGATGTTCCAACCTCTAAAGATGCTATCATTTACATCAGCAAAAGAATTGCACCTGGAATGTTAGAAGAATTTCAAATTAAACGTGCTGAGACTTTGCTTGATTGGGGATTATTACCACATCTGGGTAAACACCCAGAGAATAGAAAAGAAAAAGCACAATTCTTAGGCGAAGCTGCTTGTAAACTATTAGAATTAAAACTTGGCTGGATTACTCCTGATGATAAGGATCATTATGGAAACAAAGTGATCAAATTTGCAGGACAAATGTTGGCAGATCTTTTTAGAACTGCGTTTAGGAATTTGGTTAGAGACATGAAATATCAATTAGAAAGATCTGGTCAAAAACGAGGAATTAATGCAGTGGCTGCTGCAATCCGTCCGGGAATTATTACTGATAAACTAAATAATGCGATTGCCACTGGAAACTGGGGACGAGGACGTGTGGGTGTTACCCAATTACTTGATAGAACAAACTATCTTTCAACAATTAGCCATCTTAGAAGAATTCAATCCCCTCTTAGTCGAACCCAACCGAACTTTGAAGCAAGAGACTTACATGCAACTCACTTTGGAAGAATTTGTCCAAGCGAAACTCCGGAAGGCTCAAACTGTGGTTTGGTAAAAAATCTTGCACTATCTGGAATTATTTCAGTTAATGTCCCATCTGAAGAAATTGTAGAAAAACTCTATGATCTTGGAACTGTGCATTTCTTTGATGCAAAAGAAGATTTGAAGAAAGACGGAACCCGAGTATTTGTAGATGGTCGTCTGATTGGGTATTTCAAAGATGGCCAAGAATTGGCTGAATCTCTAAGAGACCTCAGAAGAAATTCAAAGATTCATCCTCACGTTGGAATATCATTTCATAAATCTGATATTGAAGGTTCAACAAGACGACTTTATGTAAATTGCAACGCTGGTCGAGTTTTACGACCATTAATAATTATCAAAGATAACAAATCATTACTTACACAAGATCTCTTAGATAAACTCTCAAAGAAATTACTTTCTTGGATTGATTTATTGAGAATGGGTATCTTAGAAATGATTGATGCTAATGAAGAAGAAAACTGTTATGTCACTTTAGATGAAAAAGATACAAAAAAACATACTCACCTTGAAGTATTTCCTCCAGCAATCTTAGGTGCAGGAGCTTCTATTATTCCATATCCGGAACATAACCAGTCTCCAAGAAATACATACGAATCTGCAATGGCAAAACAAAGTTTAGGATTCTCAACACCTATGATGAACACTAGTACCTATGTTAGACAACACTTTATGCTATACCCACAAGTCCCAATTGTAAATACCAAAGCAATGAAGCTTCTAGGATTGGAAGATAGGCCTGCAGGTCAGAACTGTGTAGTTGCAGTACTTCCATTTGATGGTTATAATATCGAAGATGCAATTGTGCTTAGCAAGGCATCAGTTGATAGGGGTTTGGGAAGAACTTTCTTCTATAGAATTTATGATGCTGAGGCAAAACAATACCCAGGTGGAATGCGTGACACTTTTGAAATTCCTAATGCTGAAGACAACATTAGGGGTTACAAGGGAGAACGTGCATATAGATTACTTGAAGAAGATGGCGTTATTGCATCAGAAGCTCCAGTAAAGGGTGGTGATATTTTAATTGGAAAAACAAGTCCTCCTAGGTTCATGGAAGAATATAAAGAATTTGAGTCCTCTGGCCCATACAGAAGAGATACCTCTATTGGTGTCAGGCCTTCTGAAACTGGTGTTGTGGATACTGTAGTTATGACTCAATCAAATGAAGGTGGAAAAATGTACAAGATTAGAGCACGAGATATGAGAATTCCTGAAATTGGCGACAAGTTTGCATCAAGACACGGACAAAAAGGCGTACTTGGAATTTTAGCAAAAGCAGAAGACTTACCATATACTGCAGAGGGCATGTCTCCTGATGTTTTAATTAATCCACACGCATTCCCATCACGAATGACTGTTGGAATGATGATGGAATCTATCTGTGGTAAAGCTGCTGCATTTCGCGGAAAACGATTTGACGGTTCAGCATTTGTTGGAGAAAAAATGGATGAAGTAAAAGAGGTAATGGATACACACGGTTTCAAATATTCTGGTAAAGAAATAATGTATGACGGAAGAACTGGAAAACCATTCCCAGTTGATGTCTTTATTGGAGTTGTATACTATCAAAAACTTCACCATATGGTTGCGGATAAAATCCATGCCAGAGCACGTGGACAAGTTCAGATGTTAACTAAGCAACCTACTGAAGGTAGAGCAAGAGGTGGCGGATTGAGATTTGGTGAAATGGAAAGAGATTGCTTGATTGCTTATGGTGCTTCAATGATTCTAAAAGATAGACTGTTAGATGAATCTGACAAATCTGATATCTTTGTATGTGAAAGATGTGGATTGGTTGCTTATCATGATGTTAAACAAAGAAAATATGTCTGCAGAGTTTGCGGTGATAAAGCCAAAGTCTCTTCAGTATCCGTGGCATATGCATTCAAACTACTCTTACAAGAAATGCAGAGTCTTAATGTTGCACCACGTCTACTAATCAAGGAGAAAATTTAATGTCACTTCAAGCAATCAAATCAATTGACGGAATTCGTTTTTCAGTATGGTCTCCGACCGAAGTTAGAAAATATTCTGTTGCTGAAATTACTGCACCTGAAACATATGATGAAGATGGAATGCCAGTTCAGGGAGGTCTTATGGATGGACGTCTTGGCACTCTTGAACCTGGACAAAAATGTCTAACTTGTGGAAACACAGCAGCTAGATGTCCTGGACACTTTGGACATATTGAACTTGCAGAACCAATATTGCATATTGCGTTTATTGATAATATCTACAAATTATTACAATCCACATGTCGTTCTTGTGCAAGACTCAAAGTTCCACAGGAAGATTTAGATGAATTCAAAAAAATCAAAGATAAACATGCTGCATATACTGTGGTTTCTCAAAAACGTATTCCTGAGCAAATTATAGAAAAAGCAAAGAAAGCAAAAGAATGTCCTCACTGTGGAAAGACACAGTATGAACTAGTCTTTACAAAACCAACTATATTCGTTGAAAAAACAGAGATTGGTGAACATAGGTTACTTCCAATTACAATCAGAGAAAGATTTTCACAAATTCTTGATGAAGATTTACTGTTATTATCATATGATCCTGTTACTGCAAGACCAGAATGGTTTATCCTTCAGGCATTGCCAGTCCCACCTGTAACCGTAAGACCATCAATCATTCTTGAGACAGGTATAAGATCTGAGGATGACTTGACACACAAAATGGTTGATATCATTAGAGTTAATCAAAGATTAAAAGAAAGTAAAGAAGCTGGAACTCCACCACTCATCGTGCAAGACTTGGTTGACTTGTTACAGTATCACTCTACAACATATTTTGATAATGAAGTTTCTGGAATTCCTCAAGCCCATCATCGTTCAGGACGTCCACTTAAAACTTTGACTCAAAGACTCAAAGGAAAGGAGGGACGATTTAGAGGATCACTATCTGGAAAGAGAGTTGACTTTTCAAGTAGAACTGTAATTTCACCTGATCCTAACTTGGATTTATCTGAAGTTGGTGTTCCTGAACAAGTCGCCATGAAACTGACAATTCCTGAAATCGTTACAGAATGGAATATTGAGAGAATGAGGAAACTTGTAATTAATGGACCTGAAAAGTTCCCAGGTGTAAACTACATCGTTAGACCTGATGGTGTGAAGATTAGATTAGATTTCGTAGAAGACCGTTCAACCATTGCAGAAACTCTTGAAATTGGTTATTTGATTGAAAGACATCTTGCTGATGGTGATATTGTCATGTTTAACAGACAACCTTCGCTTCACCAAATGTCTATTATGGCTCACTATGTCCGAGTACTGCCTGGTAAAACTTTCAGATTACATCCTTCAGTATGTCCTCCATATAACGCAGACTTTGATGGGGATGAAATGAACCTCCACGTTCCTCAAAGTGAGGAAGCAAGGGCTGAAGCAATTCTTTTAATGAGGGTTCAAGATCAATTGATCTCCCCTAGATATGGTGGTCCAATCATTGGAGCACTCAGAGACTTTGTAACTGGCGCGTACCTTCTAACCAAAGACGAAACAATACTTTCTGTTCAGGAATTCTCAAACCTTGCAATGCTTGGTGGTTACAAAGATGCACTTCCAAAACCCGCTACAAAAACAAAAGATGGTCCAGCATACACCGGAAAACAATTGTTCTCACTATTCCTCCCAAAAGACTTCAACTATGTCCTTACATCAAAATGGTCCAAGGGAACAAATGGCCCAACAAAAGATGTTGTAATTAAAAACGGTGAGCTAATCAGCGGTGTGATTGATAAAACATCCATTGGTGCAGAAGAACCAGAAAGTGTATTACACAGAATTACAAAAGACTATGGAAATGCAGTTGGTAAGAATTTCTTAAACTCTATTCTCATTATGGTCAAACAATTCATTACAAGTTATGGATTCAGCTATGGATTCGGTGATCTTGAAGTACCAGAAAAAGAAAAACAGCAGATTCTTGATGATATTCAAGCAACTTATGATGTTGTATCTGATTTGACTAATCAATATGAAAAAGGAACTCTCAAACTCACAAGAGGTATGAGACCCGAAGAAGCACTTGAGGCATACATTGTAAATGAATTGGGTAAGGCAAGAGACAAAGCTGGTTCCACTGCAAACCATTCTCTTGATGATTCCAATGCTGGTAAAATTATGGCCACGACTGGTGCCAGAGGTTCATCATTAAACGTGGGTCAAATGGCAGGTGCATTGGGACAACAATCAAGAAGAGGCAATAGACTTCATGATGGTTATCACAATCGTGCATTGACACATTTCCAAGAACATGATAATAATCCAGATGCGCACGGATTTGTAAAATCCAATTATAGAGAAGGTCTATCTGCGTTAGAATTTTTCTTCCACGCGATGGGTGGTCGTGAAGGACTTGTAGACACAGCAGTTAGAACTCAACAAAGTGGTTACATGCAACGTAGACTGATCAATGCATTAGAGCATATTAGATTAGAATATGATGGCACGGTAAGAGATCCGCATGGACACATTGTACAATTCCTTTATGGTGAAGATGGAATAGATGTTGCAAAAAGTGATCATGGTGAAGCATTCAACGCTCATAGGTTAGCTGAATCTCAAACCATGATTGATTCTGGTAAAAAGGCGACAAAAGATGAGATTGATACTTTAATTAAAAAATACGCAAAGACGTTCAGTCCAAGACTCACTTCGCTGATATCTGAAGCCTTGCATGAATCTACTCTAAGTAAGGATGGAGTTGAAGCAGTTTGTAAGAAGGGATTGTCTCTTTACAACAAAGCCAAAGTCGAACCTGGACAAGCAGTAGGAATTATCACTGCCCAATCAATTGGTGAACCTGGTACTCAGATGACTTTGAGGACATTCCACTTTGCGGGAATTAAAGAAAGGAACGTAACCTTGGGTCTTCCAAGATTAATTGAACTAGTTGATGCAAGAAAGAAGCCCGTTACTCCAACCATGGATATCTATCTTGATAACGAATCAAAGAAGTCTAGAGAAAAAGCAATTGAAGTTGCAAGAAATGTATTGCAAACTAAAATTAGTGCATTAATTGCAAACAGTGAAACTGACTATGCTACTGAAATTAAATTAATTCTAAGTGAAAATAGACTAAAAGAAAGAGGATGCTCAATTGCTGAAGTTGAGACATCCCTTGCATCAAACAAAAAATTCAAAATGGAAACCACTGGTGAATTAATTACTCTCAAACTGGTTGAAGAGTCTGACACTGCAACAGTAATTGCAATTAGAAATAAAGTTCTAAACACCACAGTGAAGGGAGTTCCTGACATCGAGCGTGTAACCCTCGTCCAAAAAGATGACGAATGGGTGATTCAAACAACTGGTTCTAACATTGCAAAAGTACTTGAAGTAAACGGTATCGATAAAACAAACGTACGAACAAACAATGTATTTGAAATAGCGGGAACTCTTGGAATTGAAGCTGCAAGAAATGCCCTGATTAATGAACTCAATCATACTCTGGGTGATCAAGGATTAGAGGTTGACAATAGGTATATCATGTTGGTATCTGATCTGATGTGTTCTAGAGGCTACATGCAACAAATTGGTAGACACGGAATTGCTGGCACTAAAGATAGTGTTCTTGCAAGAGCAGCATTTGAAATCACAGTTCCTACAATTGCACATGCTGCACTTGGAGGAGAAGTAGAGCAACTCAAAGGTATCACTGAAAATGTAATTGTCGGTAGTAACATTCCAATTGGAAGTGGAACTGTTGATCTATACATGCAAGTAAGCAAGAAAAAATAATCTGATAATACTATGGCCGATGAAATTACTAATCTAATGAACAACAGTAAAGATAAGATAGTTTTACTTCGATTGAGAAACACTAGAACTATTCAAGGCATTCTAAAAGACTTTGACATTCACATGAATTTGACATTAGAAGATGCTGAAGATATTACTGATGAAAAACATGAAAAGATTGGTAAAACACTACTGCGTGGAGATAACATTTTACTAATCTCCCTTCCTGAAGACAAATCTTAGAATTAATCCATCAAACATTAAATTCGATCTTTAATAATTTGTGATATGTATCTTTTTTTCACAATAATTTCATTGATTTTACTTCCTGTATTTGGTGAACCCATTCCTGATTATGAAAAACCATACTCTCCAATATTTACAGATAAACCCGTGTATTCTTGGACTGACAAAATAAAAATGACTATCATTGCCCCTAGTTGGAATACTGATAGACATTTAATTGATTCAATTGGCAACACACCAGACCATCCAATCAAAATTTCAACAAGAGAGCATTCACTTGAACCTTATCGATTTACAGAGACTGATGTTAATTCAGGAATTTTTACAGCTGAATTAACCCTTACAGGATTTGCACATGACGTAGATGGGGATGGCACTATTGATACCACTCCTAGAACTATGGGTACTGGCCCAACAAGTGGATTCTTAGAAGTCAATAGAGATTCAGCAGTTACCATATCCTTCGAATTTGCAGACGGGGTAATCTTAACTGAATCAGCACCCGTAAGTTGGAATGTTGGAACTATTCAATTTGACCAGGAAATTTTTCTTTTAGGTGACACTGTAACTATTCGTATAATTGATTCTGATATGAATCTCAATCCTGAAGCGTTAGATCATATTTCGATTCAAGTTTCATCAGATTCTGATATTGCGGGAATAGAAGTTGATGGAATTGAGACATCAGAAAGTTCTGGAATGTTTGTAGCAGCAATTCATTTATCTCAGACTTCAGATAGTAGTGGAAATCGACTTTATTCAGTACTTGGCGATAAAATCTATGCAAAATACGATGATTACACTTTACCAAAACCATACTCTATTTCAGATAATCTGCAGATTAACATTTTTGCCCTTGTTGACTCTTCAATTACTCCAATTGAGAGAGTAGACAATCTCCCCATCAAGTTCTCTGATGGATTTGGAAACTCCTTACAGTCATTTTCGTCAAATAATCCGTTACAAATAGTTGGAACTATAGTTAATTCAAATGATTTTAAACAGAGGTTTGTCTATCTATTTCAAGTAAAAAATGACAATAATACTGTAGAATCGATCTCTTGGGTTCAAGGTGAATTGTCATCTGCACAAAGTCTTGACGTTTCTCAATCATGGACTCCAAAACAATCTGGTGTTTACAAAATTGAGACATTTGTATGGGATTCTCTTGTAGATCCAATAGTATTAGCACCAATAATGTCTGCCATGATCACAGTTGAATGAAAAGTATGATTTCTACGTGATTATTAAATATAAAATTACAAATTTTTTTTATGTGTTAGGGTATTTGCTTGGAATAACGTTAGTGCTAACCGTACTATCTCCCTTGGTTTTTTCAGATGTTTTTGCAGAAACATTTCTTGTAAATACTGACAAACAACACTACAATACTGGTGACTCTATTACTATTTCTGGAGAAATTCTTGATTTTGGAATGCCCATAATAGCTCTTAGTATCTATGATCCTGATGAAAAAATTTTATCTGCAAACAATTTGGAAATTTCACCTGAAAAAATATTTACAAAGACAATTCAACTTGATTCTCCATTTTATGAAAAAACTGGAGAATACCGAATAAAACTAGACTATGGGCAAACCTCTAAAAATAGTTATTTTACAATCGGGAACAACTCAAACACTGAAATCCCTATTCCAATAAACAAAGAACCCGAAATCATTCTTCTTTATACGGACAAAAATCAATACGCTGACAATGATACAATACACATTACAGGTATTGTTTCTGCCTTAGATTCTCCTACTGCATTGATAGGAATTTATGATCCTTATGGAATGCCCGCTGGATTTTATTTTGGAACTATAACATCTGATTTGGAATTCTTAACTACTTTTCTTGTAAAAGATGGTGTCAATTTTAGAACAGAAGGAACATATTCAATTAAAGCTCATTATGGTGAATCTGAAGTAGTACACTTTTTTGATTATTACAAAGAATCTAACAATCCAACTGATCAACCAACTCCAACTGATCAACCAACTCCAACTGATCAACCAACTCCAACTGATCAACCAACTCCAACTGATCAACCAACTCCAACTGATCAACCAACTCCAACTGATCAACCAACTCCAACTGATCAACCAACTCCAACTGATCAACCAACT
>JAOUNB010000062.1 GCA_029881195.1 Candidatus Nitrosopumilus sp.
TCCAACTGATCAACCAACTCCAACTGATCAACCAACTCCAACTGATCAACCAACTCCAACTGATCAACCAACTCCAACTGATCAACCAACTCCAACTGATCAACCAACTCCAACTGATCAACCAACTGCACCAACTAAAACAGAAGCTGATAACTTAGAACTAATTGCTGAGTATCAAAAAATAAAAACTTTCAACACTCAACAAAAAATAGTTGAAAAAATTACTCCACCTGAAATCACAGCACAAACTAATCTTACTATCGAAGATATTGAATTAGGATTGATGCTAAACCAAATAAATTTGGAATGTGACAGAAGTGTGCTTGTTGATACGATATCGTACTATGATGGAATGGGACCTGCATTGTATCGATTATGTAAATTTGATGAATCTTTGAATTTTTTTAATGAATCCCTAATTGATGATCCAAATAACGTGGAAGTTCTTGTAAACAAAGGTTCTGCCTTAGGTAAGTTGGGGTATTTCTCTGAGGCTATAACATACTATGACTATGCTATCAAAATTAATCCTGATTTCCTACCTGCCAAAAATAACAAAGCAAATGCTCTTGCAAATTTGAAAGATTATGATGAATCTATTTCATTGTATGAAGAAATTTTAAAGAAAAATCCCCAATATCTTTCTGCTCAAAAAAATCTTGAAATTGTATTATCCTTAGGCCCTCCAAATACGTCGTTGATAGATGATCCAATAGAATCCAATATCAAAAAAACAGTTTACTTTGAATCTGTTTTACCTGAAGTAACTAGTCCAATTAATAATGAAAAAGAAAAATCAATTACTTTTTTTGATGAAATTGGTATTGTGTTTTCTACTTTAGGCTCGATGCTTGATTTTCTGAACTAGTTTTTCAGTTAGCACGCATATTTTTTCAATAAACCTATAAAGCCCTGTGATGACGATTGACTTAAGGAAAAATAAATGAGTAAGATACTTGAAAAATCATTAAAGGATGCCCAAAAAGAAGATCAATTAACATTGGGTACAAAACAAGTTTTAAACTCTATAAAAAATTCCAAGCTAATTGTGTTATCTCAATCAGTGAATAAAGAAACAATTGAGAAAATTGAATCTGATGCAAAAAAAGAAAAAGTACCTCTGGTCAACTTTCAAGGGACTTCAGTCGCACTAGGAAGATTATGCGGCTTGCAATTTAGAATTTCAACAATTTCATTTACATCCATCACAGACGCAAATATCAAATCAATTTTAAAAGATACAGAAGCTGAGGAAAAAAATGATTAGTTGTATTTTTATTAATGAAAGTTTAAATGAGACAATTCTGGTCGGAGATAAATAGGATTTCTAATGGCACAGTCAATTAAACTTACAACAGATCAAATGCGTATGATGTCGCTTTTCCAAAATGTAACTGGTGCAACTGCGCGTGATTGTGTAGAAGATGAAAAACAAGATAGAGTAATTTTTGTAGTAAATTCTGGTAAAATGGGATTAGCAATTGGTAAAGGTGGTGTTCATATCAAATCATTGCAAAATATTGTTAAAAGAAATGTAGAATTAGTGGAATTTGACGAGGATCCAGCAAAATTCTTGGCTTCTTTGCTTAATTCAAAACTAATTTCTGAAGTAAAAATAAATACACGAGCAGATGGGACAAAACAGGCAATAGTTATGGTAGATCCAAGAAAGAAAGGAATCGTAGTTGGTAGAGAAGGCCGAAATGCTGAAAAAGCAAGACTTCTTGCAAAACGATATTTTGATATTTCCAGTGTATTGATTAATAGCCCTGAACGTGCTGCTATGGAGATGTAAGACATGAGAAAATCACCACTTGGGTTATTTGCAGGCAGAGTTTTAACTACTAAAAAGAAAAGACAGCGATGGGCAATCTCTACATACAAGAGAAGGAAACTTGGAATTGATAAAAAGGCAGATCCACTAGGCGGAGCACCACAAGGAAGAGGTATTGTTTTAGAAAAAGTAGGTATTGCAGCAAAACAACCAAACTCTGCTATTAGAAAATGTGTTAGAGTCCAATTAATTAAAAATGGCAAGACAGTTACCGCATTCTTGCCAAGAGACGGCGCAATGAACTTTATTGACGAACACGACGAAGTTCATATTCAAGGAATGGGTGCAACGCAAGGTGGTGCAATGGGGGATATTCCTGGTGTAAGATTCAAAGTTTTCAAAGTTAATGATACATCACTTCATGAACTAGTTATTGGAAAGAAAGAGAAACCAAGGAGATAGAAATGGCACAAACTAGAAACTTGTTATTATTTAGAAAATGGGATTTATCTGATATTGAGATTAAAGATCCTGGACTCAAGACTGCCATATCTTTGAGAAAACAAATTTTACCTTACACTTATGGTCGCTCAGCATTAAAACGATTCAACAAAGCAGATGTTAACATTGTTGAGAGACTGATCAATAAAACAATGCACTTTGGAAAGAAATATGCAAAAAACACTGGTAGAATGACTGGAAAGAAAACTAAACTTCTAAACACTGTAAAAACCTCTTTTGATATTATTGCATTAAAGACCGGACAAAATCCAGTCGAAGTTTTAGTTCGAGCAATTGAATTTTCTGCACCAAATGAGGATACCACTAGAATAGTTTATGGTGGTACTGTTTACCATGTATCAGTTGATGTTGCTCCAATTAGGAGGGTAGACTTGGCACTAAAGTTCATTGCAGATGCAATCAAAGAGGCAACATTTTCCAATCCAAAACCAATTGAGGAACATATGGCTGAACAACTAATGCTTGCAGCAGCAAATGATCCTAATGCTCCTTCTGTAAAGAAGAAAAATGAGCTAGAAAGAATAGCACAAGCATCAAGATAGGCAATCTGATTAAAATTTTTCCAGTAGCCCGAGGCAGATTCGAACTGCCGTCTCCGCCTATCCGCTCTTGAGATCCAGAGGGCAGAATCCTTGACCACTAGACTATCGGGCTACTTGCAGAAATTTTACTGGTTAAGAATATATTCATTTGTTGTGTCATTTTGAATTTTTATTGTCAATTGTTTCTATGATGTCTTTATTGAAATATTCTGTAATTATTTTATTCTAACTTCGTGAATTGCAGTTGAATAATCACAAACTGCTTTTAATCTCATGTATGGGATTAATCTATAATGAATTGAATAAATTTCTCCTTCCTTTAGCAAAATCTCTTTTTGCATTAGTGATACTAGTCCCCTTGATGGGATATTGATTGAAACATTTTGTTCCTGGCATATTTGTTGACGTTTGTCTTGAAATTGTTTCAGCGTAAATGATACATCATTGATTTCTAAAATCAGAGGCCAGATAATTTCGCTCCACACCCATCTTCTGTTTTGTGTGGCTGATGCATGTTTTCCTTTTTCACTCAACATTAATAACATCACCAAAAGATGTTATATCTTAATAGTTGTCTCAAAACGAAATTGAAGAATCATTGAATTTGTTAGAAAAAGATTGGGTTGTTGATCCAATTTTACGTAAATTCATGCTGGGTAAAGTCACTGACGTATCTGATTATCCGCTAAAAGTCCGGGATGTGATATTTCATGTACCATATCTTAATTCTGAGAAAAAATTCATTCTATGGAAATGTTTTTGGCCTGATTGTCACAACTGCTGCGACAGACAAGGAAGACTTCCACTTACATCAGATGACTTGATAACAATTGGAAAAGGCCTAAAATATCAAAAATCTTCTGATTTTATAAAAAATGAAACTCTCACTGTAACGTATCAGGAACCTGGACCGTCGGGACAACTAACTACAATGACTACCGTTAATCTGAAAAGAAAAAAAGATGAAACAGAAGCTGATGATGGAACTCATATCTCTTGTAGATTCTTAGATGAAAAAGGTGGATGTAGCATGCATCCTGATAGGCCTGGTGTGTGTTATCTTTATCCATTTTCTAGCTGGCTTGAAAACGAAAAAGGCAATGTCCGTGTTCATGCCACCTACCAGTTTACAGGTGATTGTCCAGGATTTTACTTGGCAGATACTTTGGATCCAATGAAGGATGAATTCAAGGACTATTCAAAAACAATCTATGATTACAACATGGCATCAAATAGAACCAATAGAGAAGGATTTGGTTCTGTCAGTTTCAGTTAGGCTTTAGCTACTTTCATCAAGTCTGAAATTTTGATGTTCATTCCAAATCTGTCTTCGTTCTTTTTCATATAACGAAATATTGCAATAAAATCTGGTAATGCCTTGAAGAAATTAAAATCCTTGTGAATTTTTGCTCTAACAAAATTAAACACCTTTGCATATACTTTGTAATGTTCCTCTACTGCCTTCTCATAAGCCTTGAAATCGTTCATGTTTTCTAGGAATATCTCAACACACTGCATTGATGGAATTATTCCTTCACCCAAAAGTGCATACACTGTTCCAATTGATTCGCCAACCCCTACTACTTTTCCTGAATAATATGGTTTACATCTATCTGGTGTTGCAAGTCTGATTGGCCTGCCTTTTGTTGCAATGACTTTGCCTCCATGCTTCTGCAAGAATTCGTCAGTTGCCTTTATGTGATTTTTATTGTAATCTCCTGCTCCAATATGCGCCCATTTCTCTCCTAGTGGAAAATACCAAAAGTATCCAGACATTCCTGGAAATGGCTCTATGTAAAAATCATCATAGGGGACACCGTTTTCATATTCTACCTTGTACTCGTATGTTGGTAGGAAAAAATCCTCTTTCAGTTTTGGTAGATAGACTCTGTTAAAACCAGTACAATCAACTATCATGTCGTATCCCTTTTCTAACTCTTCAAGTTTTGGAGATTCTCCATAAATTATCTTGGAATCTTTGATAAAATCTTTGATTAATCCTAATTTGTTATACGTGCATAATCCTTTCAATCCGATATCAAACTTTACGTCATTATTCATCTTCACATGCATATTTTTACCGTCATGAATTAGAAAGTCATTAAAGTCTCTTCCAGTCTTTTTACAAAAATCTCCCAGCACTTGTTTTATTGTTCCCCATGCACAAATCGAATCGTGTTTCTCTTCTGTATTCCTTTCATAACCGACAACCTCATGTTCTGAGTCCTTTAGTCTAGCCATGAGATATGATCCTGCAACACCCATTCCCATTACTGCAATCTTCAAGATGTCTTGCGATTTCCTTTTGCCTAATAAATACACTATCTGGAAATTTTATGTTTTAATTTGATTGTCACTAGTAGGAAAAAGTAGTATTGGTTAAATATGAAAATTTCATATTTCTTTTGAAAGGTAAGTCTTTTGTCTGACTACAATAGTTTCAGACCAACGACAATCGCTGTTATCAGGTAACAGATGTTTCTGATCTTAAGCGACGAGCTGTCATCAACGTCCTTTTAGGAGTTGATCTTAAGCTCATTCACCTTTTCATAAAGTTAAATTTGGCAATCTTTGTTATGTTGCCATGGATACCTTTGATGCAATACAATCTCGTCGTTCAATTAAAAGTTTTAAAAATCATGAAATTACTAAAGATGAAATTAATCACATTCTTGAATCTGCAATATTGTCTCCAACTTCGTATAATATTCAAAATTGGCGATTCGTGATTATTACAGAACAAAAACTCAAAGATGAAATATGTCAATTATCCTATGGACAAAGACAAGTTGCTGAAGCTTCTCTGGTTATCATTCTCTGTGCAGACTTGAAGGCATGGGAGAAAAACCCTGAACGATACTGGAAAAACGTTCCTGAAGACTCTCGAAATTATTTAGTTAATGGTATCAAACAGGCATATTCTGGTAATCCCGAACTGGAAAAAGATCAAGGAATTCGGTCTTGCGGAATAGCTGCTCAGACTATCATGCTTGCTGCAAAGTCTATGGGATATGATAGCTGTCCTATGGAAGGATTCGATTATGAAAAGGTTGGAAAATTAATTAATCTGCCCAATGATCATATTGTTACAATGATGGTTGTGATTGGAAAGTCTGCAAAAGATCCTGCGCCACGTGGTGGACAATTACCGCTATCTGATATAGTATTTGAGAATAGTTTCTAATTTTATACTAGACTCTCAAGGGATAATCCATAATATGTGTGCCTTCAGTTACGTTTTTCGATAAATTTTTCTTTTAATTTGTTCATTTCTTTTTCTGTTTTCATATTTATTATGTGATTTAGATCTTGATAATGCTGACTTTTTAGTTTCCATACACCAATATCTAATGATCTGTATTTTTCTTATTGTCATAATCTGCTTTTTTAGACTCGATTTTTTCTAGATGTTTTATCATAATTTACAAGTGTTGAAATGCGAAATGGAGATGCATTCTCGAACAATTTTTTACCCTTTCAAAGAGGAGAGTTGGAAATTATGCTGCTAGCAAATCCTGATGTTTTGTACTATTCATGTTAAACTGATTCCACGAATCGCAGTATAATTCAGATCCGAATTATGACCTGAGAAGAATCAAAAACATCATTTGGTACCATTTCCTTCAATACCCAAATAAATCTGGAAAATGAGAAACTGATAACTTTAAAAATTTGAAGATACCGACACTATTTTCTACAACATGTTTGTGTAAAAATTATGCATTGTAATAGTTCTTGCAAAAAATACATTGCAAAGAGTAACACTCTAGAGGGTGGCAGATATGAATAAGGTCAAAAACGATGTCCTGAATGTGAGGTATTCATTTTATGGACAGGTCTGTGGTGTCCTTGCTGTGGAAGATTACTACGAACAAAACCTCGAGCAAGGAAACAAAAAAATAGATTATCCTCACGTCATAACTAAACCTCTGAATTTGTCAACATACTTAATTCCATAATTGCTCCATAAAATCAATGAACAAATTAATTACAATGGGAATTGTGGTGTTTGTAATATTTCTAATAGTGATAGGACTCTTTATCTATTCTTACACTCAACTCTCAGTGGATCTGCATGATGTGCGATTTCACAGTATTGATTGGGCCTCTTTATCTTGGCATAAACTACTGAATCTTGGACTCTCAACTCTCAGTGGGGATTGGTTTGGCGCTGCATTTGAGCTAGTCGAGGGTGTAAATTTGAATCTGTTATTTGGCATTTCAAATAATGGTCTCTTTCCAGTGCATATTCCTGATTTATCCTATGACCTTTTGATTAACGGAATTTTGATAGGAAAGGGTTCCAGTGATGTCAATCTTACAATAAATCCTGGTCAAACAAAAACAATCACATCATTTCAAAATATTCACAGAAACAGTATGGCCCCAGCTATTCAGTCTATAATAGAATCACAAGGAATAATGGAGATTAAGGTTAAAGGTATTGCATATTTTCAATTCCTTAGTCTTAGCATTCCAATTCCATTTGAGTCATCAAGAAATATCTCAATTTATGATGAAGTACGAGAGCGAATAGGTGAGGAAATTCAGAAAAATAAACTGTCAAACTCTGTGATATCATCTGTTGGCAAATCCATAGAGAGTACGTTGGGAAGTATTGTAAATGATTTGTTTGGCTGGGATAAATTGGAATTGTTCTTGTCTGGTCCGAAATTTATAGACTCTATCTACAAAATTAGTCCTGGTGCATACACCTATGTTGCATTTACTTTACCATGTGAATCTAAAGTCGAAGGGGGATTTGAAGTAATTGATATACTTGGAAATGA
>JAOUNB010000061.1 GCA_029881195.1 Candidatus Nitrosopumilus sp.
TATGCCAAACAAGACAAAGAATTTCTCAAAGGAGAAATTATAACAATTTCAGTCGTTGCAAAACTACTCAAAGCTGCTGGTGCAACACGATTAATTGTAGTGGATTTCCACAGCCCAGACACTATTGATTTTTTCAAATTTCCAACAAAAAATATTTCAGCAGTTTCCTTATTTACAAAATATTTTAAAAAATACAAACTGAAAAATCCTCTTGTGGTATCTCCAGATCTATTTTGGAAATCTAGTGCAGAAAAATTTGCCAAATCCATTAATGCAACTGTCATTGCATTAAACAAACAAAGAGACAGAAAAACAGGAAAATTAGTAATCAAATCACCTTTGCCAAAATTTTCCAAAGGATGCGACCTGATATTATTTGATGACATGGTATCCACAGGAGGGAGTATTCTAAAGGCAATCAAATTTCTCAAAGGAAATTTTAGAAATATGTATGTAGTTTGCACTCATCCTGTTTTTGTGGGTGATTCGGAAAGAAACATCAGAAATATTGGTGTCTCAAGAATTATAGCTACAAATTCAATTGAAGGAAAATTTTCAAAAGTTGATTTATCAAAAATTATCTCTGAAACCATTTTAGATTGGTAGCATTTTTTTATAACATTTGATTTCTAATCATCTATCAATTTCAAATGTTCTTTCTACCACTGGAGATTCCGTTATTGTATGAATTAACATGTCTGATTTTTTGCCTACTCCTATTGGTGCTTGAGTCGAAATAACATATTTTACTCTATCAATTTTATATAATTGTTCAGCATGTACTGTAAACAACAATTCATCTTTTTCCACACTGTCTCCAATTTTTTTATTAAAAACAATTCCTGCGCCTTTATCTTTTGGAGCACCAGATGCACGTCCAATTTCTACAATAATTCTATTTTCCATCCACAACACTTGTCCTGATTTTTCTGAACGGACATGCAAGGAATATTTCCCAATTGATATGTCCTCTGGAAGTATGAATGGATTTCCTCCCTGTACCTTGATGATTTCTCTCATTTTTTGCTCTGCTTTTCCTGATTCTAAGATCTTTTTTGCAAGAGAATATCCATTTTTTTTGCCTAATAATTCAAACATACTTCCAGCAATGTTACATGCTTTATCTATTAGATCCGGAATATTTTTTTGATTCATTAAAACTTCAAGTGCTTCTTTTGCTTCAAGTGCCGGACCTACGGTATTCCCAATTGGTTGTTCGCCAAAAGTCACTATGCAATGAGTATGAATTCCCAATCTTCGACCAAGTTCCATTATGTCTCTTGCAAGAAGATCTGCCTCTCCTGTTGTTTTCATCTTTGCTCCTCTTCCAGTAGGAATATCTACTACAAGGTGAGTTGCACCAACTGCTTTCTTTTTACTCATGATGGATGGTAAAAGCAAAGGATCAATATGTAGAGAAAATTCTGTTTTCACAAAAATGTCATCAGCTGGTGCCAATTCAATTGCACCACCCCACACAATACATCCATTTGATTTCTTGAGAATTCTCAACATACTATTTGTTGTAAATTCAACAGGCATCAAAATTTCTGCTCGGTCTGCAGTTCCTGCTGCCGAAGTAATAGCCCTTGAAGATGTTTTTGGAATAGTAAATCCCTCTGATGCAATTATTGGAACAACTAATAATGTTGTTTTATCTCCTGGCACTCCTCCTATACTGTGTTTATCAATGATGATTTTCTTGTTAATGCTAAGGGTTTTTCCCGTATCAACCATTGCACGGGATAAACTTGTAGCCTCATCCAGATCCAGTTTATCTATATGCAAAGCAGTTACAAATGCTGCAATTTCATTTTCACTAAGATTGCCATCTACTAAATCCTGTATAATTTCATGTATTTCTGGGTATAGGAGTTTTTTTCCTGAAAGTTTGTTTCGAATAAATTGAAGTGATTTTGGAAATGGTGCAATATCTAAATGTATTTTATTATTTTCTTTTAAAGAAAGTATTTTTCTGACTTCATCGGTTACTCCTAGATAGCCTCTTTCTATAATGCTAGATATGTTTACTATTGCGGTGATTTTCTTTTTTGTTTGAACTGTCACACGTTCAGAAGCAGTAATGTTCAATTCATCTGCATCTTTATCATTTAAAAATACAAATGGCTTTCCTCCTGAATCAATATTTAAGATTTTTACTTTTAACATCATTGTATACTATTTTGATATGGGATTATCTTTAATAATACTCTCGTTTAAATCCTATTTTATTATCATGTTTGAATTTTAGCTCATTTTCTAAATAATAGTTTGGAGAGTTAATTTGCATTGACTAATAAAACATTAAAAAAAATTTTGGTGCCTTTAGATGGCTCAAAGAATTCTCTAAGAGGTTTGAAGTTTGCATTAATTGTTGCAAAACAATCAGGTTCATCCATTATTGGTCTGAACATATATTCAATTCCTATGTATATCAAAACGTTATCTATTAGAAATAAAATAAAACAAAAGAGTAAAGAGATTATTCTGCAAGCAGAAAAGATCTCCCAAAAGAACCAAGTACCGTTTTCGGGTCTGATTAAAATTAATAATAACGTGGGAAGTACAATTATTTCATTTGCTGAAAGTCATAAAGTAGACATGATTGTAATAGGTTCTCGTGGACCCGATCCTGAATTTGAAATATTCCTGGGAAGTGTATCTAATCACGTTATTAACAAATCAAAAATCCCTGTAACTGTAGTGAAATAAGTAAAATTTGTCCTAATTTTTTAATACATTCCGCCACCAGGAGGCATGCCCTGTGGAGGCTCAGGAGATACTGAGCGAGACACTGCAATGACATTGTCAATTCTCAATATCATATTTGCAGTCTCTGTAGCGGATTTTATGATTTGTTCTTTTACTTTAAGCGGTTCTACAATTCCTAATTTTTCAAAATCTGCTATGGTTTCATTGATGACATCTACGCCTGTGAAATGTTCGCCCGCATTTTGTTTTGCACGCAACTGAGTAATAGAATCAATGGAGTTCATTCCTGCATTTCTTGCAAGTGCAAGCGGGATGCATTCTAGGGCGTCGGCAAATTTTTCAACTGCAAGCTGCTCTCTGCCAGAGAGCGACTTTGACCAGTCTCGTAACTTTAGTGCAACATATGCTTCTGGAGAGCCTCCACCGTAAACAATCTTTGGAGTCTCAATCACATCTTTGACTACCATTAATGCATCGTGCATTGACCTGTTAGCCTCATCTATTACTCTTTGAGACCTGCCTTGAAATCAAAAGACTACAATGAGCTTCTGACAAGCATAGCACAAGGAATCAAAATACAAACTCAAATCTCTTTCCATCCAATAAATTCACTTTAGTTTTGATAATCAAAGATATGCTTAAGTTAGTAAAATCATTTGAAAAATTATGCAATTCAAAATTGGTAGATGGACTGCAAAAGCAGACAACTGTGCCTCTATTTACCATGGAAATACATCGTTATCATTTAACATAAAAGGTTCTGGAGACATTACTGTTTATCATGATGATAAAGTGACTAAATTTTTCAAAGACGGAACAGTTTCGGGAAAAAAAATCAAAATCAAAAATTCTTCATATACTTGGATTTCAGGGACATACATTGGTCCTTCAGATAAGATGGAATTTGAACAAGAATGGTTTGCAAAATCTGGAACATGGCAAACTGTATATCATGGAGAAAAGGCCAAATTATATAGAATCTTAGGTCCTACCACTCAAAGGGATAGTGACATACTTGTATCAGTTGATGGGATACAGACTGGATGTTTTTTGTCTAAATCCCACAGTGTTGATGTAAAAGGTAAACACATCAAGATAAAGAAAAGAAGGGGACCTTCTTTTGTTAGTGGATTTGTTTATTCATTAAAATAAACAATTCATCAAATCGATAGTTTGTTTTTGTGTGCTAGAGTAGATGAAAATTATAAGAGTTCATGAAAAAACAATCCATATTGAAAACCCAATAAAAATATCTGATCTAGAATATCTGATAGATCCTGATGCAGAATATGTATGAAAGTACCTGTTGTAATCTATGCAAATGAAAATTTACTACAAAAGATGATTTCAAATAGAACACTCGAACAAGCAGTTAACGTTTCTACATTATCTGGAGTTTTAAAACAAGTTGTAGTTTTATCTTATTTTTTATGAGATATTATTTACTGCAAACATGCGAATAATTCTTCCTGATTGGTTATGAAACAATTAGGTCTTTTTCACTTTAGTTTTCAAAGATAGAAATGAAATGTGATATTATTTATCTAGGTTATCTCGTATTTTAACCCATTTCTGATTTTTTGTTTAAAACATTATTTTCTAAAAACCATCCAGATTCTAGAGCCAACAAAGATTCCAACAGCTGCAATAATTAGTGTGATCATAACTATTTGTCCTGTACTTTCATCCATTGTTTGTTCTTCAGCTAACACATAACTTTGATTTATTCTTTTTATCTGGATCCATGTGGTTCTAAATTTGACTCATTAACTATATTATCATGCATGTTGTACATAGGTTAAAAATACAAATTCCATGTATGCGTATAGTGACTATGAAAAAAATCTGTTGGGCCAATACCGAAAAGTTTGGTGATGCAGAATTTGTTGTTGTGGGGATTCCTGATGAATCACAATCCCATGCATTAAGAAAAGGTACTGAAGATGCTCCGTCTAAAATTCGTGAGATATCCAACATCCGTGATTCATATAAAAGAAATGGAAAAATCTCTCTTGGCAGACCATTTCAAGGAACCGAAAAAAAAGTTCATGATCTTGGTAATATCCCTAGAAATCAGATTAAAAGCACTATTGAAAAAATTGTTGCCTCTTCAAAGATTCCAATCTCTATCGGAGGTGATCATTCAATTACTAAAGAAATCATCAAAGCCATTTCACGTCAAAACGAAAAAATCTCCCTTGTTTATTTTGATGCGCATCCTGACTTTGTTAGTTCACATAGAAACTATTACGGTTCTGTAATTACTGATGTTCTTTCACATGTTGAAATAGAGTCCAGTATTCAAATAGGAATACGCACACCTGAAGAGGAGGAATTGGAAAATCTCAAAAAGCATCATCTTGATGTAATCACTCCTTTTGATATTCAAAAACAGGGATTGGAAAATATTTCAAACTCCATACTGGATAAATTGGGAAAAAATGTTTACGTTTCTTTTGATATGGATTGTATAGATCCGTCATTTGCCCCAGGAGTATCAGTACCCGTCCCCTTGGGTCTGAGCAGCATTGACTGTGTCTATCTATTGCAAAGAATCGCACAAAAAGGAATCATCGGGATGGATATTATGGAAGTATGTCCTAGTTTTGACATTAAAGACCGAACATCTCATTTGGCATCCAGATTAATTTCAGAGGTACTTTATTCATCAGGGGACAATTATGGTGGCTGAATTCGAGAATGAATTCACGTGGGGAAAAGCAGTCTCGCAAAACACCATGGATGAATTCCATGAAAAATTTGAAAAAGCAGTTGATGAGGCAAAAAAAGAATTTGGTAAAAAATACTCGTTAATAATTAACGGTAAAGAAATCTACTCTAAAGATGCCTTTTTTGTGAATTCCCCTTCAGATAAACAAATCATCATCGGTGAGTTTCCAAAAGCAACAATTTCTGACACAAATGATGCAATATCTAGCGCAAAAAATGCATTTGAGAAATGGAGTGATACTTCTTATCTAAAACGAGCTAAAATCTTTAGAGATTGCGCAGATTATTTTTCCTTAAGGAAATTCTTCTTTGCTGCTATCATGTCATTTGAGAATGGCAAGAATCGTTTTGAGGCAATGGGAGACATTGATGAAGCAATAGATTTTATGAGATTTTATGCCTTTCAGCTAGAAAAAAACAATGGATTTTGCAAAAATACATCTCATCCAAAATCCAATGAAAAAACTCGGACTATAATGAAACCCTATGGGGTATGGGGAATAATTGCGCCATTTAATTTTCCTTCAGCTATTGCAATAGGAATGACTACTGGTACGTTAATTACGGGAAATACTGCTGTCTTAAAGCCTGCAAGCGCAGCTCCTCTGTCCTCTTTTTATTTTGCTCAATTCTTGTTTTCAAAAATTCCAAATGGCGCAATTAATTTTGTTACGGGTTCAGGTAGTTCTGTAGGAAAAACTTTGATTGAAAGTAGGGATGTTGATGGAATAGCATTTACAGGCTCAAGAGAAGTTGGAATGCAAGGATTCCGAGAGTTTACCAAAATAACAACAAAGCCTTTCATTTCTGAAATGGGGGGAAAAAACCCTGCAATTGTAACTAGAAATGCTGACTTGGATAAGGCATCTGAAGGAGTGATGAATGCCGCCTTTGGATTTGGAGGGCAAAAATGTAGTGCATGTTCTAGAGTTTATGTTCAAAAGGATGTGGCTGATCAGTTCATTTCAAAGTTAGTCGAAAAGACAAAGAAACTAAGAATAGGAATGCCTTGGAAAAAGGATGTGTTCTTGGGTCCTATAATAAATAATGATGCCAAAACAAAATTTGAGAATGCAGTAAATCTGGCAAAACAAGATGGAGAAATTCTTACAGGAGGAACAATCATTACTTCTCCAGGATTTGATAATGGTTATTTTGTGGAACCTACAATAGTCACAAAATTGCCCGATGATCACAAACTTGTCAAAGAGGAACTGTTTTTGCCATTTCTGTGTGTCCAAAGATACGATACCCTTGATAATGCAATCAGACTTGCAAATCAAACGGAGTATGGGCTAACTGCTGGAATTTTCAGCAATGACGAAAAACAATTAGATGAATTCTTCTCAAAAATTCAGGCAGGTGTTGTCTATGCCAATCGTTTTGCAAGTGCAACGACGGCAGCATTGGTTTCTAGTCAACCGTTTGTAGGTTGGAAAAATTCGGGCTCTACAGGAAAAGGAGCAGGTGGTGAAAACTATTTGCAGCAGTTTATGCGCAGTCAGACTCAAACCCGTTGTGACTGAATCAGTGAGCTTCCAAGTAACAAAATATTTCTTTTTCTTTCTTTGATTCGCCTAAATGAATATGGCAGCCAGTTTATGCCGTATGGAATGTAATCTGACACAACAAATTTTTTTTTGATTAGTTTGGATTTTAGTTCATCCCTTATCCCTTTTAACATCTGAAACTCAAATTTTTTAGGATATTTTCTTGATAGATTTTCTGCCTTTTTTATAATCTTTCCATCATGTGTTGCTATACCAAATTCATTTCCCTTCTTGAAGAGTATCTTCATTAGTTTTACATAATTTTTATCTACATCCTCTTTTGATTTGAAAGATATCTTTTCTTTTTCTCGATATGCTCCTTTAACTAGACGAATTTTGGCGCCAATTTCTAACAAATCATTCAGATCATCTTCTGTTCTTTTGAGATTTGCCTGCAACGCAATTCCAAGTCGCTCATATTTTGAAAAGAATCCGCTATAGATCTCAATGGTCTCATCAGTATGATCTGAGGATTCCATGTCTAGCCAAACAAAAACATGGGCCTTGCGAGCATCTCTAATTATTATTTCAAAATTACGATAACATTCTTTTTGACTAATCAAAAGACCGATCTGTGTTGGTTTTACTGATATCGCTCCACGAATTTTCCATTTTCTAAAAGATTTTACAATTTTTTGATATTCTTCAATTGTTGCTGTGATTTGTTTTTTTGAAGTGTGATATTCTCCTAACTTGTTTATGATTACATGATGCCCAGACTTGTATGCTACTTTTGCTGAACTTAGTGCATCATCTATTGTGTCTCCCGCAATCCATTGTTTTGCTATTTTGAACAAGACCTTCTCCATTAACTGTGTACCAGTAACCACGATGAATGTCCTCTGATCACAATTATATGATTTTAGATCTACTCTCTAACCACAAAAGAGAAATCCAATGATTGTGTTTTAGGAATATGGAAAATGCTTTTGTTTTAATTAACTGTGTACCAGGTAAAGAACCTGCAATACTTGAGCGATTGCAAAAAATTGACAATGTAGTCGAGGCTCAAGGAACTTACGGCCTCTATGAAATTGTGGCATAAATTGAATCTGATGTTCAATCACAACTGGACAACATAATTCCAGATCAAATCAGACACCTGGACTATGTGAATGTTACTCTGACTCTCCTATTGATGTGAATGAAAGTATGATTGAAGATGAAGTTTCAGTAATTCATGATGTCATACCTGATGAGAAAAAACCATTTGAATAACCCATTCCTGAAAATGATGAGGAACATGATGACTCGACAAACTAAATTAGTTTAAAAAACAGGAATTACTATGTTGATACAACTTCATTTTATTGAAGTAGATAGTTTTTTGGATTTTGCACGATTTGTATGTGCTTTCAGAAAGTACCCCTTGAGAGTTTATGCTCATAAATTACATGGTAAGATGGTACTGTCAA
>JAOUNB010000139.1 GCA_029881195.1 Candidatus Nitrosopumilus sp.
AAGAAAACGTGGAAACATCACACTAAAGGAGTGGATAAAACCGGGTGCTGTCATATCAATTCCTACGATGGCTTTAGCTGCAATGCTGGTGTACCTACAGATACCACTGATGACATGAGACAAAAATATTCAAGATGAAATTAGAGGTAAAAAATAAAAATTATTGTACAGAGACTGATTTTTTTGCCTGTACTTTTGTTGGTTTGGATTTGGGCAGTGTGATATCTAATACACCATCTGTGAGCTTTGCCTTTACTTTTCCTGATACGACATTCTCAGACATTGGCAGTGTCCTATAGTATGAGACATGGCTTCTCTCTTTTCTGAGATAGTTCTTTTTCTTTTCTTCTGACTCTTCTTTATGTTCGGCTGAAACCTCCAATGAATTATCAGTCACATTCAGTTTGATGTCTTTTTTCTGGATTCCAGGCACATCCATCTTTACTCGAAATTGATTGCCTTCATCTATAACATCACAAGATGTCTCTGGCATTTTTGGCATTGATATTGATGGAAATAACGAGAATGCCTTTTCCATGTCCTTTCTCAGGTTTTCAATTGATCTGTCAATATCAGACCAACTTGATGACCAGAATGGAGCCAACCTTGATTCTTTTTTTACGGGTTTTGTTGCCATAACCAGAAAAAGAATTTCCATGTACTTAATTGGAATATTTGATTTTCTAATGTGAGAACGATGAATTGGTAGACTTGATTTGTTAACACTGTGATTTCCTGACTCATGTCAATCACACAGAGTATTCCTTTTTTTCCAAATAATCATTACATACTGTAGTACCATCTTCTTCATTCAAAATAATTAGAACATTGCTGCTAAAACATTTGTGACACATACCACGTAGTCTTCTATCTGTAAAAGGCAAGGGAGGAGGTATGCCCGGAATGGATATGTAATTCCTTTCCTTTTTTCTTTTATTAATTAACGATATTTTTTCAGAAAGAAATTTGTTTTCTGGATGACAAACCAAAAATAAAATGTCTCTTTATTTTTTTAGTAAAACAAGTCTTTTGAAGATGTTTGTGATAAGATACAAAAGATGGGAATCATTGGCAGATAAAATTAAAGAAATTTTAGACATGTGAGATACCTGTAAAGTAACAATGTTTCGAAGATTATTTCATTCTGAAAATTTCATAATGCCATTCAGATCACCATATATTGGTATTCAACATAAAAAATTGTTGAAATAAAAAAGAAAAATTAATTTCTGTTAGTTTGAGCCTCTAGCAACATTGTATTGACATCAATTATCATACATGCAGGATGACTCATCTTTTCTGTCACCATTCCACAAGTATGACAAAACAGTCGCGTTGGCTCATCACAGAACTTACATCTTCGTTCTACTTCTAGTTTTGAATTACAAATTTTACATGATCTGTTCTTCATGGAGATATTATGCGACTTAATTAATTTAAACAATATGAAAATTAGACAAAACTAATTAGCTCGCTCTAATTTTTCCAAACACATGTTTTTCAAAATAATAACAAGTGAAAACCAAAATTGAAAATCTTCGATACGTAAAAATCTAATTTTTGACATGCCATCTCAATGACTGATAACAATATTGAAAACAACAAAGAAAGAAAAGAGATCGTACCATTTTGGCGTTCAGGGTTTAGCGAGCTAGATAGAGTCTTTGACAACTTTAAGCGAGATTTTGAGCATGCATTTGCACCTGGATTTACAGGAAAATCTCTTCATCTATTTGAAGATACGCTAGCATGTGATCTTGCAGATGAAGGGGACAAGTTTGTAGTTACTGCAGATATGCCTAGGATAAAAAAAGAAGAAATCAACCTTCATGTAGGTGATGACTATATCGACATCTCAGCTGAACACAAGGAAACTGAAGAGGAAAAGAAGAAAAAATATCTCAGAAAAGAACACAGGGAAGTGTCAATTCACAGGAGACTGTCTCTTCCTGAGAGAGTAAAATCCTCTGATGTCAAGGCCAAACTAAATGATGGAGTATTAACAGTGGAGATTCCAAAGGAAAAGCCAACTCCAGAGCCAAAGACTACTAAAATCAACATAGAGTAATACATTTTTATCATTATTTTTTTGATTGATTTCTAAATTTCTGAAAATATACAATTTGTATAATTGCCAATCAAATTTTTCATAGATAGTTTTGGAAAA
>JAOUNB010000141.1 GCA_029881195.1 Candidatus Nitrosopumilus sp.
CGGGCAGTTCATGTCAACTCTTAGAAAAACAGTCTTGCCCTTTAGGTCAAAATCATCTAACGTGAGTACCTTCACGCCATTTCTATGATCCACTTGGTTAAATTCTTTGAGTCAGTCATTTATTTTTTCAAGTATTATCTACAAAACTGTTCGTAACTTCAAAACTTATCTACTGACAAAAATTAAAAACTACGAACTTGGGGTTTAATTAATTGCAAAATTGGATTTTTGATATTAGGTCTCGTTCCTTTGTTTTATTGACCGCTCTATTTCTTATTCTTACTGGCTTTGTCTATTCGGAAATGACTGACACCTTTGATCAAAGTGTAGTTTTACTCTTCTCACAACATGTTGGAAATCCTACAGTTGACATCATTATGCAGTATATCACAGAAAGTGGCGATGTATTCAATATGTTGATTTTTGGAATTGTAGTTTTAATTATTCCAAGAACTCGAAGAATCGGAATCACTCTAATGATTCTAATCGTAATATCCACACTTCTAACAGGTTATATTAAATGCGGTGTGGATAGGGACAGACCTGATTTTGAGTATGAGGGAGTGGAATTTCCTGTGACTCTTAGTCGTGATACATTTGCTTTATTCTGTGAGGGTGGGTTTGATGCCTCATATCCTTCCGGACATGCTGCAAGATCAATGATTTTTGCAATAATCTTGGGTTATGCCCTTTCAGAACGATTTCCACGTGGTGCATATTTGATGTTCATATACCCTGTGATGATTTCACTTAGCAGAATCTATGTTTTACAGCATTATCCAATGGATGTTATTGGTGGAGCTGTAATTGGAATGATGCTTGCTGGAGTAATGGCCAAACGTACGAAACTTTACAAAATTTTTGAGAAATCAAAAACCTAATTCTGTTAACGCAGAATTACTTATCAAAACTATTGCATAATGTTCATCATCGTGATGATATGTCCAATATCTGATATCTCGAATTTCATTTTTTTGTCTTAGCCCATGAGTTACACCCGTTGTTACAGAGTATCCAATTCTTTTTGCGAGTTTTGATTCTTTTGGCATAATTACTCTAAATCCTTCTTTTCTTTCCTTAAATCCAAGATTTATCATATCTTCAACTGCATCTATTGCCTCTTTTTCATCTTTTAGATCATATGTTTTTGTTACTGGCAAGTCTTTTGGATGGAAATCCATACTTTTGTTGAATTCTCTTAACTAATATTTTTTAAAAAATTATTTTTGCGATCAAAGTTAGTTAATTTTCTTAACTGGTAAGTCAAATCCTGATTATATTAACAACTTAACCGACTCTTTTTCTTTGATTTTATCAATGGTATCATTAGAAAAACTAGTAATTCAATTAAGAAAGCAAAAACAGGACGCATCAAAGCTTAGACAAAAAGCTGAAAAACAAATCAAAGAAGCTCGTTCTGCTGAAAGACGCTCTTCATCTGGTTTGACAACAATTGATAAAAAAATAGAATCTGAACGAGAAAATGTATCTGATGTGTCTAATGTACTCACACAAAAAACGTCTCAATTAGAGAGTATTGAAAGACTGATAACTGCAGTACAAGAAAAAATAATCCATGAAAAAGAGGCCGTAGAACAAGCCCAACAAGAAATTGAATTTGCTGAAAATCCTGAAGAAAAGGAGAATGCTGAGGCTAGATTACGCTCATTAAACGATCATATTCAAGAATTAGAATCTGAAATTAAAAACAGACAAAAAACTGCAAAAAAAATCTCAGATGATGTTTCAAATTATTCTGATGTAAAATCAAAAATTGATACACAAATTCAAAAACAAGCAAAATCAAAACCAGTTTTGCGTGAGACCCTGACTGAAAGCCGTAAGACTGCCCAAAAACTTGAAAAAGAATTGGAAATGCGAATTAAAACTGAAGAATCTGTTAAAAATGCGTTAGAAAAAGCATCTAAAAAATTACAAGAATTTTTGACAAAGAGACGTCTCTCTTCTAAAAAGAAACCAGCAAGGACTGCAGCTAAAAAGAAACCAGCAAGGACTGCAGCTAAAAAGAAACCAGCAAGGACTGCAGCTAAAAAGAAACCAGCAAGGACTGCAGCTAAAAAGAAACCAGCAAG
>JAOUNB010000012.1 GCA_029881195.1 Candidatus Nitrosopumilus sp.
GTCTTAAAGAAAAAAATATTCAAGGACAATTCATTTGTAGCAACATCGAAAATTCAAATATTTTAGAAGCATCAGTTATTTTATTTTGGTTTACAGATGAAAATATAATTCATAAAATGATGGAAAAATTTGAAACTCTTAAACCAGAAACAAAAATAATTACAATTTGGGGACCTCTTCCAGATTGCCTTCCAGATAAAGTTAATTTTCCATACATTATCAATAAAACACCATTCAAAAGAGCTGAAAATATGCAAGAACAGTTATTATCTATTTTTGGTGTAAAGTGCATAGATTTTGTCACGGCATGGGAATTTGCAGAAAGATATACAAAATCCATTGGAACCCCTGAGATTAGAAATGATCGATTTTTGACAATTATTCAAACTTTGATGATTTGGATAAATGCGAAGAAGTCAGGTGTTGCATGTGGTGAAAAAATCCCAGAATCCATTCAGACTTACATCAAATTAATGAAAATGAATTTCGATATTGATTTTGAACATCTATTAAATGAGTGATTCATGTAATCTTTTTATTTTGTTTTTATATGAATTAAGCATGGAAGATAGAATCAACATCAACGTTTCTGCAGTAAATTATGAGAAAACAAGCAAAGAGTTGACTCATCAATTGTCACTATTAGAAGAAATGGTTCATGGTGAAGAAGATTTTATAATGACAGATTCAGAATTTGCTTTTGGTTGGCATTTTTTTGTACTTAGTGTTAATAAATCACTTGTTCAAAAATTAGCCGAAATGATGGGCTCAGATTTTGACAGATTAAAAGGAAAGGGATTAGAAAAAAAATTTCTCACATGGTTAACAAAGAATATGCAGGGTAAATCACCTAGATTCAAAATCGCCATTAAAGAAGAGATGGAATCAAGTAAATTTGGAATATTCTAAAAGTATGAGAGGCTTTCAGGGCTACATGTGAAACTAGTTCAAGACCCAATACAATGTAAATACGGTACACATAGATTGATTAGTCATCTTAAGAATAAAAATAACGCAGATAGGCACAATTCCAAATGTTAAATCCAAAGATACTATATATTTGGTAAACTCAAATTTTTATTGTTTGGCAAGTTACAAAGGCGCATATTCAAATGAACAATCGTTAAATTTTGTAATACCAATTATTGTAATTCTCTTTTTAGGAATCATCTATATCATGACACAAAGAGCTGATTCAGGTTTTGTGAGTTTTATTTTGATCGGGGCTGCCGCTTTAACAATGTTTTATTGGGTTAAAGTTTTAAAGAAAATGACAAAAGATCAAAAACCACTATATACTCAAGCAAGAGAACAAGAAACAAAAAATTGGGTTTATGATTTAATTAAAGGTGAAAACGAATTTGTTTTTGTTGCAGAAGTTCCAGGACCAGAAGATAAAATTGCAGTAAGATTAGTAGATGGAATTCTATACATTCGCGGAACCACAGGATTTTCAAAAGAGGTTCCAATCGAAGGGGCAAATGATATGCAGATATTTGATTTTAAATATAGAAATGGCGTACTAACACTAAGAATAAAATAGCTAAAGACTTTTTGCCAACTCTAATTTTTGTGGAAGATATTTTTCCGTGATATTTGTAAGACCATATTTTGAGAAAGCTTCCAACTCTGCTTTTCTTTTTAGTCTTAAAAAAACATCAAGTTCTTTTTTCCAAATTCCATCCTCATACCTAGGATCTTTTTGTAGATCATAGCATCTCTTAATGTCAGATTCAGTCATTGGTATTGTGGGCAGTTTATATTTTTCAATATCAGTAGCCCAAACACCAACCCATTTTGCATCAGGAACAGTTAGCTCTCTCAGATGTGCGGCATTTGCAGAACCAGATTTTATGACCATTGCAATATGTTCTCCATACACATCCCCATCTGTTAGAACAATTACTGGTAGTTTCATTTCTTCATGAAGTCTTTTTAGTAAAGTTCTAGTTGAACGAGGGGCTTGACCACCAGTATTAATGATAATAGATTTGAACTTTTTATCAACTTGTTCTTCAACAAATCTAGTAAAAAGACCACCTTTTTCAATAGCAATTACAATTTCTGCACTAGTATCAACTAATTCGGCAGTAGTCAAACTAGGGCCAATAGAATAGCCATCAGGATGGTTAGATAAATTCATGGTTTTCCCCTCGTATCCAGGAATAGTATATTCGATATTCAAATCACCAAAAATAGAGCTTCTCTCCTCAGGGAATATATGAAAATCCTCTCGAGGTTTTGAGGTAACAGCTTCCAAATCTACAATAATGTTATCAGATTCTGATTGATCTTCAAATTCAATAGCAAAAGCTTGTGACGAATAATAAACATCTCTTAAAGTAGATGATTTTTTTTCTTGGGTTAATCTATTTGCGAAAAATGCAAGCCACATCAATTGTGTAAAAGATCTTAATTGAGAAGAATTTCTTGAACTTCTAAGTGCGGAATTACTACCGAGAATGTATTGTCTTAGTTTTTTATCATAAACAATATTGCTCACAGATCTGCTTGGTATTGAAAATTTTGGAAATTGCCCATTATCTAAATCATCATATATTTTTGCACCATGACTTTGAAGCATCTCAAGAATATTTTTTTGTTTTTCATCAGCTTTCTTACTTCTCTCTTTAATCTTACTTTTTTCTTTATTTGTTTTCAACTTCATTTTCCTCCGCTATTGTTTGAGATTTTTCCGCATTTTCAATCTCTAGAATTTTCTTGTAATTAGGTTCTTTTTTCCTACCAGCAAGCTCTGTAGCAAATGTTGCAATTAAGGGAATATATTTTGCATAGAGATTTGCTCTCTTTTTTGCCATATCAGCTTGTCCTCTTTTAGACATGTATGCTGCTAATTTTCTAGACAAGTATTGTAATCCCAATCTTAATTCTCTTTCTATTTCAGGTCTATCAGCAACATTTTCTTTTCCTGCAGTCTTGTATGGAATTCTGGTAGAACAAATATGAGATACAATTATGAATGGTGGATCACCTTTAATCTTGTATCTGCCCCAATCAGTATCATTAACAACCTTGAGTACTACATCACTACCTTCATCGTAGAGCAAAGGAATCCTATTGGCATATCTATAAACATGTGGTCCACCTGTTTTAATATCACCACCATACGCAATTCCCATTTCCACAATGAAAGGAAATCCAGAGTATGCTGATGCGGGACGTTGAACTACAGCAGTAAAATCAGGATTAAAGAACTTCTTTATTCCTTTTTCTAATGGTTCCTCTCCTAAAGGTGCAAGACAGCTAGGATCAGGAGCTAGAAAATCTTCAAACTTTTGAAGTGAATCGCTAAGGTTTACTAATTCTTGATTTGACATAGTACCCATTCGTTTTTCAGGTTTGAATCCTGCAAATTCTGCAAATTTTAATGCGGTAGTTGGACCAATTCTTTGAAATCGTTTAGTCAAAAAGGTGGTCAAAGGTTCACCTTGTACGGTATTAGTTAATTGTTTGAAATATGGACTTTCAGGATTCATATCAATTGATTTTGATTGGGATTCTCCGAAATCCCAATAAAATAACTTTTTGTTAGGCATATCAATGTCTTCAATTTTTATTTTGTTTAGTTTTTCAAAATCCATTTTTAGAAAGGACATCAAAGCAATGACTACTCTAACTTGACGCGAAAGTGTTTTCCATTTTTTCTTTGCTTTCTCCATAATTGCCGTAAAACCAAGATTTTTTACTGAAAGACCTAAATCTTTTCTCACTTTTTCGATCATTGCATCATCAATATTTGGTATTTCAAATTGAGATTCTACAATCATTCTTCGTATTCTCTCTACATCAATTCCATGAGGATGTGGTCTAATTATTGTTGGAGGTGGTGGAATATCTTTCACAAATCTAGGATGGGCAAATTTTTCTCCTTTAGGATCATCAAAAGTGATTGATGCGTAAGGAGTAATCAAAGAAGTTTCATAAACATAATCTCTAATTTTATTTCCTGCTTTTGAATAATCACCTTCTAAACAAATACTGACAGATAGACCTTTTTTTGATACTTCTTTAGTAGTGTGTTTTATGATTACGGGTTTATTCTTTTGAATGTCAAGTAATAACTCAAATTCATCTTGAATTTTTCCATCTACTGAACTTTTGACTGTAACAGCTTTGTTGGTTGTAATTTGACCATACAAAATTGCCATTGTTGCACCAAGTCCAAACATGCCTCTTGCTTGTTTAAGTCCAAATTTGGAACCATATAATACAGTTCCAAAAGCAAGAGGAATATGCTCGGGGTCTATTCCAGGTCCATTATCTTTTACAGTCAAAATATATGGTTTTGGATCGGATTTCTCAGGGTCAACAGCCTTAATTATTAAATGAACATCTGGAAGGATTCCTTTTTGATCACATGCGTCTAATGCATTTTCAACAAATTCTCTAACAGCAGTATAAAGAGAACGTGTAGGATTACTAAAACCTGCTAAATCACGATTACTGTAAAAAAATTCACTAGGTGAAATTTGATTGAATTTTTCTTTAATCAAAGACATCCTGATCTTCCCATAATTTCATTTTTTCTTGTTTATCTCTTCGATTTGCAGCTTCTAATTTAGTATATACTGCCCCATGCATACTTCCACTAGAAATGGAAGATATAGCATCCACAGCTAATCGCAATTTACTTGAATCGCCAATTATTGAAACAGTTTTCCCATAAACAGAGATGTGCGTACCACTAAGATTTTCCATATTTCGTCTAGCTCTACCACCTTCTCCAATGATCCTCCCTTTTATCCTTTCAATATTTGCATTAGACTTTCCAGCAAATTCTCGTAGATCAATTATGTGTAATGCATTTTCACCTTGGAGTAACATCATCGCATTTTCAGGAGAAAATCCCCTACCGATAGCTGTAACAATTTCCATTGCTTTGAAGGGTTGAATTTTTTCAACGTCACCTTGAGATTTTATAAAAACTTCTCCTGTATCACCGTCAATATCTAATGATACATAACATGTAGTTTCGATTTTTGATTTTACGTTTCCTGATTTTCCAATTAAAACAGCAATTCTGTCATTTGGAATACGAATTAGTTTTTCAAAATTCATTTTGTAATTTCCTCAAATAATTTGTCTGGATCTTCAACAGAAACTCCTCTTTTATGAAAGAATTTCGTAATGTTATTAATATCTCTTTTAAGAAATTCTCGGGAATTTGGATGTCTAAGATCAACTCCAGAACCCAGATCAAAAACTACCAATCCATTTTCTGTTTTAAAAATATTATATTCTGAATAATCACCATGTACCAATTTTGCTTTATTGTAAAGATCTTTGATTATGGAAATTGCTTGAAAGTAATCATCTTCATCTACTTTTGAGAACAATAATGATTTGCATGGTGAGCCATCTGTTCCTATAAACTCCATTGCAAGGACATTTTTTGTAAGATATAACGGCCTTGGAACTGGAATTCCAGATTCATAGCATTGTGATAAATTTCGAAATTCCTTTTTTGCCCATAGATGAACTAAATTTTTTGTACCTTTTTTGATATGAGAGAATCTAGGATCGCCTAAGATGTATGGCTCACGTTTTTTAAAATTTGAAGTACTTACTAGATAAATTTTTAATGCAATATCTACATTATTTTCATCAACGCCCCAAAAAAGAACGGATTCCTTTCCAGCACTAACAGATCCATTAACATATGCAATAATATGATCTGTGATCATTTTGTAAAGAGTCATGACAGTAGGTTTATCCAAAACTTCATTGATGACTTTGCCTTTTTTGAATCCATCCTTCAATCCGCCTCTTTTAGATTTAAAAATTAGTTTTTTATCAACTTTGGATTCAATCTTTCTGCTTAAATCATCAAAAAGCAAATCATCGGACATTATATCAGAGTTAACATCATCGTACAACGGATGTTCTTCACAATACTAGATAAAAGAGATTTCTCTTATAAAAAATAATACGAGAGTTAGAAATTAAATTAATCAAGATATCACATATTAAAAACAATAAGAAATGGAATTCCAGAAATTTTTTTAATTCCATTTTCAGAACCTACTCCAAGCTCAATAGACAAAGAAATAGTTTCCTTCCCAACCATGTTAATGATTGATGATTGTTTAAGTAAATCTCGTGCCTCCGCTTTCTCAACTAATCGTTCACCATAATAGCTTTCACTGATATGTATGTTTAATTCATCTTGAGTAATTTTTTTTCCTAATAATTCAGCATCACAGATATTGAGCATCATATTTTTTTGATATTCAGTTACACGTACTGAAAATTGCATTACGCATATTTACCCTTCAATGTTGATTTTGCACCACATGCTTCACAGATTAAAAATGAAATACGATTTTCTTTAAGGATTTTAGTATCAGGACTTTTGCAAGTCGGGCATTCAAGATAATCTTTTACATAAATTTGGAATAGTCTTGTAAAATCATCAGGTGCTCGTCTTCCTACAAACATTGCTTTATCACCAAGCCTTTCTGCAGGAACAGCAAATTCTTTTGAGAGATATTGAAGTACTTTGTCAGGATCTCTACGAAGAACTTTTGGAAATTCAGAAAAATTACGCAGAAAAGTTTTTTGGCCTTCCCACATAACATCTACCACAGGAAGCTCAAATCTTGTCGAAGAATCTTCATTATTATCTCCTAGTTTATCCTGAATGCGTTTTAGTAGGCTTTCATATTCTGCTTTAGTCACTAAAAAATAGTGCACAGAATGCCCTATATTGGTTTTGAAAAAGAGAATCTTGTGGATATTGTTTTTGTTATTCCATCTTTCCTATACGGAAGACATTAGTTCCACATGTAGGACATGTACCTTTTACAGCCGGGCGTCCATTCTTTAGTTTAGTTTCTACAGGATCTTTGATATCCCTTTTTGCTCTGCATTTTACGCAATATGCTTGAACCATTCTAAAGTTTGTCAATCATTCGGGTATTTAGGAAGAGGATGTGAAATTTATTTAACTATAGGCTAGATACGCGTAAATTTTTTACGCTTCGAAAAGAGAAAGATCTTAAAAAAATTCATAGAACGTGATAAATTTATAAAAAATTTATGTTAAATGTAGTGTAATGACTTTTTTTTTCAAATGTTTGTATCTAAATTATAATTATTTGAAATATTACCAATTATAAACACCTTAAACATAAAACTACAAAATGACATCAAAAAAAGGAATTGCAATAACTGTTATAATTTTAGTTGCAATTACAGGTGCAAGTTTTTTGTTGTGGTTAGTTCCGCAAGAGGATGAAACTACGTTTGTAGTATCAGATTATGAGAATTATCTTGATGGAGTGAAAAACATTCACGAAGTATTACAAAAATCGATGGAAATTGAATATCAAGAACTCCGTAATGGAGGAATTTCTCCTCAAGACTATATCATAATTGCAGAAGTGACATCATCCCAAATTACTTCTCAAATTAGTGAATTTGTCACATCAAAGCCTCCAGAAGCATGGCAAGACAGTTACATTAGTTATATGAATGCAATGCAGAAATTCAATGTATATATTGGAGAAACTAAGATATTGGCAAATTTAATTGAAAAAGGAAGTACTGATGCAGAAATTAATGAAGTCATAGAAAGAATAGAATCAATCAAAAAGGAATCTTTGGAGCATGTCAGGAATTCTGAAGAACAAAGACCGAAATAGGCTCAAAACCCAATTTTACTAATTATAGTTGTTGGAAATCGTTAAAAAGTAATTTGATGATAAAAATAGAATGTCTCATCAATCCGACAAGTTAGAAAAAGATGTTGATGCATCTACAGCAAATAGATTACTTGTTATTTGTATTGACAGAGATAATGACGTAGGAGAAAAAGCTGGAATTACCACTCCAGTAATAGGAAGAGACGCATGTATAGAGGCAGCCCAAAGATTAGCATTAGAAGATCCTGAAGACGCAGATTCAAATTCAATTTTTGCAGCTATCAAAACATATGAAGATTTAATCAGTAAGGGATACCAAGTGGAAGTGATTACTATCGCAGGAGTAAAAAACAGAGGAGTGCAAGCTGATGAAAAAATTCTTTTGGAGACAAGAAAGGTTTTAGAACATTTTTCTGCAAACGGTGCAGTAATTGTTTCTGATGGAGAGGACGATGAAAGTGTCATTCCGGTAATTCAAAATGTTCTACCCGTGGTATCCGTGCAACGTGTTGTAATGAAAGTAAGTAGAAGTGTAGAATATTCTTATGCAGTTTTTGGAAAATATATTAAAATGCTTGCTTACGATTCAAAATATTCAAAATTCTTTTTAGGAGTTCCTGGAATTCTTTTGTTAATTGGAGGAGTTGCAACAGTGTTTGGTTACACAGCAGAAATATTTGCAGTTCTTGTAAGTATTTTAGGAGGAGCGTTTTTGATCAGAGCATTTGATATAGATAGAGCATGGACAAGTTGGTCAAAACCAACGCCCATGGGTTTTATCAGAATGTTTACAATGGTAGCAGGAGTATTGTTGATTCTTTCATCAGTACCAGCAGGAATTAGTACTGTTGATTCAGAATTAATTGAAGCAGACACACAAATAATTTCAAAGATTACAGATAAGATGATTATTGGACAATTTGTAGTAGGAGCACTACCAATCTTATGGATTGGTATGGGGGCAATTTTTGCTGGAACATTACTCAGTAATTGGATAGGAGGAATTCCAAGACAAATTAGCGATAGTTTGAGAATCATTGTTCTAATTTCATTATATCCTACGGTAGCACAATTTACCAACATAATGATTTTTGAAGAGAGTTCATTTACATTGATTCCACCTTTATTGGGAGGATTGACGGCAACTTTGGTTTCGGCAACAATTCTCTTTAAAAAATATAGAAAACACAAAGATCAAGAAATGGTTTCAGATTAAATTTAGATATGTTATAGCTTTAAAATGAGATTTTTGAATAACACTGATATCTTCAACGGCTTACTAATAAAGAGGTGGGCAAAAATTAGCAAAATAAAAGAAGGGATTTTTCAATTATCAGGACTTTACAGGATCTATGGTAAAAAATTGGAAAATGAAATTCAGAATGGAGATATCCCAAATCACGTTGCTTTAATTTTAGATGGGAATAGGAGGTGGGCAAAAAGACACCTAACTATGCCAAAAAAAGGTCATTGGAAGGGGGCTGATGCGGTTGAAAATCTTCTTGATTGGTGTGAAGAATTTGATATTAAGATTGTAACACTATACGCATTATCTGCAGAGAATTTGAATAGAAAAGATGAGGAACTAGAGTATCTTTATGAGTTAATTTGTATGAGATTAGAAAAATTATACAATGATCCTAGAATTCATCGATGTAAAATGAGAGTTAAGGGAATTGGAAGAATTGAACTACTTCCAGATTCCATCAAAGAGATTCTAAAAAAATTAGATGATGCTACAAAAAATTATGAAAATCATTTTCTAAACATAGCATTAGCGTATGGAGGACAATATGAATTATTAGATGCTGTTAAAAAAATAGGTGAAAAAATCAAAGATGGAACATTAGATGTTCAAGACATAAATAAAAAGGAAATAGAATCAAACCTTTACACATCTCATTTACCACAATCATCTCCAGATATGATATTGAGGACGTCTGGAGAACAACGACTAAGTGGATTTCTAATGTGGCAAAGCGCGTACAGTGAATTAGTTTTTATGGATATTTTTTGGCCAGAGTTTAGAAAGATTGATTTGATGAGAGCAATTAGAATTTTTCAAGAAAGAAAAAGGAGATTAGGAAAATGATTGAAGAAACATCAGCGGGAATAGTGATATTTAGAAAAGAAGATTCAAAAATTTTATTTTTACTATTACATTATCCGTCAGGGCATTGGGATTTTGTAAAAGGAAAAATCGAAGAAAATGAAACAACACACAAAACTGCTATAAGAGAAGCAGAAGAAGAAACTGGGATAACAGACATAACATTTATAGAAAATTTTGAAGAGTGGATTGAATATAATTTTCAATATCAAGGAGAATTAATTCATAAAAAAGTAGTATTTTTCCTAGCTGAAACAAGAACTAAAGAAGTGAAAATCTCACATGAACATCAAAATTACACATGGATTGATTATACCACAGCTATGGAAAAAACAACATTTGACAATGCCAAAACAGTTTTAACAAGAGCCCAAATGATACTTTCCAAAGCTTTCTAGATGTAATTCTTTTGCCGTACTTGCAGGATTTTTAGAATTTAAGATGGTTCTGCCTACAATCAAATAATCAGTTCCAGATGAAATTACTTGATTTGCACTACCACCTTGGGTACCAACACCCGGAGAAAATATGTTTAAATTTTTTCCAGCTTTTTTAGAACAATATTTTATAATTTTTGGAAAAGTAGCTCCAACAATAATTCCGTCAACTTTTGCAGACAAAGCCCAATTCAAAAATAATTGATAAAGTTGTTGTTTTTTCTCCATTTTAACTTCCATATCATAAGATAATTTTGCTTCAGGGGCACTCATGTGACATAAAGTGATAACACCTTTTTCATTTTTATGAGCTGACTTGACCAGATTTTTCAAACTATCAAGACCCATTATCGGATTTGCAATTACGGCATCAAATCCTAGATTCCAGAGATGTTCAGTAGTAACACGATTTGTGTTCCCAATATCGTTCAGTTTAATATCAGCAATAGTTTGTAAGCCATATTTATGAGATGTTTTATTGATTTTGAGAATTTCTTTAGATCCAAGAGGTAAAAGTAAATGAAAATTTAGCTTGATCCCACATAGATAAGGATGTAATTTTTGGATGTTTTGAATGGTTTTTGTTTCTAGATTTTTTATAGAGCAATCGTAATCATTTGCAAGTATTACTTTTCCATTGGTTTTTGCGATCTTGGAAAGTCTAGTTTTGAAGGTGGCCATAGTCAACTAAGGGGTGGGTGTCTTTTAATTTTATAATTTTAATATAGGAGTAACCATGTTCTGAAGGATTTTCTACAAAAGTGGGCAAGGTTCCATTTGTTGTTGAAAATTTTAGAAATGGTTTTTTGGGATCAGAATCCAATACTACATGACAGAAATAAGAAGTTCCTTCATCATTGAAATTCATAAAAACTCCAATTAGCCATTTATTGTCACATGGAAACAAAAATAGGGGAAACGGAGTTTCTTCAAAACCCCAAGTAAGTTTTGCAAGACTAGACATATCTTCTAATTCAATGGGCTGATACCTATCAAGAGTCCCATTTCCAGGTTGTAAAGACTTTGGAAGAGATTTGATTCTAACAATAGGGGAATAAAGTTTACTTGGATCAGAAGTAGTATCTACAATTTCAGAATTCTCCTTCCCACCTTTTAATCCATAACAAAGATAATGGCCATTCTGTTCTAATGGAGTATAATACACAATTGGTTTGTCTTTTAGAATATCCATCTGTACTGATAAAATTTTTCTTCCATTATGATCATGCAAAAAAGATACGCGTGGCGCACGCTCAAGTGCACAAACAAGCCTAGTAAATTCTAAAGTCGAGTATACTTGAATATAACGTGGTAATTTATCAACGGTAGCTGTTTGTAATTTATCCACAGATGTTTGCTGTACATTATCAAATTAAACTTATCCAAAGTTATGGAGCCTGATTTCTTCTATCAATAACATCATTGACTTCTGGACCTGTTCCAATAATTGTCACAGGCGTGTTTAATTCATTTTCAATATTTTTGATAAATGATTTTGCATCATCAGATAATTTATCATAGGAAGTTTCGCCTATACAGTCTGAAAATAGTATATCTAATTTTGTAATAGAGATTTGTGTTGCTCCATTAAGCATGATTGCACGCCTAGCTAAATCAAAATCAAAATCCGCAGCCCTTCTCTGGCGACCTGTAACAGTGCCAAACTCAGACCATCCTTTTTTTTCTGCTTCTTCTAGAGACAATTCTTTTTCAAGAGGACCAGTGCCTACACGTGTAACATATGATTTGAAAACAACAATTACTTCATCTACTTTTGTAGGTCCAAGGCCAACATCTGCACAAATACCAGAAGCTGTAACATCCTTTGAAGTTACAAACGGATAAGTTCCATGCCATAAAGAAAGAAAAGTTCCTTGGGTTCCCTCGACCAATACATGCTCATTTTTAGATAATGCATTGTTAATTTCTTGAGGAACGTCAGCGATGAGAGAAGATAGAGAATCAAAATCTTTTGCAAGATTCAAAATTCTCATGGCTCTATCAGCATTAGCTGGTCCTGTTCCTGAACCAGTACTACCGATTTTATCTTTTAATTCTCCTTTTGAATCTCTAACTAGATGAGTTTTCTCAATAATTCCACAGTGCTTATCAATTAATACTCGTCCTGAAACTTCAAAATCATTAATTTCCTTTTTAAGAACTTCGGGATTAATAACAACTCCGGGTCCAATCATTACTTTAGCATTTTTATTCAAAAACCCACTTGGAAGCATTCTTACTTTATACATTTTATTGCCATCTCTAATAGTATGACCAGCATTAGGACCAGCTCCACCACGAACTATTATTGAAGGATTATCTTTAATTGCCAAATAAGAAATAATTTTACCTTTGCCTTCATCACCAAAAAATCCACCTACGACTACAGTTGAGGTCATGTTATTCAGCTTCAATTTCGTTTATTTAAGCTAAAGTATCATCACATGATTTTATATTCAGTAATAATTGATCAAGATTGATGGTAGGAGAAAATTTTGCTGGAAATATTATAATCAATTTAGCTAACCTTCCAGATTTTCTAAGAAATCCAATTCTTAAAAAAAGAATGATGGAATTTTTTTCTTTATCTAAATCAGATCAAAAAGAAGTGATAAACAACGCATTAGAAGCAGGTCCGACTATCCCATTCCCAAATTTTTCAAAGCTTTTCAGAACATGGCTCAAAATTTTAACTACACTTTCAGAAGAACAAAGAGAAGGTTTATTCTCAGCATATATCACAGAGGTTGCCAAGTCACCTCAAAAATTAATTTCCTTTAATTTGGATGGAATTTTGGAAGTGTTTTTGACATTAGAGGAAAATGAAAAAGAAATCCTTGCCAATACAGTAAAAAAAATAATCAACGATTTGGATGAAAGTTCAAAAAGAAAGATTATGTTAGTGGTACCAGATAATGCTAAAATACACTTGAAATTTTAGGCACCTTTAGGCTCATCAGGTTTTCTATTATCTTCATTTGTATAATCTATAACTTCTCCTTCAGGAGATAAAACACCTACAAAGATCTTTTCATGTTTTTTCAGTAATTTCCTATGATCAAGCATGGACATATCTAGTTTCATTTCATTCATTACCATAATTTGATATTCTTTCCATTCTGCCCAACATTTGTTGCATGTAGGATATCTTTCAGCTACAGGGCCTAATTGTTCTGTATCAGGGATAGCAGTTTTACATTTAGTACAGATACGACTCATAGAAATGATTAATATTGGACTCCTTTTATCTTTTTTTGAATCTAAATGGATTTTACAAATTCTATTGATTGTATTTTCCACATAAAAACAACACATAATGCTACAAAGTAAATGATTATTCCCAAAATCATTGCATATGAAGAACCATATAGAATACCTAATGCAACTGACAGAACTGCACCAAGAACTGAAAATGAGCCATTTATCGCCCACATCCAAGGTACATGTGTTGGTTTATGAAACATTAACAGTCTCATTACTGTAGGTAATGGCATACCTATCAACAATCCAATTGGAAAGAGAATACAAACACTAATCATTACTTTAATTTCAAATTCTTCTGTCATTACAGAGTAAATGATTTCAGGCAATAATACAACATATGCAACACCCACTACAAGTACTCCCGCAAAAATGAATAGTAGATTTTTGATATTATGTTGAATTAAACGAGTACTAATTTGACTTCCAATTCCACTTGCTATGAGAATAGTAAAAAGTAATACAGCAAAAGTAGTTGTAGGATTACCCAAAAATAAAATAAATTTTTGTAATAGTGAAAGTTCAATTAGAATAAATCCTAGTCCTAATGAAGAAAAATACAAAACAATACTCCATGTTTTCAAATCTGTTTTTTCAACATGTTGTTTTCTTAACCAAATTAATGGTCCCAAAATAAATGCTACAGCAATAATTAAACTCACGTAAATTAAAGATACAACGATTGTAGGAATAGGTTTTTCAAATGATAAAAAGAATGGACTGTCATCGGTTACAGGGTGAACTTTTGTTGAAAACAATTGATAGAATTCTTCATTTGAAATTTCGCCATTCAAATACGCAGGATAGGGTTCTAATACAACTAAACCAGGTACAATAATTGGCTTGTATCCATTTTTAGTAATTGAATCATACATGTGTTGAATTTCATCATTTGTAAAGGCTGATTTTGAAAAAATTGTCATGGTTACGCTAGGATCTTTTTTAACAGAATCAGAACTCACAATCATTAGATGTTTTTCTAAATCAGTTCTTGCAAAATCATTTTGTTGTAATAGTTCTGCAAACGTAGCTACGAATCTTGGTGAATCAATTAGCCATCTGACGGTAATTATCTTACCATCTTCTTCTAGATGTTCATAGTATTCTTGAAATCCTTCAATTGTGTAAAGGAAATTTTCAGATACGCCTAAACCACCAGAAGATACAGAGGCCCAAGTATCAACAAATGGAATGTAAATAATATCAAATTTTTCATTTGAACGTGAAATAAAACTCCGTCCTTCATCTACATAAGCACTAACAAATGGATGTTCATACAGATTACCTGCTTTGTAACCATAACTTTTGACAGTATTGAAAATTATTGGATTAATCTCTACTGTAGTGACATCTTGACTTCCACTGACAAGTGACGCAACAACATCTCGTCCACCTCCAGAGCCAATTATCAATACTTTTGGATTCTCTTTTGCTGAAAAAGGAAGATATTGCATCCAAGAAGATAACTCATTCAAAGAATTTACATCCCCATCCCAAGAAATTATGTTGGTTCCTGCACCACCATCAATGAAAATTTTTGCAACTAAACCTTCACCTTCACATTGTGAAGGGTTTTGATCAGTAGCTACAAAATCAGAAATGCAGTCACCAGAAATTCCTTCAACAACATCAATTCGAGAAAAAGAATTCCATTCTGTTTTAACTATATGTGACCCTGTATTCTCTCTTAGAAATATGGGCATATCTTTTTGTGCGGTTGGATCCGTAGGAATAGCAAAAATTTGGGTGACATCATTAATGTAGATTAATGATGATGCAAACACAATAAATCCAATTGATATAATGATCTTCTTGTTATTTTTAGATACAATAGAAAATATAGTTGCGCAAATTGCAGATAGCAAGCCAACAACAAGTGTAGTTCCTTCCCCCCCAATCATTTGTAAAAGAAAAACCACCAAAATCGCACCTAAAGATGCACCTATCAGATCTGCAGCATATAATCGTCCTGCAACATTGGCAAAGGCACTAAATGCTGCAGAAATTATAATTCCTACAAAAAAGAATGGAATTGCAAAAAGGAACATGTACAATGGTAGATAAACAACTTGCGAGGCAAGAGAATGCATCACATAAAGTATCAGTGGTAGAATAACCACAATGCCAATAGAAGATGCAATAGTAAGATCCCCTGCCCAGTTTTCTTTGATCTTTTTTAATCGATAATGTATTAAAAGTCCTGAAGACCCTAAACCAATCAACGCAATAGAAATTGCAACAAATGCAAAATGATACCAAATTGCAGCAGAAAATATTCTCGTAATTGCAATTTCCAGAATTATGCCCGATAATGATGCAAGAAATATGCCTGAAAATAATATTCTACGATTAACAAATGATGGAATTATACCTAGATAAGACAACAGAAGATTTCATAAATTCAGGAATATGATTCTTTTAGATGAATTTTTTGTTAATTATTTACTATATTTATCTAGAAAAATGAGTTGGTACTGAAAATAACTCAGATTCAAAAAATTAATCGCCCTCAGAATCAATAACGAATTGAAATAGACTATTTTTGAAAACATAGGGAATTTCCCAAGAGCGCATCTACCAACTAACACCAACATTTCAAATACCCTACTCTCTAAATCTGAAAACAGCTAATGTTAGTCAACATTTTGAATCTAAAGTAATAATAATTAACAAAGACCAAAAGATATTATGAAGATAAAATGCCCAAAATGCAAAGAAGACGCAGAATTGGCAATGGACTTTTCTGTTGTAAAATGTGGTTCATGTGATTTTGATATGAGTTATGGAGAATATGTTAAATTTATTGCACATAATGAATCGAAATATTCAGATATTCTTGGAGATTATACTGGAAGTACAGAGGGGCATACTTCAGGATCATTAGATGAATGGGATTAACAATATTGTGAAATCATTCATCAGATTGAAATAATTAGTTCAAATATCTTCTAGAGATCAATTGGAATTTTTATTAGAAAATATACTTAATCTTGTAGGATTTTTGGTAGGATTGGCAATTGGAGTGATGTCAATAATAGGATTTAGGAATACTGGAAGTCCAACATTGTTCAGATTATCAATTGCATTTTTATCAATTAGTTTAGGATTTTTTGTAATATGGACGGGTTATACAATAGAAGACTTTGTAATAAAATCTGGAAACATAGAAAGATGGGTACAAACATTAGGAATTGCAATTCAAACAATAGGATATTTTTTCATTGCATTTTCTCACAGCATAAAATCATTTTTTCCAAAATCAAGTTATTTTAGATCAGTTGGAATTTTACCATTATTCCTAGTTTCTTCAGTTCAATTGGAGCACATTTTCAGATCTGTCTCATTCATTTTATTAGTATACGGTGCAATTGAAACAATGTTATCATATTTTGAAAATAAGAATAAAGGAGCCATTTCAGTTGGTGTCGGGTTGGGACTTTTAGCATTGGGTGAATTTTTAGGATGGTACTCTTTTGTATTTCCAGAATCAATATTATACACAGCATCAGTGACAATCAAAATTGGAGGACTAATAGCATTATTCATTCCAGTAAGCAAAGTACCATTAACTAAGATAAAATTTGATGGAGATTTTGAATGATTTAGACATAGGCTCAAAAAAATAGAAATTGAAGAATTGTCAAATTCTTTTATCTTTTTAGTATATTGAAAAATATCAACGTGCTCTCATAGAAACTAGAAATATATCATATTGAGGAAATGACTGAATACAGAACACATATGAAAATTATTGGAGATATTCTGTCAACAACTAGAGATGATCTACGAGATGAAGACGGTGCAACAGTAACATATCTTATTAGAAAAGCAAATATTTCACATTCAAGAATTTCTAGAATTCTAAAAACCCTAGTATCGCAAGGACTTTTAGAACAAATAGAATCTCAAGGTTCAAACAAATATAGAATTAGTCAAACAGGTAGAGAATTTCTTCAGGCATACAAAACATTTACAAATTTTGCAGATAATTTTGGATTAAATATTTAGGATTCTTCGTCAAATTCATCATCAAAATCATCTTCAAATTCTGTATCTTCATAATCAGAAGGTTTAGACATATTTCACAAAAATAACATCATACTATTAAAAACATATTCAAAAGTAATGATAATTAAACAAAAAAATGGAATTAGATATGAAAATTAAATACGATCAAGAAGAAATTGAAAAAGCATTAGAAATAATCAATCGTAGAGGGATTGTAACTTATCCAACCGATACCGATTATGGAATATGATGTAATCTCCATAGCAATGAAATAGTAAAAAAATATAATGTAAATTCTAGAGATAATACTAACCCATTACCAGTTTTAGTTTATTCAGTAGAGATTACAAAAAGAATATTACTTTTAGAAAAATTTACAGAAAAAATTATTGAAAAATTTTGGCTAGAGCCAATTATAATAATTTTAAAATTAATAGACGAAAAGTTGAAAAAGTCATTATTTTTAAATGACAAAATTGCCATCAGAGTCCCAAATCATAAATGTATTTTAGAAATATTGGAGAAATATAATTTTCTAGTAGGTAGAAATACAAATATTTCAGGGCATCCATCATTTACAAACCTGGAGGAATGTTGTAGAAATATACATGATTATGATATTTTTGTTGATGTGGAAGAAATTAGAAGTAAAACAGAATCAACAATAATTGAAATAGAAAATAAAAAGAACAGAATTATTCAAGAAGGTTCTTTGACTAGAGCGGAGGTTTTAGAAGTATGAATTTAATAGTTACATGTGCTAGACATCTTGAACCAGAAACTGAAGAAGAATTAAGAAATATTTTAAAAGAATATGGAGACTCGGATGCAAATATCATAGTTACAAATATGTCAGGAATTTTGACTGCCGAAACAAAACTTGATCCTGTTGACGTAGTAAAGAAAATGAAAGAAATGCTCTTGGATGAACCATGGAGCATCAGATATTGCTTAAGAATCATACCGATTCAGAGAATTGTTGAAACAAAAATTGAAGAAATAGAAAAAATAATCATTGAAGATTCAAAGCAAATTTTAGATACAGAAACCTATAGAATTTCAATAGAAAAAAGAAATTCGAACATATCCAGCCAAGAAATTATTTCAAGAATTGCAAATAAAATAAAAAATAAAGTATCACTTGAGTTTCCTGACAAAATTATTTTAATTGAGATATTAGGAAACAAGACAGGGATTTCTGTATTAAAAAAAGCTGACATACTAAGTGTTGAAAAAACTAAACGTAGTATGTCAGAATAGAGTTGCTGCTTTTTCTATCAAAATATCTTCTAAAGGGTTTTTAGAATGAACAACATCAAGTTGTTTTTTAGTAATTTTGAAATATTTTTTAAGAAACAAGTCATTTTTTTTAACAAATAAATTTACAGATATCGATGACAGATCTGCATATAATGAATCTAAAAATTTTTTATTTCCAATAGCTATCAAGATAAAATTGGATTTAGGTTTTATTCCAACTGTCATTATTGCATCAGATATTTGGTTTGTCAATGCAAATCGCATCAAAATATCAGTCTCAAGTTTATTTGAAAGTAAGATATTGTTTTTTTTAGATTCAAGAGACAGAGACAAGATTTTTTTTAAATGATACGAATTCATAATAAAGCTGTTTGAAATAGCTTGAAGTTGAATTTTTGGGTATTTTTTTCTTAAATCATCAATAAATTTTACGTCAATTGTTGCTTGACCTTTTATTTCAATTACTTGAATTTGTTTTGAGGATATTTGGAAAGTGAATTTTTTTGATGCACCCCCATGAATAACTGGAATTATACTTACAAGATCATTATTTCGTATCATTGTAGATTTACCATCCATAGCAGATGAATCTATGCCATTTACTGCGATTAGGATATTTTCAACATCCATCTTTGGTGAATTAATAGGTTTGAGTTCTAACAACAGTTTCAATAATTCTTGAATAGAAATATCAGATTTATCAATTTGTAAAGTTTCTCTTAGAAAAGATTTTTTAGCACCGCCTACTAGTTTTACAATAATCATTCTAACCTAATTGGAAATTATAAAATTAATATTTAATTGATTATTCTATTGTCTTTTCTTCAGGTGTCGCTTCTGTAACAGTTTCAGGTGTCGCTTCTGTAACAGTTTCAGGTGTCGCTTCTGTAACAGTTTCAGGTGTCGCTTCTGTAACAGTTTCAGGTGTTTCTAATGAAATTTGTTCATTTGTTTGTTCTTCAATGCGTGAAGATTCAATTCTAGATTGTTTGAATTTTTCTTCTCGAATCTCTTTTTTAATAAATTTTGTAATATAACCAGCTATTTCATTTTTCAAACCCTTGGAGCGAATGATAGAAACTTGATCAAGAACCTTTTTGTTATTAGCAAAATCTTCACCAAATTTAGATTTATGATCTACTAAAAGCTCGTATGAAAGACGTTTGATTCTATCCAATAATTATTTTAAGAATGAGGGTATTTTATACCTATATTCCAAGGAATGAATTTGTATTTTTTTCTAACAATAAAGTCATTTCATCAAATGTTTTTCCCAGAATTTTTGAGGCGCAGAAGATCACGCTTGGGATAAAGGTAATTTGCCCAGATTTCATTTCAAAGCATTTCGAAAATTTTACAGGGCCATCAGTTTCAACAAGAATTTTTGATTCATCTGTAATGGAGGCCAAAAGTTGTTTATCATTTGCATAAACCATAACAGGGCCATAAGACACAAAAAATCCCATGTCCATTGCTTTGCGTAGTTGTTTTTTGCCACCATCAAACCAATGAAGCAAGGCATGTTTGGTGCTATAGGATGTCATTATTTCAAAAATATCATCAAGGCTTTTTCTTGAATGAATGGAAATGGGTTTGTTAAATTTTTCCCCATAGGACAACAATGTTTCAAAAACATGTCTTTGTCTTTTAGCATCATCAGTATTGTGTATATAAGTAGGGTCTAATCCAATTTCACCAATTCCAGAAAGATATGCACGGTTATGTTCTATCAATGTAATCATTTTTTCAAGATCATCATTGGCACATTCTGGATGAATTCCAATAAAAGGCAAAACAAGATCACTTTGTTGTGCCAACTTTAGAGTTTGGAAAGAATTTTCAACATCCATTGATACACAACATGCTTTAATTTTCAAATATTCCATTTCCTTTAAAATAAATTTCATATCAGGGCCATATGCAGGATCTGACAAGTGTATGTGAGAATCAATATACCATATCATTTTCTTTATCAATTCTTAAAATAGTCTGTATAAATCGATTCCTTGGTGATATTTTTTCACTCATTATCTTTTTTCGGAAAAAACTAGAATAGATTTCATGAGATCATCAGAACTTGGATTGTCTGCAATGTATAGGATTTTGAAAAAAGCAGGTGCTGAAAGAGTTAGTGATGAATCAGCAGATGAATTAAGAAGAGTGATTGAAGAGATTGCAGATAGTATCGCAAAAAGTGCAGTCGAGATGTCTTCGCATGCAGGAAGGAAAACAGTAAAAGGAGAAGACATAAAGTTGGCTTCAAAACCATTTAACAAATTCTAATCTAAAGAGTTTAATTGTTCATTTTGTGTTTTTTAAAACGGTACTCTGGCAGAACGGTTATGCGTGAGCCTGCAAAGCTTATACAAGGGGGTTCGACTCCCTCGGGTACCTTATTCTACAATCACTTGTCCCCTCATCCAAGGATGAAGAGTGCAAAAATAATCATATGTTCCAGACTCATCAAAAGTAAAATAAAATGATTCAAATGGATCTAAATGGCCACTGTCAAAAAGTTCAGTAGGCTCGTCGTAAAAACCAGAAGTCACACTATGAAATGCAGAGTCTTGATTTACCCATGTTACTTGTTTCCCTTTCTCAATGACAATTGAGGATGGAATGTAGCAAATATCTTGTACCTCGCATCCTGGACGTGAAACTTTTGTAGGCATTATAACATCACCTTCTACAACTAAATCAGATGTTTCAGTATTTTTTTTATCGGAATTACTTGATATAGATAGTACCAAAATTACAATTAAAACGATAACTATGCTCATTATAACAATCTTTTTTATCAAAACATATCACATCCAAAATAGAGTTATTACATAATTACCAAATTCTCTAAATATATAACATACTAGAAAGTTCAATTGACTCACAACGAAAAAGGATTATTAGAGTACATTCCAGGTTCTCATACACTTCTAGTACAAAAAAATTCTAGTCCACCCCTAGAAGGATTTGCTGAAAATATTCGAGGAAGTATTCACGAATATGCCGAAAATTCAAAAAGTGATGTTGAAAAAGGAAACAATTTCCTTCAATGGATTTTAACAAGAGTTTTTGAGGCAACAGAGGATGATGCAGCTGATGCTATTGTTGATGGAGCAAATGATCTCGGTATAGATGCATATCTGCCAGTGGATTTTTCAGATAACACAATTAGATTATTCCAATCAAAATATGGGACATCTCATTCATTAGAAGCAATTGCAAAATTCAAAGAAGATGCAAAACGATTACTAACAAAAGACGTTACAAAAATGAGACCAGAGTTGGCTCAGCTTGTTACAAAAATTAAAGAAAAAAATCTAAAGATAAAGTGTTGTTATGTCACTGATCAGAAAGTAGAATACAAAGACGAAGTAGTTGAAATCATAGATGAAGAAAGAATAATTCAAAAACTGTGGGATCGAATCAAAAAACCAGCAGCAGGTAAAAAATCATCAATTAAACTAGAGAGAATGCTTAGACATGAAAATACAATTTTAGGTATTTTAAAATTACGAGAATTAACGGAATTTGTAAGTAAGAGTAGAGATTATGTTTTTGAATCAAATATCAGACAATGGATGCAATTCAAGACTACAGTCAATAAAGGGTTAAGAGAAACATTACAAAGTAATCCAAATAAATTCTTTTTTTATAATAATGGAATTACTATTGTAGTTAGTGACTTTATAGAGTTAGGGGAGAATCTGATTGAGCTTCATGCACCTCAAATTGTTAATGGAGCCCAAACATCAAATTCAATTCTTGATCATTCAAAGAGAACGAAAAATATGGATGGTTCTATGACAGTCACTATAATCAAAGCAGATGATGAACAAGAACAAAACAATATTACAAAATATAGGAATTCTCAAAATTCTGTAAGAGGGAAAGATCTTGTTTCTTTAATGGATTTTCATAAATCAATTAAATCACAATTAAGAAATTGTGGTTATTTTTATGAAATTCAAGCAGGTTCTTTTGATAGCAAATCAAAGTCAAAACAATGTGAATATGAAGGAGATTTAATTTACAACAATTATCTTCCAGATAATCATAAAAAAGTAATTGTTGCTAAAGATGCAATCCAATCACTAGTTGCAGGAATTGAACAAAGGCCAACAGAAGCATACAGTTCACCAGCTCAGTTTCTTCCAAGAGGAAGTAAATACGACGATATCTTTAATGACAATCTAAAAGATGATTACAGACTTTTACTTTATCCATATCTTGTCAAAGAATTTGCAAAAAAATCATTAAAATATGGAAAACAAGGAGGGCATAAAACGAAAAGATATGCAACATTATTTTTTGTGGCAGTTTATTTTAGAATTCTCCATAAGAAAATTCTTGAATCAAAAGGAGATTATAAAGGCGATATTAGAAAATTGGAGCCTATTTTTCGTAGTTTCAAACTGAATTACAGGATTTTAAAGATTACGGATGTAATTGTAACTAAATTTCTTGAGGATACGGTAGTAGATGATGAAATTGAATTGGCCAACACCAAACATAATTTTTTCTCCCAACATGTTTGGAATGATACAATGTTGCGTGTAATTGATAAAAAAATCAGACAAGAAGATGATGAGATCGTATCATTAAAAAAACTAGCAAATAGCTTATTTTAATTTAAGGCAGAAGTCCAACCAAGTAAAAATCTTGCAGGAGGTTTACATTGGTCAGACCATCTACCTAAATTCAATAAAACCCAGTGATATTTAACATAATTATCATTATTTGTATTTTCTACGAGAATGTTTTTTATATTGATTAAAAAGAACATAAGCACCTTGGTTTCAAAAGAAAAATGCGCTATTTGTAGTGAAAAAATCCAACTCCGTTATAATCCCATGGATGAATGGGGGATAGAAGGTTTGATTTGTGGAAATTGTTATTCAAAAAAAATTAACGAACATTATCCAGGAGAACATGTTAGAGTAAACAAACATTTGGATTAGATTTTTTTGGATTTTGAATATTTATTTGTATTAAGACAATTCCATGCAAGCGGATCATCTTTCACATCTTTTTCTTCTAAGAATTTAATGTCAGTTATTGTTTTTTTTCGTTTCAATAAATTTACTTGAAAACTAGAAAATTGTTTACAGTCACATCTATTGAAAAGACATGCAGCGTTATCATTCTCATCATGATCTTGGGCTTCATGACTGCAATTACACAAAGCATCTTTTTTTACATCACTAAGTGATTTTTTTGCATATACCCCCAATCTGAGATATGCTTCACCACCATGTCCCTTCTTAAATCGTTCATAATTTTCAGACTTTAACAATACTTTAAAAAATGATAAATTGGTTTCAGGTTTTTGAGAGTCTGAACCCATTATGAACCAATAATCATCATCGATTTCTACGAATCTGATTTTAATGGATGGATCTACCCACCAATGAATTGTATCATGCCAAATAGATGCAGACTCTTTTTGGTAAGTAAACAAAGGAACCACATTCATTCTAAGGTCATAATATCGATAAGCAACACCTACAAAGTCATCAAACCAAGTAATGGAAGATTGAGAAGGCAATGCAGACAGATCAGCCTAGAGCTTATTTATCTGATCTGAATGAGTGGTAATACCCTTATATCTGAGTTTGAGAGATTATACCTATGGTATCATATAGAACCAGTATGCAGATAGTTGCAGACTTGCTTACTGTTACTGAACAGTCTGGACAGGAAGGTATCAAAACGACTTCACTTCTAACAAAGGCAAATTTATCTCATTCAAGATTATCTAAATTCTTACAGAATTTAACCGGTGCAGGATTAATTAACAAAATTGAATTTGACGGAAAGAATACTTTTGTAATTACACCAAAAGGAAGACAGTACTTGGAATCTTATGCAAACTTTTCCAGTATTGCAGAATCATTCGGATTAGAACTTTAAACTCTATTTTCTTGATCTTCTTCTAGCATTAGCTTTTTGTCTTTCTTTTTTTTCTTTATAGGAGCTATAAACTAAAATGATGATTATTCCTGCAATAGCTGCATAAAATAGTGGAATAAGAGGTGGATCTCGGAACTTTCCCGAAGATGGTTCAACAAATGCTAAAGGAATAGTTACAACCATAAAGATCAATATTATTAGAAGGTATTTATCCACAAATCAAATTATTTACAAAACCATATATCTTTTTGAAATTACATAATGACAATATAAGATGGTAAAATTACTTGAAATGATAGGATTAGTTCTTGTAGCAATTATGTCGCTAGGGTTTGTAGGATTATTCGAATCATATGGAATAAAAAATGGTACATCAGAATTGTTTTGGGGATGTGCAGGAGCTACACTTTTGATAATCATATACAGAAAAATGAAAAGAAAACAAGAAGAAACTGAAGAGTAAAAATATTTTAAAAATTACCAAGTGATCAGTCATCATTCAACCGACAGATCTATAAAGGACGATTAAACGTAATTTACAAGGAGAACATGGCAGAACAATCAAAACAATGGTGGGAAGGTTTAGGAAAAGAATTAGAAATAGATATTGAAACCTTAGACGAATAAAAAGTTTAAACAATTATAAAATTTTTACAAATTAAAGCCTCGAACGGGATCTGAACCCGTGACCTAACGCTTACGAGGCGTTCGCTCTACCAGGCTGAGCTATCGAGGCACTTTTTGGTTGAGCCATTAGAGTTAATAAAAAGCCTTTCTGATTCACGGTAAATGAAGAAGACAATCTCTGGAATCAGAGGAATTTTTGGGGATGATCTTAATCTAAAAGATGTACTTGAATTTTGCAATAATTTCTCTACTTTGGTTGATTCAAAAAAATGTGTAATAGGTAAAGATACCAGGCCATCAGGTCCAATGATGATGAAAACTGCAAGTGCATCTCTGATGAATAACGGAATTGATGTTTATAATTTGGGAACAGTACCAACTCCTGTTGTTTTTAGAGAAGCAAGAAAATATGGTGCAGGCGTAATAATTTCTTCATCACACAATCCACTTGAATGGAATGGAATGAAATTCATCATAGAGGGTAGAGGTATCAACGAGAATGAATTACCACAAATAATTGAACACCAAGATGTATCAAAATCAGAGATAGGAACAGAGAAAGAAGTAAAGTCATCATATATTGAGGATGCCAGGAAAATCATAGGGTATATTGAGAATCCTCCAGATGTGGTAGTTGATATAGGTGGAGGGGCGGCCAGGGACTTTGCACCAGAACTGCTAAGGAGTTTAGGTTGTAAAGTTGATGTGATAAATGCAGATCTTCATGGATGTACCAGAGGACCAGATCCAACTGCAGACACATTATTAGACTTGACAGAGGCATCAAAGAAAAAAGACATTGGATTTGCATTTGACTTGGATGGAGACAGACTAGTTGTTGTAAGAAACGGTAAGAAACAGATACCAGATGTAACATTGGGGCTAGGTGTTGCAAGGTCACTCGATTTAGGATACAAGAATTTTGTCTTGAGCATAGATACGAGTGTTTCAGTAGAGAAGTTTATCAAAGAAAAAGGAGGAGTAGTACAGAGATCCAAGGTTGGAGAGGCAAATGTGATTGACCTCATGATTCAGAGTAATTCTCAAGCAGGTGGTGAAGGAAGTAGTGGAGGTTTCATCTTACCGGAGTTTAATTATTGTCGGGAAGGCATTCTAACTAGTGGGCTTATTGCTTCAATGTTAGGAGATACAAAATTCAACGAAATATTAGACTATATGGAAAGTTATCATCAAATCAGGGAAAAAACATCAGTTGATGCAGACTATCATGACAGGGTAGTGCAAGAAGTAAGATCACAATTTGCAAAAGAATATTCTGAAACAAACACGATGGATGGAGTAAAGGCAATAATTGATGAGGACAGTTGGGTTTTGATAAGAAAGTCAAACACAGAAGACATCATTAGAGTTTCAGCAGAATCAAATGACGAAGAAAAATGCAAGACGATTGTTAAAGATACACTACAACTTGTAAAAGAATGCTATGACAAAGTTAGATGAAGATACAATTATCAAAATCTTTCAAGACAAGTTTAACAAAAAGAGATTTACTTCTGAAGATGTCGAATTTTTCCAATTGGGCAAAAACAAGATAGTTATAAAATTAGATACGTTTGTTCAAAGCACAGACATTCCGCCAAAAATGAGACTAGAAGATGCAGCACGAAAAAGTATTGTTGCATGCGTTAGTGATTTTGCAGCAAAGGGAGTCAAACCAGAGTTTGGAATTATTTCAGTCAACCTTCCAAAAAAAATCAAACAAGACAAAGTAAGAGAAATTGCAAATGGTTTCCAAAAAGCGTCAAAGGAATTTGGAATTACAATTTTGGGAGGAGATACAAATTCTGGGAAGGAGATTGTGTTTACTGTCTGTATTTTTGGAAAGGCAAAAAAGATTGTAAAAAGGCAAGGGGCAAAAAAAGGGGACATCATCATTGTCACAGGGCCATTTGGATATACATCTGCAGGTCTAGACATACTTTTGAATAAGAAAAGAATGAAAGGGAAATTTGCTGTAAAGGCAATTCAATCAGTACTAAGACCTAAACCCAAAATTGAATTTGGTTTAAAAAATGCAACATATTTTTCATCCTCAATGGATTCTAGCGACGGACTATCCACAACACTCAATGAAATGGCTGCTCAGAGCAAAAAGAGATTCATCATAGAAAATGCACCACATTCAAAAGAAACAGAGCAATATGCAGAATCTCAAAAATTGAAATTGAATAATTTGGTATTCAATGGTGGTGAAGAATATGAAATTGTGTTTACTATATCCCCAAAATACTTGGAAACAGTACGAAAAAATGCAAAAATACTCAAAACTCCAATAATTGAGATAGGGCATGTAGAATCAGGAAAGGGAGTATGTCTAAACAGAAACAATGATCAAATTGAAATTATTGATCGGGGTTGGAAACACTTTAGATAATTATTCACCATATGTGATATCTCGTTCTACATTATTGGCAATTTTAATAATAGAATCAGCTGGAAGTACTGCCACACACTCTTTCATCCACATATCATCCAAGTATAGAATTCTCTTCATGTCGCTTTCAGGAAGATCTTCAGGATTTGCTGCAGGATAGATCACATGCATCTTATAGCCTTCATTTGCAATCTGCTGACATTTTTTCTCCAAAGGAGACAATTCTTCTACATCAGTACTCATAAATTGAAAAAAAGATGATCCAAGCAAAGCGGCTACCACTGCAACGCCTATTGTCAGAAAAAGAATTGAGGCCAATAACAAAAACACAATGAAATAGTATATGAATAATCATCAAATAATCCCCAAGGACCAAACTAGACTGAAAAAATCAATGTTTTTGCCATAGGTTTGATCCCAATTTTATTTTCTTCTTTATATACTCAAACAGAATTTGAGACAAAAATCACTCAAAATTTTGTAAATTTGACCCTTTGGAGGTATTCAGGAGACATCTTTCAGATTTTCTCAGACAACAATAACGGTGTTTCAAATAAAATTATTAACAGACATAATTTACAATTTCATTCATTTGAAAAAATAATTATAAAATGTCAATACGAAATTTTTATTTTTTCTAATTAACTACCAACATCATTTTAGGAATTTTTTATTGTCTCTCAGATATTTTGAGATAAACCATTTCACAAAGATCATCTCATCATTTTTCACGTATGATGAATCTAGCTTGTTGATGTAGGTCTGTTTTTCTTTTGGATCAATGTTTGACATTGGATAATGATTCTTGTACAGAATAAAGATCATCAATAGTCTTCCTATTCTACCATTTCCATCAATGAATGGGTGAATCAACTCAAATCTCCTATGAAATCGTGTTGAGAGTTCAACAGGATTCATTGTTTTCTTTTCTTTGTTGTACCATTTTATCAAATTAGAAATCTCATCTGAAACATCAGACCATGAAACATATTCAGTCTTTCCAAGATATGGTTGGACATCTTGTCTTCTAAAACTACCTGCATTGTTTGTGTCAGTCTTTTCAAATAACTTGTTGTGCCAATACAACATTAGTTTTTGGCTAATGTCTTTGTCTGTAACTAGCATCTCATCAAACAATTCTCCAAACTGCTGGGACTCTATAATGTCCTCTAGTGACGTGTCTTTTGGAGACAGATTGTTTTCCAATAATTTACGGGTCTGACCCAGTGTCATAGTACTTCCCTCAATTTTTTGAGTACTGTAGGTATGAATTATTTTGAATTCCTGATTTTCATTTT
>JAOUNB010000142.1 GCA_029881195.1 Candidatus Nitrosopumilus sp.
TGATTGAAAAAGACAAGTACACTGATGACGGCAAAGTAAGAAATGGAACACCTCAAGCCAACCATATCCATCTGTTGCTTGTAAAGGGAAAAGAGATTCTTCAAGATTTTTTTCCAGATTTAGAAGGAGAACTTGTTAAAAATGGAGCAAACAAGATTGATTTTTTAAATGACGGGAGATTTTGCCTGCCAAGTGGATGGGCACAAAGATTTGAGTCAGGGGTAATTACATTTACCTGCACAAGAACACTTTTAGAAAATACAATAAGACGCCAAGTACAAAAAATCTCAAATATCAAGATACTGGAAAACAAGACAATCTCATCGTTTGTTTTAGAAAACACAAACAAGATCAGTCTAAAGACAATTGCAAATGAAAAAATTCATGCTGATCTAATTGTCGACTGTACTGGAAGAAATACAAAAACACCTGATTGGTTAGAACATATTGGCTATCCAAAACTTACCGAGACCAGAGTAGATTCCTTTGTAGGCTATGCAACAAGACGATACATTCCGCCAAAGAATGTTAAGAGGAAATGGAAGATGTTATCAATACTAAGCAATCCCACAACTAATCCAAGATTAGGGGCGATATATCCAATAGAAGATGGCAAGTGGTTGGTTTTTTTGTCTGGGATTGGAAAAGTGTATCCTCCTACAGATGAGAAAGGATTTTTAGAATTTGCAAAGAGTCTTGAAAGTGAAGAATTGTATGATTCCATGAAAGATGCCATTCCAGATTCAGAAATATACGGATATCGAGTACAAGGAAGTAGAAGATACCATTATGAATCCATGTCCAGTTGGCCTGAGAATTTTATAGTGTTGGGAGATGCAGTGGCAGTTTTTAATCCATTTTATGGGCAGGGCATTACTTCAGCTGCACTTGGAGTCAAAGTGCTAGATAATATGTTAAGAAACCAAAATTTTGACAAGACTTTCACAAAGACATTTCAAAAAAGACTTGCAAAAACAATATCATTGCCATGGATTCTTGGTACAAGCGAGGACCTCAGATGGCCTACAACTGTGGGCAAAAGACCAGATATGATTACAAGGGTGGTCCAGAACCATGCCCAAAGAGTACTGCTACTGGGGCCAAAGAGTTCACTTGCCACAAAGTCATTTCTACAGATGATGCACATGATAAGATCTCCTGCAGTAATATTTCATCCAATAATCTTACTGCAGATGGTCATAAACTCAATTTGGAAGAGAGATGGTTAAGACAATTATTTTTGATTTTGATGGAACCATTGCAGATACGCTAGAGTCAGTTGTCAAAATAGTAAATGACCATGCTGAGTACTTTGGGTATAGAAATGTCACAAAAGAGGATATCCCATATCTACAAGGAAAAAAGCCAAAAGAGATCCTGTCATATCTCGGTATTTCCATATTCAAACTTCCGCTGTGGGTAAAAAAGATACATTCAGAAATCAACAAGGAGATATCAAACATGAAACCCACCGTAAACATCATACCAATACTATGCAAGTTGCATGAGGATGAAGATTATCGTCTTGGAATTTTAACATCAAACACTCAGGAAAACGTAAAAGAGTTTCTTGTGAGAAATGAATTGAACTTTTTTGATTTTATCCGTATAGGCAAAAGCGTCTTTGGAAAGAGTCACATGATAAACAAGATCATAAAACAACGAAAGATAAGTAAAAGTGAGGTGTTCTATGTGTGTGACGAAATAAGAGACATCGAGGCTGCTCGAAAATCAGGTATCAAGTCAGTTGCAGTTACATGGGGATACAACACCAAAGATGCACTCATAAAAGAGAATCCTGATTTTTTGGTAAGCACGCCAGATGAATTAAGAAACATCATCATATCATAGAACTTCTATTTTTTGAGATTCACATATTTTCACGGGGATATTGAATTTACTCCCTAACCATATCCCCTGACAAGTCGTGTCCCCAATCAGATTTGAACTATAAATTCAATCTAAATGTACCATCTTTGAGAAATCTTTGCATGAATTATTTTTTGATGGTATTAATTCCATTTTGA
>JAOUNB010000143.1 GCA_029881195.1 Candidatus Nitrosopumilus sp.
AAGGCATAATTGCAAATGCAACAAGTCCTTTATCTTTACACATTTCAGACACAACAGGGGCAATAGCTGAGCCTGCTTTTCCTGCCAAATTACTCATTAGTATAACTGTGGAATATTCTGCAATCTTTGATTGAATTTCATTCGATACATTGTAAGTTGAGCCTCTGATTAGCTGAATTGATGGATTGATTATTCCATTTGTAGAAACATGAATAGATGGATTTTCTGGAGATAAGTCTCTTTGATCATTACTAATTAGTAGACAATCTGAATTAAGAGAGTCTTTTGCTTTAATTGCTAATTTCGAGCCTACGCCCCCTATGCCTATTACCAAAATTGGTTCTTTTACCTGAAAACTCATTTCTAATCTTATCTCCTGATTTACATAAAAAACCTTCTTACGTTTTTTTAATCAAATTTTAGATCTAAAAAATTTAGCTTGCGATCTTCCCAACAAGTCTCTTTACTGAGGCATCTGTGATTTCAACTATGTGTGATTCGCCAACGTTTACTTGGTCTGTTATTGATACAGGCTTGTAAGCAAAGTTTCTGCCTTTGATGCCGTCATCTGTCATTTCATCAAATAGCACTCTGCCTTTCCACCCGATCCACTTTTTGTTGGATTCAATTGACAGTTTACTGATCTGCTCAAAAATTATCTTGCTTCTTCTTTTGATTTCAACTGCATCCAGCTGTTTCCATTCTGCTGCATCCGTACCTGGTCTGGCACTGTATCTGGATAGATTTACGACATCTGGTTTTGTTTCATCAAGTAATGCAATTGTTTTCTGAAAATCTTCCTCAGTTTCTGAAGGGAATCCAACTATGATGTCTGTTGAAATGGTAAATTGACCAAATCTTTCTCTTATTTTTTTTACTATTTCTCTAAAAGTTCCTGCGGTATGACCCCGCCTCATATCCTGGAGAACTTTATCACTTCCACTTTGTACAGGAATGTGAAGAAACTTGAAGACTTTGCCACTATCATAAGATTCAATTAATTTGTCTTTGATTCTTGGCATATACATTGGATTCATCATCCCCACTCTCACCATGAAATCTTCTGGAATTTCTACAACTGTATTGATTAATGATGGTAAATCTGTCCCAATGTCAAATCCATAGCATCCATTATCTGTAGATGTTAACCATACTTCTTTACACCCATCTTTGATTTCTGTTTGGACTTGTCTTACAATATCTCCAAGTCTATAACTTGAAAGATCTCCCTTTGATAGTTTGGTTTGACAAAATGTACATTCACTCATACATCCGCTTGCAATCTCTACAATACCTACTGCTGGATTTAATCTTACTTTAGGAAGTCCAACTTTTGACAAGTCTGAATCTTCTAACACAATTTGCTTTCTTCCATTTAGTGTTGAATTAATTGTCTGAAGTGTTTTTCCCAGTGAGTTAGGTCCCAAAAGACTGGCTTTATCAGCAAATTTTTCTACACTAGTTTGTTCAGCTTTTGGAAGGCATCCTGCAACAATTAATGGTTTTGATTTTAATGATTTTATTCTATGAATCATTTTGTTTGCAGTTGCATCTTTGACAGAACATGTCACCACTATGTTGAGATCTGATTCTGCAGAATTTTCTACTAATGTATGTCCTCCATTTTGAATCAATCCTGAAATCATCTCAGAGTCAGCAAAACTTGCAGAACATCCGTAAGCTTCTACGAAAATTTTTGCCATGCACTATCCAAAAAGGGAATCGATCTCTTTGTTACTCATAAGTTTCTTTGAAACAACAAGTTCTCTGATTGTTTTCCCTGTTTTTAGTGATTCTTTGAAAAGTTCTGCAGACTTTAGATATCCTATTTTTGGAGTTAGTAATGTAACAATCACCGGACTGTTTTCAATGTCTGCACGCAATTTTTCTTTGTTTGCAGTAAGCCCATCTATTAGATTTGCAGAAAATATCGGTAAGAAATTTTTCAGCATGTCCGTTGATTCTAGCATACACTTTAGCATTCCAGGTAACATGACATTTAGTTCAAACTG
>JAOUNB010000013.1 GCA_029881195.1 Candidatus Nitrosopumilus sp.
ATTGGATTGAAGCACTCGTATCCCGTATACGAGATTCAAAGGAAATGATTTTGATATCAGACATATTTCAACTTGGACAATATATGATGTGATAAGGATGGAAACTTTGACAGATGCTCAATTAACGACAGATAGAGTCTATCTTAAATTAATGGGTGTTTATTATTGATAATAGATACCGAGAACAAAGATGAGGAAAATGGTGATACTGTCTCATCATTTAATTCTGAAGAGATTAAAAGGTATTTAGATAATGGGAACATGGAATCTTGGTATTACACACATGAAAATTATGCAAATCCGATTCTGTAAAGGAAAGTTTAGTTATTAATTTTTTGTATAATTTCTTTTGTATTGATTATTCTTTACTTTGTTTTGCTAAAAAATCCATAAACAATTCCCCCTGGCAAAGTCTGGTGGAGGTGTTGGTTTGTTGTCCAGACTACGCATAAAATAGACAAAAATCAGATAAAATATGTCGGAAAGGAGGTAGCAAACCTTGATGCTTCCAACATTCTAGGCATCACTCAGGATGAGAGTGTTACAGTCTATGACAATCTTGAAAAGAAAATACTAAACATCAGACCAAGAGATTCCCTTGTTGATGGCAAACAAAAATTTTGTTTTTTCAGTAAATGTTACAATAGATTTGATAGAATTTATTTTCCCATTTTCATCTTTTGCAAAACTAGCTGCAAATACTTGAAAATCTGAAAAATCAGGACATCCTTTTATGAGATCCTCTATTCCTTGAGATACAATATATCCTTCAACTTTGATTCCATCTTTAACAAAATCTTGATTACTTGAAATTAATATTCTTAATTCTTGAATGATGTTTCTGACAAAAAAATGGCGTAACCCATTTTTGCAGAACTATGAGAGATTACCTCTCCTTGTCAGGTTCAAACCTGCTTGCCATTCTTGTTCTGCCGGGCTACGCAGCCTATTTGGTATATTGGATGTCTAGTGACATCAAGAAATCTTAGCATCTGAGATATTTAACATCGGATGTAGTATTTTTGAACATTTGTTTAATAGAAATTTATCTAACATCAGATCCAGTTATGTCTATAAAATTCCTCAATTAAGATTACATTCCCATAAATCCAGTTAATTTTTCAATCACTATCTTGTCGTCATCAGCATCTATTTTTAGGACATGTCCATTTCTCCAACCAAATTTTGACACATATTCTTCTGGAATTTCGATTTCATATGTGCCATCGTTTTGTTTTATGAGTTTGGTTATTTTTGCCATGTCCTGATAATACTATCTGTCATCATACCTAAAAATTACTATGTCAACATGGCTTTGAATTATTCAATAACGATGGAAAAACTAAACAAATATTCATATTTCTAAAATGTGATTTTTATTTCATAATAATGTACTAATCCAAGGTAGTGATCAACTGAGAAAACATCGAGAGATTAAGAGTATCGATGAGCATTTGTCAAAGGATGAATGCGGGATTTTACAAGAATGCTACCTGGATTTTTTAGATGATTAGGGTACCTATAGTTCTAGAGAGGGATTCTCATAAAAAGAAAAATCCTTCGCCTACGGTTAGTACTACAATTATCGATTTTGAAACAGGGGAAATGGTTTGTCAAAACTGTGGAATAGTTTTACAAGATAATATCTCATTTGATGGACGAGACGATAATACGTTTCCAAAGAGTACGTATACTTCTCAAGTTAGTAATAGATCAACTCTTAGATTTCACGATATGGGTCTTGCAACAATCATTGACAAATCTAATCATGATTCCAAAGGGAGGCCCATAGAATACAAAATGAAACAAGATATGAGAAGAATGCGACTATGGGATACAAGAAGTCCAGCAAAAAATATGTTTGGAAAAAATCTAAGAACTGCCTTATCTGAGATGGAAAAACTAAAAGAAAAATTATCTCTGTCAGACGGCCTTATAGAAAGGGCCGCTTATATCTATAGAAAAGCTGCCAAGGCTCAATTAACACGTGGCAGAAGTGTCCGAGGAATACTTGGAGCATGCGTGTATATATCATGCAGAGAAATGGATACTCCGAGAACTATCATAGAAATCTCAAAGAATCTTCAAGAAAGTAGAAGGTCAATTGCAAAAAACTATAGAATGTTGTTTCAGAATCTTGGACTAACTGTATCGGTACAGGATCCAATCAAGTGCATTATAAGAATTGCAAATAATTTGGAAATACCTGAGAACACAAAACGGGAAGCCATACACATCTTTGACACTCTAAAAGAGAAAAAACTAACTGCAGGAAAAAAACCGGATGCTGTTGCAGCTACTGTCATCTACATTGCAAGTGTCAAAACAGGTGTAAATTTATCCCAACAAAAGATTTCAAAAGTTTCAGGAATATCTGCAGTGACTATTCGCAACAGGTGCCAAGACTACATAAAATATGTTGAATTGTTTTAATTGTAATATATTATATTTCTCCTGACCTTTTCTATTTTGATATAATTTTTTGTTCCACGTGAGTCTTAAATTATTACTCTGCATTCTATTAAAGTTCTAAAAAATTAACCCTAAATCGATATCAACGCTTGATAGAATTATTTCCTAACCATTCCAAAATCTCAAAAATATGTTTGTCAGGAGGAAAAATCGGGTAAAACATCTTGACGATCTTGGATTCCCTCACAATCAACGTGAGTCGCTTGTACATTGTCTTACTTTCAAATTGGAATGTGGGGATGTTGAGTTTTTCTTGAAATTCCAAATTACTATCAGAAACTAATGGTTGTAAAAACTTTCTAAGGGATGACACCTTTGTTAGTTCGTCGATTGACTGAGTTGAAATTCCGATTGATGCTGCATCGTATCTTTGCAAATCATCATTGTGTTTGCTCATTGAAATATTCTGAAGAGTGCATCCTCGCGCACCTGGAATGTCATTCCATCCTGATGACGGTACGGCCTCCCCCGGAACGGCAATCATTGGAAAGAAATACAGAACTTTGTAGCGAGAACAAATTTTTGAAATATCCAGTGCAGGATCTTTTGGCTTTTTTGTGTGTCAGTTGGACCTGAAGATGTCGTTGTCGTTGCAGATGTCTCTTCAATGTTGATTTTATCATCAATATCTTTTGTATGTGGTTCCTCTTCCTTGTCTTGAATTGTGCTGTTGGCATCATCATCATCTTTCTTTCTTTTTTCTTCTAACAACTCAGTAATTCTCTCTACAACTTTATCTGCAATCTCCTCATTGTCTTTTTTGCACATATCCAACGTCTCATTACAATATCCGTAGATTTGTTGGATGTGCTCATCCACTTTTTGTTTTACAGAATCTTTAGCATAATCCTGTATCTTTTTGTCCAGCTCAAGCTTTTTTGCAAAACTGCTCATGTGATTCTGAATTGACTGTGCATCATCTTTGTGATCATTCTTTATCAATGCAGTTTCCTCTTTGAGATGTGTTATGGTTTGAGATAATGTCTCAGACATGGAGTTTAGATCAAGACTGAACAGATCCGTACCTCTCTCTGTTCCCTTTGAGAACATCATCCATGACACAAGAAAACAGACACCTACCAGTCCAAGTACCACTATGGCATCAATTTGGGCATCAATTTGCACTAGTGGCAAAATTACCACGCCATCAAGCACTGCAATTCCAAGTATTGTAAAAAATCGTACAGCATTCTCCTCTGATCTGAATCGTTGCATCTTTCCTGATTGCAAGGAACCACCTATTGCGTGTGGCAGTCCGACTGTAGTTACAATGGCCACTATCAAAAATATGATATCTAGCATATCTTGTGGTGGTATGATCATCTCAAATGCAGCTCCTTGGCAATTGTAATGTTGCCGCAGCCAGCTGATTTTGTTGTTGTCTCATTTATTGAATAATTTGTGGTTTGGGTTTTTTGCCTCACATAATATGAGATGTCATTTCTTTAAAAGCAACCTTATTGCAAATTTTGCCACTTTTATACAAACCAAGATATTCTTGTATGAAAGAAAATCACACAATTATTCAAAAGAATCTGCTGCTACTGGCAGAACTTGACAGGCTGCAAAAAACGACGGGTTACATGATGATGCACAATTTTGATGTGATTTGGTCTCCACAGAACAATTCACAGATTGAAGGAAAAATTGAGGATAACACCATCACGATATATTCAGAAGATACCCAAGATGCACTAGACACATTGCAACATGAATTTGTTGATCACGTGATTAGTCAGGCAATAAAACCATACATCACGCTAGTCAATTCATTGATGTCAATCATAACAAAAGAGGCATATGAGACAAAAGAAAAATCCGTGGAAGCATTGTTAAAATTAATTAATGATTCTAAATAATAATAATAATTATCTTTTTCTTCTGATGATGATGCGATTTTTTGCTAGTTCCTTTATCGGTTCCCAACCTTGACATATGTGATGTAATAGCTGCTCATCGTTTGTTATTATCTTTCCATCATATCCTTGCTGTTGTCTTTCTTGTGATGCAGATATTGCTTTCATTATCTCTTGTCTTATTGCGTTTGTTTGCTGTTCAATGTCTGGTAATGTTTTGTCGTTTGTATAAGTTGAACTACCTGTTCTTTGTTTTTCTATCTTGATTTTTACAGGATCAATCCCGTAAAGCTTTGCCTGTTCACGCCACATGTCAAGTAGCATCTCCTTTTTGTTTTGAGTGGAGTTATTGCTTTCACCGTTTATGGTGCACAAAAATTCTTGGCTTTTCGAGTATGTCCTTCTCATGTCTGCAATCATCTCATCAGTGAGTCTTCCCTTGTTTGTAGTGTATCTGGCTTCAATGTCTCCCTTGTGACCCATGAAGAACTGCCTGTATGCATGAGTCATCCTTCCGTGGCTTTCTGCAAGCAGTAACTGTGTGTCAAAATATGCCCGCAAAACGTATGGTCTTACCTTGACTATGCTCCACATGGATTTTCTAATGTCAGATGTAATCCGTGGAGTTGCGATAAAGCTGGATGGTTTTTGAATTTTGCTGTATCTTCTTCTAGATTGATATCCTTGCTCCAAGGATAGGACAGGCGAATCCAAGGCAAGTTTTTCTCCAGCTGAAATCCTTTTTCTCAGATAACCCAGAACATATTCACAGCCTTCAGATGGCAAGAACGTAAGGTACTTATTTTTTGTCTTGCTAAGTGTGGCCCTTACTACAACCATTGCAGGAACATGTGCAAAACTAACTGATTTACCTTCAGATGTAATGACCAAATCAGGTAGGTCAGATAGCTTGAGACCGTCTGTTCCATCATAATTTCCCATCACTTGCGGTCTGATACCAGAAAATGCCATCAAACTGATACTGGAACGAGTTCTGGGATTTGATACATTTAGAATTGATTGCAGCTGTGTCTTGGTTGGCACTTGCTCGTCTTGTATGTTTACTGGGATTCCTGCATTTGCAATCTTTATCTTTCTTTTCAGTTCGATATAGTTGAAGACAAGCCATGACTTTATTGACTTTAGTATTCCCTCGACATAGTTTGGCGCATAGTTTTGCGATTCCAACCAGGACACATGATCAAGCAACATGTCCTCTATCTTTATGACGTCTTTTTTTCCAATCTTTACAAGCTTGATGGGTGTGGTGTCTGTTCTGTAACAGAATAGATTCAATCTGCGTAGTCTGATGTCTGCATTTAGCTTGCTTCCCCTGCTTGTGTTGTCATACCAGCGCCTGACGTTATCATCTTGCAGAAGATCTTTTGTTGCGGGTTTTTTCTTCTTTTTGCTAGACATTATTTTTCTCCATAATGTCATGTTTCATTTGCTTAAGAGCAGGTCTCGAACTCTGGAGAAAATGGGCCCGAAGGGCTTCGATCCCTTGGCTCACCGGTTATGAGCCGGTTACTCTACCAAGCTGAGTTACGGGCCCTAAGCAAATCAACTTATTCTCAGGTTTAAAATGTTATGAGATTAACAATATTCTTCATAACAACTATCAAGCAACAAGTTTTGTGCAGAAATAGATTTATCTGCAATTTCAATCAAGTTGTTTGAATTAACTAAAGATTTTTCCAGAATATTTCTCCATAATGCAGCATGCCGAATATCAGCTTCTGTATGGAGTTTAAAGTATTCTGTAGATTCATTATTTGTTAAACCATAAAATTCAGCCAATCCATCAAGTTTTGTTTGACTAATTTTTGGAATTTCTTTTTCAAATGCATACATTGCACATGCACCACCTTCAAAAGTATTCATTAATTCATTCAGATCAGATACCGCTTTCTGAGTTTTTGATGTTCCAATATATGAAATTAATTCATCTTCAGAAATACCAAGTTCTCCTGCAAAGGCAATCCATGGTTTTATATGTTCAGTTTCTTCTTGTTGGTTTTCAATTAATTCGGTAACAACTTCATTTGGTGCTTTCTCTATAATAGGAGTCATGAAATGCGGAACAGCTTTTACAAGCTGAAAATATTCTTTTGAATAACCTGCCAGAGACTCTTGAGTTAATTTTCCATCAGACCACATTTGATAGAATGGGTGTTTCAGTAAACTTCTTTCTTCAATCATCACATCAATTTTTTTAATTATATTCATATTTCAACTCCTAAATCGCCAATAAAAAAATCTTTGTTGTTTACAAAAGATTTTATGGTCAAAACGCAGAATTTTCTTGGGTTCCAGTGGTGTAGACCGGTCAAGCATACTGCCCTTTCAAGGCAGTGATCCCGGGTTCAAAATCAAACGATGAAAATCCCGGCTGGAGCACCAAGATTTATTTACTAATGACAAAGTTTTTTGATCAGGCAATTTTGGACAGGAAAAATATTGAAATTAATCCACTACTTGAGACCTATGGAAAGTATATTGAAGAAATTGATGATGCATTAGACAGTGAGCTTTCTCTTTATTCTGAATCTGAGTTTATTGAGCCATTAAAATACTCATTAGAGGGTGGAAAACGAATTAGGCCAATTATTTTGATTCTTGCAGCTGAGAGTGTAGGAAAAGTTGATGAAAATACTTGGTCGGCATCTTGTGCTGTTGAATTTTTGCATATGGAATCCATCATTCATGATGACATCATTGATAATGAAACTATGAGAAGGCAAAAAGAACCATTTCATATCAAATATGGATACAATACGAGTGTACTTACAGGTGACTTTGTTTTAGGATTGATTCTTGCAATATCTTCAAGATTAGACAATGCAAGAATTACAAAAGATTTAGCCACAACTGCCATGTTGATGAGTGAAGGAGAAATGATTGAGAACAGATTAGAAACCAGCGAAGATGTAACATTTGATGATTATCTCAAAGTGATAGAGTACAAAACAGCAACAGCGTTTGAGGTGGCAGCAAGAATAGGGGCAATCATTGCAAATGGAACTGAAGAACAGATAGAAGCATTGACTGAATATGGAAAAAATATTGGAATTGCATATCAAATTAGAGATGATTTGTTAGATTGGAAAAATGAAGATAAGTTGTTTAATTTATTAATCAAAAAAAGCTCCGACCCACGAGATGTTTTTAATAAAATGGAAGAGTTGCTAAAAGAATATTCTGAAAAAGCAAGAGTCGGTTTAAGAAAAATTCCTGATAATAACGCAAAAATAAACCTAGATAATTTGATTAAATTTACTTCATTTAAGGCATAAGACCTAAACTAATTACCGGTGTTGCAAATTCTACGAATTTAATTAATGGTTCTGGATATACACCAAATCCAACTAAGAAAATTGTAGAGAAGATCATTACTGCAATAATAGATTTTGGTTCTGCGATTCTTTTTTCTGTTTCACCCTCAAAGTACATTTTTCGTGTAATCCAACCATAGTAAGCAAGAGATAATGCACTGTTAAGAACTCCTGCAATCGCAAGCCATGGTGCCCACCATAGCACAGAACTTGCATCTAATGCACTACCAAATAACATCAGTTTACTCCAAAACCCTGAAAGTGGTGGAATTCCAGCCAATGCAAATAATGCAATTACCAAACCAAGAGCAGTGATTGGCATTTTTCTTCCAAGTCCTTTGAGTTTGTCAATATTAGTAACAGCAAGAGTTGTTACAATCCCTGCAATTGCAATGAATGCTGCTCCTTTCATTATTGCATGATTCATGATTTGATACAAAGAACCTTGTAATCCAAGAGAGCTATAAGGTGCAATCGCAAGACCTATCAGAATGTACCCAGCATGTGCAATACTGGAATATGCTAGCATTCTTGAAAGATTCTTTTGCATGATTGCAGCAACATTTCCTATAGTCATTGTCATCACAGCAATAATACCAAGAGCTAATGTCCAATCAAGGTTTAGAAATACCATTCCCAGAATTACAATTCTTATGGAAGCTGCAAATCCAGCTTTTTTGGTTGCTGCTGCAAGCAGTGCAGTTATTGGTGAAGGTGCACCTTCATAGGTATCAGGAAGCCATTGATGGAAAGGTACAAGTCCCATCTTAAATCCAAATCCTGCAATAAACATTCCAACAGAAAGTAATGCAAGAGGCAACAAAGATGGATCAAGTGTTGAATAACCTTGAATCACTTCACCAATATTTGTAGAGCCGGTTAATCCATAAGAAATAGAAATTCCGTAAACTATGATTGCAGATGATAATGCGCCAAACAAAAAATATTTTAGAGCAGCTTCATTTGAGCTTGGATTCTTTTTCATAAATCCAACCAAGACATACGTTGGAATACTCATAAGCTCCCATGCAACAAACAACATAACCAAATCTGTAGAGTATGCCACTAACACCATACCGATTGTTGCAAGTAGAATTAGAGAATAATACACAGCAGGAGAATTATGTTTTCTCATGTAATTGAAAGAACCAACTGTTGTGAACAAAGCTACAATTAACATTGCTATTGCAAAGAATCCACCAAAGGCATCATCAACTATAACATCGTCTGAGAAAAGAGCTGATGCAGAGACATTTTCGTTAATGAATTGGTATCCAACATATCCCATGGACATAATTAATGCTGCAAATGCGATTACTGCATAAAATGAATTAGAACCTTTTTCTTTTCTTGCAATACTGATAATCGGAAGAATTACACCTACAGTACCCAATATTGCAATTAATACCAATGGGGTTGAAGTAATTTCTATCAAGTCATCAAATCTCCTATATCAACAATATCAGAACTACAAATAGTAATCCTGCTCCAAATACGAATAGATATGATTGTGAGACACCAGTTTGAGTTCCTTGAACAACTTTTGCACTCCATCCAACTGCTTTTTGAATTCCATCATTCATACCATAATCGATAGCTGTCTTTTCAAAGTATCTGAATATACCTCTTGTCAACCACAATGGTGCTACAACAAAGCACCAGTAGATTATTGCATTAAGATACCATCTATTTAAGATAACTTTGTGAATTGAATAAAAGAAAATGTTAGAATTTACAAATTTTACAGGATCAACCCATCTACCGATATAGAAGATATATCCTAGACCAATTCCCGTAGCAAATGCTACTAATGATGAACCTAGTGCAACTGGATTAAGCCCTTGCAAGAATTCTGGAAGTATTGAAGTTTCTGCTGCTGCATGTTCAGAATGGATACCAAAGGAATGTTCAAGATAATCAGTAAACACATGATGTAGACCTTCTTCTGCAGATAGTCCAATAAGACCAATTCCAATTGTAAGAACTGCAAGAATTCCATATGGAACCCACATCGACAATGATGCTTCATGTATATGATGTCCTTCTTCTTCCATTTTTTCAATGTGTTTGCTCTTCTTTCCAAAGAAGACCATTCCAATCATTCTAGTAGTATAGAATGCTGTGATAACTGCAGTCAATACAGCAATTGCATAAAGTGGCATTGCCCATTCATTTCCAGATTCATATACTGCAGCAAAGATTGCATCCTTACTCCAGAAACCAGTTGTGATAAATGGTGCGCCCATTAAACCGAGTCCAGCTGCCCACATGAATGCATATGTTTTCTTCATTTGTTTTCTAAGACCACCCATATCGGTCATAAATCTAGAACCAACAATGTGTAACAGAGAGCCTGCTGCCATGAATAATGAAGCTTTGAACATTGCGTGCGAAATTAAATGGAAAAATCCTGCAGTGTAACCATCAACGTATTGATGAGACAATCCTGCAACACCTAATGCCATCATCATATAACCAATTTGAGAACCAGTTGAATAAGCAAGAACTTTCTTAATTTCAGGATTTACCATTCCTTGTGTTGCAAGTAATAATGCAGTAATTGCACCAACCCAAGCAACAATCTCAAAGAACTGATCTGCCATAATACCTGCAGCTCCTAATGCAAATACAAGTGGACCAATTCTTGCAACTAAGAATACACCTGCTTTGACCATTGTTGCTGCGTGAATTAATGCTGAAACGGCAGTAGGGCCAGTCATTGCTTCTAACAACCATTCGTTTAGTGGGAATTGAGCTGATTTTCCTATAGCTCCTCCAAATAGTAAAACAAATGCAGGAACTAAAAGTCCCTGAGCAGCCATTGTAGTTGCCCATTGAGTATCTCCCATTAATTCTTTAAACCCAAATGTACCTGCAAACAAAAATATCAAAAGCATACCTGCAATCATCATCACATCACCAACTTTGGTCATGATGAATGCCTTCATACCTGCATGTGTTGGTGCATAGTAATCTAACATACCAAGAACAGTTCTACCTTCAACACCAACATGATCTTTCTTCTTGTCACGATACCAAAAGCTGATCAAGGCATATGAAGCAAGTCCTACACCTTCCCATCCAAAGAATACTTGAAGTAAGTTATCAGATAAAACAATTAATTGCATAGAACCAATGAAGAACATCATCCAGAACCAGAACCTTGTAATGTCTTTATCGCCTTTCATGTATCCTGTACTGTAAATCATAATTAGGAATGAAATCCAACCAACAACGTTTGCCATTATTATTGAAAGTGGATCTGCTAACACACCACCTTTGAGACCAATTGCCTCAATCCACATAATTTGATGATGTAATTCGTGTGCCTCTAAAGCCACAGGAATCATTGTTGCCGCAGATAAAGCACTCATCAAAGCAAATGCTACTGCAACATAGCCAGTTGCATGTTTTGATAATTTCCCAATACCAGGAATAATCATTGCAGCGGCAAATGGAAGAATCCAAACAAGCCACGCACTAAGAGTTCCAACTTCAAATGGAAACCCGAAAGATTCTGTTGCCATAATCTATACCCCCAACACTCCACTCATGTATGGAATTATTGTTTTCAAGAAAATATCTGGATAAATTCCAACTACAATTGAAAATCCTGCCAACACCATCATTGGGGCAGTCATATACCAACTTCCTTCTTTCACATTTTCAAGATGTTCAGGAGTTTTTCCAAAAAATACACGTTTAAGCATCCAAAGCATGTAAGACATCGTAAGGGCTGTTGCAACAAGACCTAAACCAAATGTGACAGCTCTTATTGTTGAGCCCTCTTCAATTGCAGTTTCTAATGCACCATAAAACAAAATCCATTCGCCCATAAATCCACTTGTTGGCGGTACACCCATAATCGTCAATGCACCAATAACTGCACAAACTGCTGTAATTGGCATCTTTCCTGCCAATCCTCCAAGTTTGGTGATACTTCTAGTTCCAACTTTGACGATTATAATTCCAGCCATCATGAAGAGAATGCCTTTTCCAATGGCATGAGTTACATACATCATCTCTGCACCAGAAAGACCTAATGCTGACATCGAACCAATACCAAACAAAAGATAGCCCATTTGACTAATGCTAGAATATGCTAGAAGACGTTTCAGATCATCTTGCATTAGTGCCATTGCGCCACCATAAATCATTGTAACAAGTCCCCAGATATGGAACCATATTGAAAGTTCTGCAAATGTTGCAGGTAAAAATTCAACAATCAATCGGAAAATACCATAGGCACCAATTCCAATCATGGCAGGGGACAACAACGCACTAATTGGCGTAGGTGCAGAACCGTGGACATATGGAAGCCAAATGTGGAACATAAAGACTGCAAGTTTAACTCCCAGTCCAATTGCAATTGCAACTGCAGAAATCATCACAATATCTGGAGGAATTTCAGATTCACGAATATCTACAAAATCGAAACTTCCTAATGAAAGACCAATCATTAAAAATCCTAATAGTAAAACAACTGCACCAGCATGAGTCCAGAATAGGAACATCAAGCCAATTTTTCTTCTAGGACCATCACCCCAAAGCGCAACTAAGAAGAAACCAGGAATCAACATAACCTCAAAGAAAATATAGAATTCAATCAGGTTTGTGGAGAGAACAGTTCCAAGCATTCCCATCGCAAAAACAAGATACAGTGCAAAATAAAGACCAGATTTAGCGTTAACATAATTCGAAAGTGAGGATGACTCAACTACAGAAGTCTGACCATTTGAAGATGAATTGATTTTATGCTCTTCTTCAAATTGTTCATGGAATTTGTGAATCATGTACGGTTTTGAATAAAGTGCCAATATTGTAGAAAGTACATAAATCAATATTGCAAATGGTGATGCTAATCCATCTAACAAGAAACCAAATTCACCAAATTGCTCAGTCCAAGGATAGTGTTCTTCAACAGTACCAGAAAGTGCTGCATTAATTACAAGTATTGTAGTGTACAGTAAAATTACAAACGTAAACCACATTGCAGGGGTTGGGCCAACTTTTCTTCCAATAATGTATGCTATTGGAGACAAAAGTAACGGCAAGAAAACTGCCTGTAATAATGCATATTCCATTATCCCTTCAAACTCCTAAAGTCTGCAATATCGACATTTTGATACATTCGATAAGCAACAATAATTAATGATAATCCAACTGCTACTTCTGCTGCGGCAATTGCAATTGAGAATAAAGCCAAAGTCTGACCTCCACTATGAGGTAAAAATCTACCAAATGCTACAAGATTGAGATTTGCAGCATTGATGATAATTTCAACTGCAAATAACATTCGAATAAAATTACGCTTAACTGCAAGACCGTAAATCCCTATACCCAAAAGGGCAACAGACACAAGAGTAAAATCAACTAGTTCGCTGGTCATTCTCCACATCCTCTCGTTTGGCTAAAACTAATGCACCAGTTACAGAACCGGCTAAAATCAATCCCATTAAAATCAATGCAGGCCAATAATATGTTACAAAGTCTGTACCGATATCTCTAAAATCAACTGGAGGGTCATCAGTAGTTATTGTTTTTATTCCTGAATCTAAAAATACTGCCCCTAGTGCAACCATAACTATCAACATCAATCCAATTCCTGCAAACTTTCTTCTCTTATCTTCAATTGCTTTGAAAATTAATTCTCTTTTTACTAACATGACGGTAAACAAAATCAAGACTGCTATAGAACCAACATACACTGCTAATTGGAACAATGCAACAAATGGAGAATCCAATAAGAAGAAGAATCCTGCTATGCCGCCAAGGGTTCCCATCAAAGCAATTGAGCCATAAATCAATGATCTTAATTCAAGGGCAGCAATTGCAGAGCCAATTGTGATTACAGTTAATGCAAGAAATGCTGCATCAGCCATGTGATGCACCTCTATCAGTAATTTGGATTTCACTATCTTGTGCTACATATGGTTTTACAGCAAGCTGAGCAGGAGTGTAAATTAATCCTTCTTTTGAAAATGAAGAAAGTTCATAGTCGTTAGTCATGTAAAGAGCATAGAACGGACATGCGTCAACACATAATCCACAAAAAACACATTTACCATAATCAATTTGTGGCATGATAGATTTTTTGTTTTGTTTTTGTTCTTCTGGGACTTTCACCATTGCAATTGCTTCTGCAACTCCTTCACATGCAATAGAACACAATTGACAACCAGTACAATGATCATGGAATAACATATGACGTCCCTTTAGTCCTGCAATTCCAACACCTGTAGAAGGATCAAATTGATATCCATCACCTACAAATTTTAGTTTCTCTTCAGGATAACGAAGTGTAAATCGCTTGATTGCAAGATGTTTAATTCCAGAGTTTAATGCACGAATAATGCCTGTTGCAGTTCCCATTATTGTAATCCTCCCGGCCCTAACACTCCAGCGTAAAGCAACCCTAGAGCAATAAAGATGTTAACGAATGCAAGACCAATAAGTTTGGTCCAGCCAAGACTCAAAAGCATATCAATTCTAATTCTTGGAAATACACCTCTTGGCAATAGTATGAAGAAGATCACCCCAACAGTCTTTAGAACAAACCATAGTGTTCCGTTAAGCATTTCTTGTGTAAATACAGGTAGCCCTGCAATATTAGCAGTAACAGGGCCAAGGTGAATTCCGTCAGTAACAATTTCTGCTGGGAATGGAGGCACAATCATCGGGCCATTCCACCCACCAAGGAATAATACTACAAACAATGCTGCAAATGCATAAAGTTTCAGATATGTTCCCAATTGAACAAGCCCATACATCATTCCAGATAATTCTGTAAGCCAGCCAGCTACAATCTCACTTTCTGCCTCTGGTAAGTCAAATGGGATTCTTTCTAATTCGGCTAGCATTGTAATGAAAAATACAATAGCACCAACAGGCAAAAACACAATCCAAGGGAAACTAGACTGACTTGCTGCAATTTCAGACAAGTTTAGAGTTCCAGTCAGAATAACAACTCCTAACAAAGATAGAATTAATGGAATTTCAAATGAAACCATTTGGAATAAAGCTCTGATACCTCCAATGAATGGGAATTTACTGTTTGCAGACCATGCAGAAAGAATTGTAATGATTGGGAAAAATCCAATTACTGCAAATACTCCAAGCAATCCCAAGTCCACATCTGCTACTACCCAACCAGGAGCAACAGGGATTAGTGCAACAAATGCTGCAGCCGCACCAACAAACATTACTGGTGCTGCCCAAAAAATTGGCTTATCAGCTTTGGCGGGAATAATAATTTCTTTTGAGATTAATTTTAGTCCATCTCCCATTAATTGTAAAATGCCCTCAATTTTTCCACAGTAAAATGGGCCAACTCTTAATTGTAATTTTGCAAGCATTTTTCTTTCAATAAAAATTGTACCAGCAGCAATTAGCGCTGCAAAACCAAATCCTGGAAATGCCATTACTCTAAAGATGTCAGTTGTCATGAAGGCTTTGATGATAGGAAGAGTACGTGATGGATCTGCTATCCATGTTAATGCAAGAAATGGAGTAAGTAATTCCCCATTAATTACAGGCATTTCTATTGCAAATAAGATTACCTGAATTGCAGGAATTGCAATTAAGACAGCTATCAATAAAATCCAGAAAATATTATCAAGTAGTGATTTGATAAATTCGCTAAGTTTGAACTTTGGTGCAATTACGGACATTTATCGGTCTGCCTCCACTGGCCAATAGTTAAGACTCCAATAAACTGATGGCATGTTACCAAGTTTTTCACCTTTGAGAAGATATGGTAATGCAATTAAATTTCTAAAAGATCCAACACTCATCTTCAGTCGGTATGGTTCAGTTTTTCCATCAGATACGATATAGCAGCCTAGAGAGCCTCTTCCAGATTCAACACGTTTGTACACGGAATCAAGTCCTTTTCCTTTTGGATTGGGTTTAAGTTTGGTTCTAACAGATCCTGATTTTGGCATTTTTTGTAATGCTTGTCTGATAATGTTACAACTTTCGATCATATCAAGCCATGGAACTCGTGATCTTGCATAAGAATCACCTTCCGTCATTACATTTGTGTGAACATCTAATTCATCATAGACATCATAAGGTTCCTTTATGCGAAGGTCATAATCCACACCACTTGCGCGAAGTACAGAACCAGTTGTGCCAAGTCTAATTGCATCCTGACGAGAAAGAACTCCAGTATCACGAGTCCTAGAAATAAGAATTGGGTTATCATAAAATACTGCGGCATATTCTTTGATGCGTTTTTCAAAGTAATTTACTTGACGTAGACAAACATCTTCAAAGTTTGGTGGCAAATCATTTCTTACTCCACCTGGAACAAAATGAGCATGTGTAACTCTTGCACCAGTCATTTTTTCCATTAGATCAATTAAGAGTTCACGATCACCTGCAGGCCACATAAACATTGTAGAATGTCCTAAGAAAATACCATAAATTGCAAGCCAATACATTGTGTAAATACATCTATTCAATTCAGATGCAATGACTCTAACATATTTTGCACGTTCCGGTACTTCAATTCCAACAATTTCTTCAACTCCTAAAACATATGGATAAAGAACATTACATGAATCGTGGATTACCGGTCTTTCCAAGTGAGGAATGTTTAAAATATAATTTCTATATTCTGCCATTTTTTCTTCTCCACGATGAACATATCCAGGATCAGGATCACAGGCTACGATATAATCACCATCGATTTGAACAACAATTCTCATGTGACCAGAACCTGGATGTTGTGGTCCAACATTGAGAGTCATTATTCTCTCATCGACTTTTTGGAGTGCTAATCCTGGAGGTAATTCGCTAGTCATTTTATCTTCCCTTTATAGCAAAGTCCTTTCTTAGTGGTGGTAAATCTGCCCAGTCTTCTGGCAAAAGCAATCTTCTATTATCAGGATGTCCTTCAAAGTAAACTCCAAACATTTCAAAAACTTCTCTTTCATGAAATTCTACACTGTAAAATATATCTCTAAGAGTTGGAAGTTTAGTTGCATCATTTCCAGGAATCGGGTTTTCTTCTCTTTGTGCCCTAGTAGACAGAACAAGAATTTGACTTGCCAATGAAGAATCAGTATAAGACCCTATATGATAAACAACCTCAATTTCTTTATCTTGAGGATAATCCACGCCTGAAACGGATTCTACATGATCGTAGTTTAATTCATCACGAATGAATTCAGCAACATCGTGAACATTGTCTCGGTCAACATTAATTCCAACCCTATCTTGTTTTACAAATGCAACTTCAACTTTATCACCAAATTTTTCAATAATTTTATCAGAAATTCCTTTTTCAAATGCAGGTAAATCTACAGATTTTTCTTCAGGTTTTTTTGGAGGTGGTGAGGAAGTTTTCTCTTCAGGTTTAACATCTGCAGAAGGTTTTTCTGAATCAGAACTCATTATACAAACTTCCTAGCCTTCATTCTCTTAATTTTCTCTTGTAACAACATACAACCTTGAATTAGAGTTTCAGGTCTAGGTGGACAACCTGGAACATAAACATCAACAGGGATAACTCCATCAATTCCTGGAAGTACATTGTATGAATCAAAATATAATCCTCCAGTAATTGCACAAGCCCCCATAGCAATAACATATTTTGGTTCTGGCATTTGATCATAAACTAATCTGAGACGTGGTGCCATTTTTCTAGTAATAGTTCCTTGAACAACAACTAGATCACATTGTCTAAGCGAACCAAATGCTTCAATGATGCCAAATCTTTCAACATCAAATCTAGGACTAGATGCAGCTCCAAATTCAACACTGCAGCAAGCCGTCTCAATGTGGACAGGCCAGAGTGACCAGATTCTACCCCAATTAATAGCATATCCTAATGGTTTATCAATCGCTTTTTCTAAAATGTCTCCCAATTTTCCGATAAAGACATTTGCATTTTCCGGTGTTACTAAATCTTTAAGCAATATTATCCCCTACCCTCATCAATATAATTTATATAAAAAACTACCATATTCTCCTTCTCCCGGATTGGTATAATGCAAATGCCATTGCACCAAACATTATTGCTAAAAACCCCATCATAGGCAGTGTGGCACTCTTGGGAAGTTCCAAAAGAGCACTACCCCATGCATACAAGAAAATTGCCATTACATCAAAAACAACAAACATGAGAATGTAAGGATAGTATTGCATCATAAAATGAGTTCTTCCTTCACCAGTTGGAACTTGGCCACATTCCATTGGCAAAAACTTTACAGGGTTACTTCGTTTTCTTGGAGAAATCATTCTTGAAATAATTAATGCCGGAGCCATTGCTACTACAGCAAAGCCAAACATCAATACAACGGTACTATAATTGCCCGCTAATTCCCCGACCAATTTATCTTCTGACTCTGATTTTTGTATAAAAAGGTATTCTTCTCTTTTTCTGATAAAATTTTAAAAAAATATTTTTCTAAAGTACTTTATAGAGCATATACAGAATGCGATCATGACGTTGAATATTGGAGATACAGCTCCCAACTTTGAACTTCCTGATACAGAACTAAAACTGCGGACTTTGGATGAATTTAAGGGCAAAAAAATCGTATTATCATTCATAGTTGCTGCTAGTTCACCAGTTTGTGAAGCTGAATTATGCACTTTGAGAGATTCTTGGCAAGAGATTGCAGATTTAGGTGCACAAATAGTATCAATCAGCAATGATGGTCCATTTGCAAATAAAGCATTTGCAGAAAAAAATAACTTTAATTTCCCGTTATTAGGAGATTATTCAAGTAAAACAATTCGTGACTATGATGTGTTGATGCCAGATTTACTCCACATTAAGGGCTACAATGCGGCAAAACGTTCTGTATTCATAATTATGGAAGACGGAAAAATTGGTTACAAATGGATTTCAGAAGATCCATTAAAAGAACCAAACTATGAAGAAATTAAAAATTTCCTGAAATAGGAAAAATTTCTTTTTTTATTCTATATCAGCAATATGGTCGCCTTTGGCGACAGATGCTGTTTCTTTAATTTTAATTGATTTCACAACTCCATCTTTATGAGCCTTTACTGAAACTTGCATTTTCATTGACTCAAGTGTACAAATTACATCACCTTTCTTTACCGAATCTCCTTCAGCAACTGCAATTGATACAACTTTACCAGGAATTTGACTCTTCAGTGATAACTGTGCATTACCAGCACCAGCACCTCCTGAATGTTTGTAAACAACTTCGTCAAAATGAGAGTGTCGATTTATAATAATAGGAACATTATCAATTACAATATTCATTTCGTTGGTTGATTGTTCTAGATATTTTGCTTTGTGATATTTTTGATCTAAAATAAATTCAATTCCATCAGAATTCATATTAATAATTTTCAAGTTGTGTTCGTTGTCATTTATTTTAATTATGTAATCATTATTTCCAAGATTTTTTACTATTTTTCCATCAAATGATTTTTCAATGTCAGATATTTTATAATCCATTCCTCATCAATCCAACTTGTTTTTCCAATTAGCACTTGCAGAAGAATCACTTTGTATACGACTTTTAAAGTATTCAGAATGAACTATTGCTGCAGCAATTGCAGCTTCACTTTTATTGATTTTTTCATTTTTTAGATCTTCAGTTAATTTATCAATCATATTGAATCTCTTAAGGAAATCAGTAGAGAGTTCTCCTTTTTTGTACTCTTCAGAATTTAGAATTGTTTTGTATAAAGGAATCGATGTCTCAACACCCTGAATATAAAAGTCATTTAATGCAGCAAGCATCCTAGTTCGAGATTCTTCGAATGTTTGTCCCCATGTACAAAGCTTTGCCATCAATGAATCATAAAATGGCGAAACAGTACATCCAGGATAAAGATAAGTATCACACCTAACACTGGGTCCTGAAGGAATTATTACATCAGGTACAGGGCCAGTTGATGGTGCAAAATCTAAGAAAGTATCTTCTGCGTTAATTCTGCATTCAATTGCATATCCATTCATTTTTAGATCACTTTGTTTGAAGGGCAAAGGTTCTCCATTTGCAATATCTAACTGTAATTTGACAAAATCCAGTCCAGATACCATTTCAGAGATCGGATGTTCTACTTGTAATCTTGCATTAATTTCAATGAAATAGAATTCACCATTGTCAGCACGTAAAAATTCAGCGGTGCCCAAATTAGTGTAATCAACTGCTTCTGACGCTCTAACAACTAATTCACCTATCCTATCTCTTGTTTTTTGATCTACTACTGGAGAGGGGGTTTGTTCAATAAGTTTTTGATTACGCCTTTGAATAGAACATTCTCTTTCAAACAGGTGAACAGCATTACCATGTTGATCTCTTGCCATTTGATACTCAATGTGCCTGGTCTTTTCAAGGAATTTTTCAACAATAATTGCAGATTTCCCAACAGCAGAAATGGACTCACTTGTAACGGTTTCAAAACCTTCAAGTAATTCATTATCATTTGTCACTAGTCTAATACCACGACCACCTCCGCCATAAACAGATTTTAGTAATACGGGATATCCTATATCATTTGCAATAGATAATGCTTCATCAGCATCCTTTACAAGTCCCGGACTTCCTGGAACAGTTGGTACTTGTGCTTTTAGCATTGCAGCTTTGCATCTCATTTTATCTCCACATAGATTCATCGAATCAGCAGTTGGACCAATAAATGTAATTTTATTTTTTTCACATAATCTTGCAAAGTCATCATTTTCAGACAAGAAACCATAACCTGGATGAACGGCATCAGCACCTGCAGATAGCATTACATCAAGGATTTTTTCTTGATTAAGATATGATTTTGCAGGAGCAGCTTCTCCAATATGGTATGCTTCAGATGCTTGTTTTACATGCATTGAGTTATAATCTTCATCAGAATATACCGCAACAGTTTTGATTCCAAGTGCTTTACATGTTCTAATAACACGTAACGCAATTTCTCCCCTATTTGCAATCAATACTTTCTCAATCATATTAAATCACAAATTGATATTCCCATGTTTTCTTGGTAGTTGTTTATCTCTCTTGTTTGCAAGCATGTGTAATGCTTTGATAAGCATAGGTCTTGTTTCAGCTGGATCAATTACATTATCTACAGTACCATGTGACGCTGCTACGTATGGATTCTCAAATTTTTCAGCAAACTCGTCGATTAATTGTTTTTTTAGTGTTTCAGAATCATCTGCACTCTCAAGTTCTTTTCTATACATGATTTTTACTGCAGCCTCTCCTCCCAAAACAGCACATCTTGCAGTTGGCCATGCATAATTAATATCAGTTCTCAAATTTTTACTTCCCATTGCAATATATGCACCACCATATGCTTTTCCAATAACCAAAGTAATTCTTGGAACGGTTGCTTCACAGTATGCATATAGCAGTTTACTTCCATGTCTAATGATTCCATTGTGTTCTTGATTAGATCCTGGCATATATCCCGGAGTATCAACTAGAGTGATTATTGGAATGTTGAATGCATCACAAAATCGAATAAATCTTGCTGCTTTGTTTGATGAATCAATATCCAGTGCACCTGCAAGATGTATTGGTTGGTTTGCAATAATTCCTACAACTTGACCGTCCATTCTACCATAACCTACGATAACATTGGGTGCAAACAGCTCATGCACTTCAAAAAACTCATGATTATCCACAATTGAATTAATTATTTCTTTCATATCATATGGTTGCAGAGGATTTTCTGGAATAATGTTAATTAAATTATGATCCATTCTGTTTGGATCATCATCAGTTTTAATTTTAGGAGGTGCTTCAGTATTATTTTGAGGAAGATAAGAGATTAATTTTTTGATGTAGTCCATACATTCGTATTCATTTTGTGCAACAAAATGTGCAACACCACTTTTAGAACCATGTGTCATAGCTCCGCCAAGGTCATCAAATGAGATTTCTTCACCTAGAACTGTTTTAACAACATCAGGTCCGGTAACAAACATTGTTCCTACTTTTTCTACCATTATTACAAAATCAGTCATTGCAGGAGAATAAACAGAACCACCTGCTGAAGGACCAATACTTGCAGTAATTTGTGGAATAACACCTGAAGCTAATTGATTATGATAAAAGATATCTGCAAATCCATCAAGACTCATAATTCCTTCTTGAATTCTTGCACCACCAGAATCCATAATACCGATAATTGGGCAACCAGTTCTTACTGCATGATCCATTAGTTTAGTAATTTTTTTAGCACCCATCTGACTTAGTGTGCCACCAAGAACAGTAAAGTCATAAGCAAAAACAAAGATTTGTCTACCATTTACATTTCCATAACCACCGACTACACCATCAGTGAAAAATTTCTTTTTCTGCATATCATATTCATGATAATGATGAGTGGTTAATGGATCAATTTCAGTAAAAGTACCTTCATCAAGTAAAAGACCTATTCTTTCACGTGCAGTTAACTTACCCTTATCATGTTGAGCCTTAATTCTGTCTTGTCCGCCCCCTTGAAATGCAGTATTATTATTTTTAGAATATCGCTCAATCTTTTCAGAATGCATGACTTAACTTAGTCTAATATGGTTTCATATATTAATTTAGTTTTGGCATAAAAATATCATGAGATTTTTACAAAAATTTACAAATGATTATTTTCTTTCAATATCAGGAGTTAAGAATTGGGAATTTCTTGTTTGTTGACTTTTGATAAGACTTAAAAGCGTCGTTTTCTTCACTGCATTTCTTACAAATACATAACTGAGATACGTTTGAAATATCACAAGTTTCCTGGAATTCACATTGAAGGCAGCCAGCTGGACCTCCACAAACGCTGCATCGTAATTCATTTATTTGAGCACATTTTTCATGTTTTACACCTAATCCTTTTGCCCATAAGCCAATTTCATTAATTTCAATTTTTTCGTTACAAACTATACATGTTCCAGGGAATTTCATAGGAATCTTTCTCCAACTCATTGAATTAGTTCAGTCTCCTTTTCAATAATATCGCCATAAGTCTCCTCCAATTCCAGATGTAGAGTTTTATTTTTAACACAAAACAAAACAAATGGCAGACATAAAGTTACAAAGGCACTTGAAGACATGTGTAATTTTTTTGCCATTACAGATGACAATGATTTGATTTTTACGCCATCCCATCTAATTCTGTTTAGTAATGACCATGAGAGATTGTATTGTGAATATCTAATTCGATCATCATTATGATACAATTTAATTAAAATGTCATTTAGATAACGTAAAAGCCTCCAGTTCTGAGTTTTCATGATCTTTCCAAAAAGCATATCAGCATCAGATATAGTTTCTAAATATTTTGCGAGATTTGAATTATCTAAATTGCTGGTAATTATACTTGAATAGAACGCATTAATTTTTTCGCGAGGATCAATTTGCATGGAATACAAAACAACTCTAGCTTCTTCAATTGAATTTGCTTTAAAAAAAGCATTAATTCCATCTTCAACATTAATATTTTCAAATGTCGTTTCTGTCTGCGGATTAAATCCAGTAACTAAAGATTGAGTAAAATTAATCATTGAACGAATGTCTCCTTTGGATTTCTCAATCACTTTGATTAATGAACCAGGACTTAGTTTTGCATTTTCTTTTTTTAAAATATTTTCAAGATAGACTCGAAGTAATCTAGGAGGAATTCGTTTAAAAGAAATTGTTTTGACTGCTTTTTTGATGCTTTTCATTTTGTCTGACGTATCACTGTTTGCAGCAAGAATTATTGGCACTGTTGGTTCTTTAAGGATATCAACAAGTGCTGAAGCGCCACCATAATCACCACGCCCATGAATACCGTCAACCTCGTCAACAAAAATCATTGGAGTTCCTAAAACACTCACATTACCCAAAACAGGCATAAGAATTTCGTTTATTCTTGACTTACTTCTAACATCGCTTGCGTTTAGACCAATCATATCATACCCAAATTGTTTGGCTACAAGATAGGCAATGGTTGTTTTACCAATTCCCGGCGGACCAACTAAAAGAAGAGGCCTGGTGCCTTTTTTCCATTTTGCAAACCACTCCATTATTGCAGCTCTTGGTTCTTCATTTCCCACCATATCAGAAATATTCTGAGGTCGATATTTTTCAGACCACATCAATGCTATCACTTGGGAAGTTTTGATTGAAATTCAGACCACTTATTGGCCTTTTGTAATTTATTGTACCAGTATTGATTATAATGCTCTACAGTCAAAAATAAAAATTCTAGAAATTCTTTGTGTGAAAATTCTTTTGGCAGCAATTCCAGAGTAAGGCGGGCATCCTCCAAATACAGGTTACTTTTTTCCAAAGTTATTTCAAATCCTTTTTTCACGTCATTTGCCAACAAAGAATAGTAAAGTGGCCAAGAAGGAATTTTTACAAATCCATTTTTTATGGAATCTTCAATCTCATTTCCACATCCAACACCTTCTGCAGCTCGCGCCATACCCAAATAGAAAATTTCTCCCAATGGCCGTTCTGCCAAAGCCATGTTTCTGCCAGCGGTTCCCATTACTGCGCGATATTTTTTGTAGGAGACAGTCATTTCTTCTTCAGTAATGGCAGTAGGTTTTGATTTTAGCTTCTCATCTAGGTACTGGCCAATTCGAGCATCTCTAAATCCCTCCTCAAATTCTTTTAGAACGTGTTCACCGCCATTTGAGATTTTATCTCTGGCTAGTTTCAGAATGTAGGGATTCATTAGCTTGTAATCATCAAGAAACTCCAGATCCTCGTCTTTATCTACGATTCTATCCATAGGCTCACTCAAATCAATTGCCAGAATATGCCCTTCAACCACATCTTGTTTTAATTGCGGATCGTTTCTTCCAGAAAATTCTGCCGCCGCATCAAACAATCCATTAAAAACAGGAAATGTCATTTTTACAAAATTGGAATTCAGGATCCTATTCACCCTATCTTGCACCACTTCAAGACTTTGTAGTTTTGATTTTATAGGCTCGATTTCAGAAGAATTTAAAATGATTTCGGTTGAACCGACTTCGTTACCAAATGCTTGTTGAGTGGAATTAGGATCAGTGTCAGACTTTATTTCATGTAAAAGACCACGTGCAAACCTTTCTGCAAACTTTGGAAATTCATTTTCTGTCTCTTCTTTGTATTTGTTAAATAATTTGAAACCTTTTGATTTGAATAACGCTTGCTTCATTATTTGTTTTCCGGGTTTAGTGCTCATCAAAGATTCTTTGCTTACAACAGATTGATCTTTCCCACTCACAAACGTAAGCTTCTTTATTGTTATTTATGCTTTCAAAGCAAAAATTTTCTTCACTTAAATTACGAAATAGAAAATGTCCACTATGGAAGTAATAGAAATTCTTCGAGAAGCATCAAACAGAATTTATGAAAATGTTAAAGATCTTGCAGGTACAGAACATGCGGCTGGAGACTTTGGCATAGGAGCTGGAGGAGATATTTCAAGAAACATAGACATTGTTGCTGAGAGAACCGTTTTAGATTATCTAAAAGAAATTAATTTTGCATGTGTTGTTTTAGGCGAAGAATGTGGGCGTGTCGAACTATCAAATAATCCCAAAGGATACATAATAATGGATGCAGTCGATGGCTCCGCTAATGCTGTAAGAGGAGTTCCTTTTTTCTGTAGCTCCTTGGCATTTGCAACAGAAAATAGACTCAGTTCAATTACAGATGGAATGATTACAGATCTAACAAATGGAGAAATCTATTGGGCTTCAAAAGATAAAGGTTCATTTTTCAATGGACGGCAAATTAAAGTTGGCGATAATGATAATCCGGTTTACAGAATTATAGGGATCAACATATCAGGAGCATCAAAGGATTTGGTTAGACGATTTCTTCCGGTTTTTAAAAAACACAATCATCTAAGACATTTTGGGGCAAATGCTCTGGAAATGGCTTTTTTTGCCAGAGGTTTGATTGATGTCTTTATTGATTTGAGAAATAAAATTAGAATTCAAGATATTGCGGCAGGTTATCTTATTGTAAAAGAATCTGGAGGATTGTTATTGGATGTAGATCTGAATCCGCTAGATGCAGATCTAAGTTATGAGACAAGAGTTTCATTCATTGCTGCAGCAAATAGGGAAATTCTCGACGAGATAATTTCAGAGATGGATCAATGATTGATTTAATTGAATCACAGTGATTTATTCCACAGACAATTTGATGAATTATAACAATATTGGAATTTTTAATCAAATTATAACAGAAATATATTTATCCAAAGTCACAAAAAAGCATCTTGTATGGTAACTGAGATGAAAGCAAAGGTAGTCTATAGAGAGTTACTCAAAGAAGATCTTGTAATTATTCGATTGGTGCCAGAAAACGGCATGCCTCAATATAAAACAGGCCAATTTTTAACAATAGGTCTTCCCATTCCATCAGAAAAAAAGGTTGTTCGAAGAGCATACTCAATTGCATCACATGCTGAAAATAGAGATTATTTTGAATTTGTTATCAGATGGGTTAGAAAGCCACTTCCAGGTAGAGTAACTACTGAATTATTTTATCTAAGCGAAGGTGATGAAGTATCTCTAGGAGACCCAACTGGAGCTGCATTGCAGATTAGTAACAAATTACCTAACGGTCAAAAAGACAATAGAAGAGTAATTTGTGTTGGAGGAGGTACGGGATTGGCACCATTTATTGCATTTGCAAAACATTTCCATGATACTAATGATAAACGAGAGGTAGTCATACTGCATGGTGCAAGTTATGTTGATGAATTAAGCTACAAACGTCTCTTAACTGACTTTGAATTAGAGAGTGAAAAAAGAGGAAGAGATCAATGGAATTTTAGATATAAGGCAGCTATCAGCAGACCAAAAGAATATTTCAACAGATCATGGAACGGTCATGTAGGAAGAGTCGAGTCATTTTTTAAACCTGATAAAAAAACTGGGTTGTCTCCAGTAGAAGAGATGGTAGGAGAAGAAATAACTCCAGACAATACAATCATCTACATTTGTGGCTACCAAGGAACTATAGATGGAGTAATAGAGCATGTAGGACCTAAAGGATTTGTAACTGAACATGACAAAAAACCAGATGGTAGTTTTGCCATAAAATACGAGTCTTATGGATAGAGTTTTTGCAAATAGATTATCTGAAACAGAATTATCAAACTTAGCAATAACCTAGCATTACAAAATTAATACATACCTGTGGATTTTTATATCGATTGTTTTTCATCAAAACATGGCACAATTAAAATGCAGAGATTATGGTTTTGAGTGTGATTTTGTAGCAAATGGTGAAATTGAACAAGTGATTGAAGATTTTAGAATCCATACAGACGACGAACATGGAATAGATTATTCAAAAGAAGCCATAATGCAGTTTCTCTTGAGAAAACAAGGTTTGTAGAAAACTAAGCATCTAATCTTTTCATTCTGGCAGATAAAATAGGGAGTTCTTTTTCAATAATTTTCTCGACTGCAGGAATAATACCTGTTCTAGATCTTACACTTTCTTCATAAATTTCTGCTATTTGATCTCTAAACAATAACTTGATCCCAGGAAGAGTAGTTACACTTTCATCAACAGTCCTTGGATCAGACAAATCTAAAATCAGTGTACCCTTTGACTTTTCCTCCATTACCAATCTAATTCTATCATAGGTAATTAAGAAATAATCAGATGTGGTTGCAACAAAAATAACATCATACTTGTCAAAC
>JAOUNB010000063.1 GCA_029881195.1 Candidatus Nitrosopumilus sp.
TGCTAAAATCGCAAGTGGTGGAAGAAGATCTGGGGAATTACCCAAATCAAATTTTCCTCCTGTTAGTTTTTCAGGTGTTCTAATTTTAATTTCTTCATCATTAATCACTATAGTAACTCCTAACTGCTCTAAAATATCTATGAATGCCTCATCACCCTGTGGCAAATTCCCAATATTTCCTTTAATCGTGATTTCATTACCATTAAGAACCGTAGCTGAAAGCAATAATGCCAAACTAGAAAAATCAATTGGAACTGTAAATGTTGCCTTTTTGTATATTTGTGGTGAAATGTTGTATCTTTTATATGGAATTAATGTTTGAACTACAACACCGAATTTTCGCATTGTAGCTATTGTTGCATCAAGATATGGTTTTGATACTAAATTTCCTTCTATTGTGAGATTAATTCCTTTTTCTGTTAGGGGGGCAATGATTAATAACGCTGAAATGAACTGACTAGAAAAATTCCCTGGTATTTTTACCTCTCCACCGGAAATCTTCCCTTTAATTTTGATTGGTGGTTTTCCATCAGTTGAGATACATTGTGCTCCCATGCTTGATAATGAATCAAGAAGTGGTTGCATAGGCCTCTTTTGCAAACTAGAATCCCCTGTTAGAGTGATCTCTTCTGAAAACAAACTAGCAATTCCTGATGCAATCCTGATCGTTGTCCCTGAATTCTCCGTATTAATTTCAGGTACCATCTTGTCGAATCTTATGGGATTTTTTACAATTATGTGTTCGTTTTCAATTTCTAACTCAGCTCCGAATTTTTTACATGCTTCTATGGTGGCAACAGTGTCTGCTGAACGTAAAATATTTTCTACTTTACTATCGTTTCCAGCAAGTGAAGCAAGAAAAATTGCTCTATGGGTGTAACTCTTATTTGCAGGACACACTATTTGTCCAGAAATTTTTGATTTTTTAACTTCACACTTCATAGACTTCCGCCTTTTTATTATTCACTTTGGAAATAATCACTCTTCCTTCCATAGTTGCAAATATTTTTTTGATATTTGACTCATTTTCTTTTTTTACAATCGTTGCGATGGCAGGCCCATTACCGGAAACTGAAGCTGCAAGTGCTCCATTTTTAATTAAACTGGTAATAATTTTAGGATCTGAATTTAAAATTGAAGCAGTGGCTAAACCGTTAATTATCATTGCTTCCCAATAACTTGTCTTTCTTGCTAATTCCCAAGCATTTTCAAACACTGTTGATAAAACTTTGAGATTTTTCAAATTACCACGTTTTCTATTTTTTGGAATAAATATCACTGCAATCAAATTGGTTGGTCCTTTCTCAAAATGAATTCGTCTTTTTTTTGCATTGTCAGTTACATTGAATCCTCCATAGTAACATGAACATGCATCATCATATGCTCCAGTAATACTCACTTTGGATTCAATTGATGCCTCAACTCCTGCAAGTAAAATTTGTTGATCAGTAAATTTTGGTTTGAATATCTTTGCACATGCAAGTGCAACAGCAGTTGAAATTGCACTTGAGCTCTTCAATCCATATCCAGTTGGAATTTCTGAATCCAATTTAACTAAGATCTTATTTTTCTCCAAATCTTTCTTTGAGATAACTTTCTCAATTGTCTTATTGATTAATCTGGAACTGAGGGTTTTGTTGTTTGATTCTATTATGATTCCTTTACCTGAACTAGTCTCTATTGTAGTTTCTACCTTCAACTCTATTCCTAAAGTTGCTCCCTTTTGATTTGCAATGGCATTAACTAGTGATATTGCACCATGGACCGTAGCCTTTACTTTTGCCATCAAAATCCTCCTAACAGTGCTTTTTTCATGGCATTATAAGGTGCTTCCATATTATGCCATATCTCAAACGCTTTTACTGCTTGACCTAATAACATTTCATAGCCAAAAATTATCACCGCATTTTTTTCTTTTGCTTTTTTTATAAAATCTGTATGCATTGGCATGTATACGATATCATAAACAATTGTCTTATCATTAATACTGTCTAAAGAAATTGGACTTGACTCATTTCTTAGTCCTATAGATGTTGCGTTTACAATTATGTCATAATCTTTTGCAGAATCTTTTACATCTTTAATATTGATTGCTTTTGAATCAAGTCTCATTTTCTTTGAAAGTTCTGATAGGTTTTCGGCTTTTTCTATAGTTCTATTTGCAATTGTAATCTTCTTTGCTTTATTTTTTGCAAATGCTGCAACTATCGCTCTTGCTGCTCCACCTGCTCCAAGGAGAAGCACTTTGGTATTTTCCATGCTTAATTTCCTTTTTTTAAATGGCTCTAGAAAACCATCCATATCTGTATTGTATCCCTTTAGAAGTCCTTCTTTATTTGTGACAGTATTTACTGCACCAATTAAGCTGCATGATTCATCTACTCTATCTAAATACTTCATCATCTCTACTTTATGTGGAACAGTAACATTGAATCCGTCTATCTTTATTTTTTTGAGACTTTCAATTCCTTCTTCTAGTTCTCCTTTTGGGATTCTATATGCAATGTATGAACAATCTAAATTTAATTCTCTAAATGCCGCACTGTGGATATTTGGAGATAATGAATGATCAATTGGATCTCCAATTACTGCAAATGATTTTCCCATCTTGTTTTTCTCACTAATATGATTGATTTAAACTCTCAACTGATAATTAATTTAGATTGATAATTTTCTTTATTTCGTCTACACTGAATTGTCCTGGAGCTACTGCCTTTCCTAAAGAGACGTATGTATATGGACTACCCAAATATAAGCACAAAACCCTTGAAATTTTACCGATATCGCCCATCGCAAATGATATCAAATTATTTTTTCCCTTCTTGTTATACAATTCAAGCATTCTAATTGCATCGTTTGTTGAATTTGCAGTACTTACAATTTTTACATTATTTGAGAGCTTACTCATTTGAGAAATTTTCTTTTTTAACTCTTCAGTTTTTGGAGTTTTCTTAAAATCGTGCCATGAAACAAGTAATTTGGTTTTTGTTGATTTTAGATATCTTGTTAATTGTGAATTTTTTTTAAGTGTATTAAATTCAACATCTAATAAAAATGGGTTATATTCTGCAATGAGTTTTAAAATTGCTATTCTTTCTTTTTCGCTTCCAGAAAATTTTCCTCCCTCTGTTTTTGGTCTGAGTGTACATACAATTCTATTCAGATCTTTTTTGATTAATTCTAACGCCTCTGGAATTTGTTCGACTTTTAAAAAGTCAAATCTCACTTCAATAAAATCTGATTTCCTCACTGCAATTTTTAATGATTGTTTAATTTTATCTGGCGTTACTTCAGTGATTGATACACAAGTTTTGTACTTCATTTTTCTAAAATATATTCATCTGAAACTTCCATTCCAAAATGTCTTCCTGTTGCAGGCTTTGAGTGAACCATTACAGTATCTCCTTTTTTTAGGTGTGTTACTGACACAAGTTGTCCATTAGGTCTTACAAATCTGATTGTTTCAGCATCTTGTGCAATTATTCCACCAATCTCCCCTCTTGCAGAAGCTTTTATCATCAGCATTGGCCTTCTTTCTATTTTTGACCTTCCTACAGTTGCTCTTCTTGCTTTTCCTTTTGAATTCAGAATTAAAACTTCAGAACCTGTTTCTATTTCTGATAGATAGTTAGTTGTTCCATCTGGTGATAATGTATAACAATGCACTGCCCCTGCATTTACTCTAAACGGTCTAGGTGAAGTAAATGATGAGCCTACTGATTCATTATGGACAAGAAACAAAAAGTTTGATCTACTCCCAATCAACATGCCTTCTCCTTTGTGAAGCATGGATACTGTATCCACACATACTCGTTCTCCATCGCCTACCTCTTTAATTTCAATAATTTTTGCAGGTTTCATATCGAAACTTTTTGTTCCTAGATATAGCATTGCTTCTCTTACTTCGTTAATTGAATCTGTAGTGAAAATTACTCCGTCTACCCCTACTTCTAAAATTGAGAACATTTTTCTTACTTCTTCAGGAGTTTTTGCAATTGCAAAAATCTTTGTGTTTATTTTATGAAGTTTTGCTATGATATTTTCTAGTGGGATGATTTTCCAATCCTTGACTTCGACAATCACAAAATCTAATCCTTTCTTTGCAATAGATAGGATATGCTCAATATCTGAATTTGATAATACTTGAAATTTCATTCCAACTTTCTTTCCTTTTGGTTTTATCATTCCTTCTTTTTCAAGAATCACATAGTTTGCTGCATTCGTAGGATAGACGGTTTCCATCTTTGTTTTTTTCTTTCCTAGTTTCTTTGGTTCAATATACAACATTCTAATTCCTTCAGATTCTAATTGTGGAAGAAATTTAGCTAATTGTGCTTGTGAGACTTTGGGTGAAATAATTAATTCTCTTTTCCTATTCAATTTTTTTCATAGCTTCCTTTGCAGTTACTTTTCTAAAAATTATGTCCGCTAATGCTTCAACTATTTTTTCAGGTGTTTTATGCGCAAAGATGTTTCTGCCATATGTGATTCCTTTTGCCCCTGCAGTCATAGCATCTTCAGTCATCTGAAGAATATCTAAATCTGTTTTTGCTTTAGGCCCACCTGCAATTACAATTGGGACTGGTGTGCTTTTCACAATTTTTGCAAATGAGTCAATATCACCTGTGTATAATGTCTTTACAATATCTGCACCGCATTCTGCGCCGATTCTTGCTACATGTGCAACAATTTCCGGATCATGTGGATTTTTGATATTTTCACCTCTTGGATACATCATTGCTAAAAGTGGCATTCCCCATTTGTGGCATTGGTTTGCGGTCATTCCTAGATGCTCTAACATTTCTGGCTCTTCTTTACCTCCTATGTTGATGTGTAATGAAACTCCGTCTGCCCCCATTGCAACTGCTTCCTTTACTGTTCCAGTTAACATTTTTCGGTTGGGTGATAATGATAATGATGTGCTACTTGAGAAATGAACCAAAACTCCAACTTTGGTTGGTTTTGGTAATGCTTTGAGAATTCCTTTATTGATAATTACACTAGTAAGTCCATGACCTTCACATTTGTAAATTGTGGATGTGGGATCTTCAAGACCCTCAATTGGTCCATTTGAAATACCATGATCCATTGGGATGCACAACATTCTTCCTTTTCTGAGAATTCGATTTAATCTAATTTGATTACCTGATACCATGCGTTGTTCTACTTTTTGTGCCCTACTTAAAAATAACGTGTTTTGTGGTTCGCCTTATTATACTTCGAGTGTATGATTACTCATGCATTGGAACTGCAATATATTGAGAATGTAGTATTTGGGATTAATAAGATAGATATTTACCATCTTGGAATATGTTTTCTGTTGCTGAAATGGAATCAATTGATTTCATCTTGCAGGAACGAAATAGTGAGTAATTATAGTACTACAACTAAAATAATTTTAAAGAATACTTATGAATCCTTGAATAATCTGACTATCACTTTGCACTAAGTCTTTGCTGCTGTTTTAGTGTTTGAAATATGTTCATAACTTTATAAATAATATTTTTAGCCAATCTTGAAAGTCATGCTTTGTTTTTTGGATATATCTCCATATGTGTTTTCATGGCTTTGTCTATTTTGTTTTTGATATTTTGTGAATAATTAGATTATTACGTCTATCCGCAAAATGATAGTATATTATGAATGGTTCTTTTTCAGGTTCGCACTAGATCGTCTTAGCACTAATCATTGGAGACAATACACGGTCAAATAATTTGGATATTAGTGTCAGATATTTTGGGAAATAAAACACGTCTGTTGCATAACTTGAAATAATTTCCTGCAAATTTTTGTCAAATTATCTAACTATGCGGACGCAAAACTCAAGGCAATTGTTATAGGAAACTTTCATCCATAAATAAAACAAGAAAATCAATACAAATGAATCCTGTAGACTGTCAAGCTAAATTATTACTATTGTAGCTAACTTGATTTTAAGATAGTGTCTTAGGTATCTATATTTAGATAGAATGATGTACCCAGAAAACAATGAATGTGGTAGAAAATACAGTGTTATAGAATTTAACCATTTTTCTGAAAATATGGATAGAGAATTTCAAACATCACCAATGATAAAAAATGAAAAAAATGATTTAAATTCAACATATTTAGTATCGTTTTCTCAAAATTCAGAAAATTGTTGTGTTGGAATGGTAGATATGGTCAACTCTACAAAAATTTCTGCAAGATTGGGATCCAGAAAAACTTCTAGATACTATCAAGTATTCATCAATTCAATGTCCAGAATAATCCATCAATTTAGAGGTCGTGTAATTAAAAATATTGGTGACTGCGTTCTGTATTATTTCCCATATGACATAGAAAATCCCAAGTCCTGCTTGTTCGCGAGTTTAGATTGTGGATTAGAAATGATTGAACTTCACAAAACTCTTTGTCAACAATTGGCAGATGAGAAACTACCTTGTTTAGATTATAGAATAAGTGTAGATTTTGGTTCAGTTACAATAATGAAATCAAATAACTCTCTGGCAATAGACATGATTGGATCTCCAGTAAACATATGTTCAAAGATAAACAGACTAGCACCAAAAAATGGATTGGTTATAGGTGGCGATCTGCATGAACTAATCAAAAAATTTTCAAAATATAATTTTAAAGAAAAGCAAGGATACAGCATCGGCTTGAAACATCAGTATCCTGTATTTGAACTGATTAGAAAATAAATGGACGTGGCTTTTGAAAATTAACACCAATTCCATTTCAAGTATGAAAAACGCAATGAACTATTACAATCAATATGAAGTCTACTTGTTTACTGAATGTCAAGGTTGTGGGTACTATCCTGCTTTAATTTATTATGAAATAAAATATAATGGATATAGAGGCAGGTGCCCATCATGCACTAGCAACTGGGCCGAATCATAAATAAAATTCTAAAAACATCATTAATTTTAAATTCAATCCTTAATTGAACACAATCTTCGAATGATCTGTGCTGTTTTTAATTCTTCTTTTATCAAGGAATAAATAGAAAATATAAAGGATGTATAACAATTGAGTCAGACTACTGAACAAATTAAAAAAAGTGACATTAAAGATATTTTAGAAAATTCTCTTAATGGTCAACGACTTGGACCTGAAGATTGTTTGAGACTCTTAGAGTCTGATGATGTTCATTTAATGGGTCTTGTTTCAGGATACTTGACA
>JAOUNB010000064.1 GCA_029881195.1 Candidatus Nitrosopumilus sp.
TTCGGCATTGGGAAAAATTGTGTTTAATTTGTAATCTAGTGAAAAAGAAAATATCGCAACTACTACAATCATAGATATAATTGGAATAATCCAATAGTGAAGAGAATTCTCTTCCATATTTGGGAATGATGGTTCTTCTATTTAATCACTAGAGTTCCAAACTATGACTGGTTCTGAACCAAAAATTTTGAGTGGAACACTTTATGAGCATTTTAAATTTAGTTTGAGTGACTATAAATTATAAAAATCGATTAGGTTTTTCAGCGATAGTATTGTCTGTCTGAGTTTCTATTGGTTATCTAGTCTATTCCATCATTGAAAAACATGGTCCTATAGATACATGAAGATTTCATTCAAGAAGGTACTGACATACTAGTCTGTGACAAAGTACTTTTTAGATCTCCGTTTAATTGTGAGAGAAAAAAATGAAAACCAGACTTTTGACAATAATCATTATTGGTATCTTTTCTATTTTGATTTTAAGTGTACTTTCCTCTTCGATATATAATGATGTCAAAACCCAAGAAAAAATGGAGATTGATATCCCTGATGATGCATTTGGTGAGAGTGCAAAAATCATTCACAAAACAAAAAAGGTCTCGCAGAAATGAATGATGCGATATTGTCATACCGATTCTCAGCAAAGGCAACAACTCCATTGGTTTAATTAAAGTCAAAACTAGAGCAAATGTGTCTTTATGAAACAGAATAATATTTTGTATATTGCAGTAGGTGTGATTATCGGCTTTAGTGTCGCAGTCTTTGCCCTGATGGAATCTCCTGAGATTCAGACTACTCAGGCTACTGCACCGACAATTTCATCAGATGACATTTATCCCAAATTCAAAAATCAAGATCCGCAAAAACTGTCATACACGCTGATTGCGCAGGATGCCAATATCGAAGTGGCCCCTGGCGTCCAAGCCAAGGTTTGGACGTACAACGGAACGGTTCCTGCTCCAACGCTTCGATTCAATGAGGGCGATGATGTCACAGTCAGATTTGTAAATGATACACCATACGCCCATACAATTCATTTCCATGGAACCCATGACTCTGCAAATGATGGGGTATTCCCGCAGATAATGCCAGGGGAAGAATACACGTACCAATTTGTGGCACATGAAGCAGGGATGTTCATGTATCACTGTCATGCATTTCCAACATCTGAGCATGTAAGGATGGGGATGTTCGGAGCTATGATAATTGATCCTGCAGTAAGGCCAATGGAGCCTGCACGAGAATATTTCTTTACGCTAAGCGAGTTTGACCCCAACAATGCACTTGAACACTTTACTGAATACTATATGATTAATGGATATGCCAACCAGTACATGGACAATCCAATCAGAGTGGTTCAGGGAGAACTGGCAAGATTCTATGTAGTAGGTGTTGGTGGAGTTTTGCAATCGCCATTCCATGTGCACAGCACCATCTTCAAGGTGTGGCCTTCTGGAATTTTGTGGAACGAGCCGTATCATGCACAGACTCATCTGATTGGAAACGGAGACACCGCAATAATTGAGGCAAAGTGGGATGAGCCTGGAACGTATCTATTCCATGTGCATGGCATCCAGGAGGAGCGTGGTTCCATGGCAATAATAGAGGTGCTCGAAGATGACTCTTCACTGTTGGATGTCCAGACCCCAAGCAGCAACAAGGGAAGCTACTCCATGATAGAGTGGCAAGAAGACATGATACTATCCCTGGAGCAGCCACAAATTATATCCTATGAGAATCTAGGAGAGTCTGAAACCATTGATGCAGAGAAAATATCGACTGACCAGGTGTCAATCGTAAAGGATTCATGGAATCCAGACATTGTGGAATCATATGACCCGTTGGCAGTGCAGGTAAGCCCTAGAACTACTGTCACATGGACCAATGATGACTTTGTTGTACATACTGTAACTGACATTGAGGAATCATTTGATTCTGGATTCATCCAGGCAGGAAGCACATGGTCTTATACATTTGAAGAACCAGGGGATTGGGATTACTTTTGCACGTTGCACCCCTGGATGAAGGGAACAGTCAGCGTAAACTAGTAGAAAAACAGTATTATCTAGAATTAGAAAAACCCGTTAAAGAACATGATATTTTCTTTAGTTCTAAAATTGTCAAAAATGGACTAGCCCGAGTCAACTGCTTCATGTTGTTGTGTATATCAAAACCCTGTTCAACAGATGTAAAATACATCACAAGCAGTTCATCGTCACTAAAACTGAACTCTGGGAGTGAGTCAAAGCAGAAAGTTCTTTACGATACAATAAACAATACACTCTGGCGATGTGATGTTTATTGATACAGAATCACTAAAAACACAATAGCAGACATTATAGATTCTAATGGGTTGAACAAGCTCTGCTTTAAAAAAATGTTGAATTACACCGTAGAACTTTTTGAAACACGAGGCCTAGGAACTGACTATTATGGATATCACAATTTAACATGAACAAGTCACTTTCACCGCTTTGCTTGCAGCAACAATAGACAAGGGATTCTTCAATCTGGCTTGTAAAAGGTTGTTGCTCATGACAACAGGTTCCAAGAGATTCACTGTGATTATCTACATCAGTACATGTCCTCTTGTCTGTATCAATTTAAAAATTTTTGATGGGTTTTATCTATAGTGGAGATACAATGTCATACAAAATGAAACGAGTTTGAAAATTAATCTCTATTTTTGTATTCGTACACTCGATATATCACATTAGAATTCTTTGAAGTGTATGCCCAGTCCTTCAAACTGTCAGTCACATCTACAAACATCTCCTGTACACTTGGGTGGAATCTGTCAAATACATCCTTTCCAACAACAATCTGGTTGGGTTGGGCAATACTCTGAATCTTTGCTGCCATATTCATGGATACCCCCAATAGATCGACAAGTGAGTTTTTTTCGTCTGAACCATATTGCACCACAGTATTGACTCCAAAGTCAATTCCAATTTTTATGGCAAGTTCTGGTAGTTGTGAATCCACATCACTTAGAATTTTATTAATCCCTTCCTTTACCACCCTGAGCATAGATTCGGCACATCCTACCGCATCATCGGCTGCCTGAAGAGAACTGCCCTTCCCGACAAAGTATCCAATTACAGCATCTCCTGAGAATTTCAGTACAAAGCCACCGCATTGGATTATGACATATGACATCTCCTGTACAAAGGAACTAATCACTACAGAGAGTTTTTCAGGGGGCAGCTTGAGGCTGAGTTTGGTTGAGCCGACAAGATCTACATAAATGATGGCCATCTCCACTTGTTCAAATACATGCTTTCGGAGAAATTCCTCAGAGGCATCTGCAATTCTTGAATACTTGTAGCCTTCTTTTATGGAATCTCGTATACGTTTTTGGACATTTTTGATTAGCGTCTCTGAGTCTACCGTCTTGTTTTCAGTCTTGCCCAAAAGCATATCAATTATGCCGCTTGAGATATCTTCTTTTCCTGAACTTGATTGCATGTTTTTCTCTATTTAGATAACAGACAATCTCTGTTTTAATTGTGTTATGTAATCTTCAGGGATGAAATTTCTGCAAACCTCTAGGTACAGTATTTGCGAAATTTGAATAAAAGCAATACGAATGATTCGTTCATCTTATTCAACAAGTGATTTGTATCAATCATAATTGATACAAGATATTTGAAAAGGATTGGCCAAAAATTGGCCCACCCTTTGGACGGTTATGGTCGGTTGGTTAAATGGTTAGATAATGACTCCTACCCGCAGAATCCTAAATTGGGATTTACAAAGTTCGCATAAAAGAGAAACGTATGATTTCTCAGTATGATCTAAATACTATTTCTGCAGGATTATAGCTAGTCTTCATCGGATCTGTCACCAGACAACTCTACGTTGTTGGTCTTAAGATCCAAACTCATTGCATATTAGAATAGATGAGCCAAACTCCAGAAGTTTTCTATTAACTAACATAGGTAAAGTATTAGATGAACCTTATGTCGTAATGTTTGATGACGTGCCAGTTGACCGCCAGATACTGGAAAATGAATTGGGAAAATATATGATGATATATTACGAGGACAGAAAAGGCCCTCATGAAATATCCATAACTGGAAGTAGGGTCATACCAGAATTTGGAATCATTGCTGTGATGGTATTGGCAGTTGCAATAATATCAATAATTGCAGTATCTGCAAGATCAGGACTTAGCATTATGTCAAGACTCTAACCAAAGACTTTTTTTCAAACAAATTTCCACGTGGGTATGAAAATAAATCAAATCACAATTTAACCTAGTCAGTGATTCCAATGACAATGGCATTCACATTCAAGATGTACCGAACTATTACGATGGTGAGGAATACAAAATTCACATCTTTTCTTTCTTTGTATCATCAACTCTCTATCATCTCTTATACAGACTTCACCAAAAGAGATTTCAAAGGGGCATGTCATTTTTTCTACACTAGCAACTAGAACACTTTTTTGATATGTGATGCTTTTCCCAAATTTCATCCAATTTATGCAAATTAAACGAAAAACAGTTTAGATCTCAGTAATTTCTCATTGTATGAAAATACTTAACTATGTTCTAGTGGTAAATAGACAGTATTGATTTTGGAGGATGAATTTTCTGGATAAGGATGGTTTTTCATTCTCAGATGACAATTATGAAAACACCGATCCGGATATGAATCCGGCAGACTACATGGTCGCGTTTTCTGGAAATACTGAAAACTATTGTGTTGGATTGGTAGACATGGTGAATTCAACAAAGATTACAGCAACTATTGGCAATGGAAACATAGCACGGTACTACCAGATTTTTCTAAACTCAATGTCAAAGATTTTAAGTAGATTTGGAGGATTTGTGATAAAAAATGTAGGGGATTGTCTTGTGTACTATTTTCCTGAATCTTCAAAATCAAACAGAAAATTTGGATTTATGTCTTGTTTAGAGTGTAGTCTCGCAATGATTGAATATCATGATACCATATGTAAAGTACTGAATCAGGAAGGCCTTCCAAATGTAGATTATAGAATCAGTGCAGACTATGGTTCAGTAGTTTTAATGAAGTCAAACAATTCTGAGACTGTAGATATGATTGGACCCCCTGTAAACATGTGCTCAAAGATAAACTATGCAGCTTCACCAAATGGTACAGTGATAGGTGGAGATCTTTATTCTATGGTAAAGGGATTCAGTGATTATAGGTTTAAGGAAATAGATAATTTCTCACTTGGATTCAAGCATTTGTATCCAATTTATGAGGTACACAGAAAATAATTTCTTTCAGATATAACCATACTAATCAAAACAAGACTTTTTGAATAAAAAATTCAACATGTATACAAACAACAAAGGATCAAGTTTATCTAAAATCAGGTGGTAGTTATTATCTGACAAAAAATACAAAACTTGGAGATATAAACACATGTGAGGGTAAACCTATAATTGATTCACTTCATTCCCAAGAAATCAAGGACAATTTGGCGGAAGTAAATATGGATGCATGGTATTACATATATGAAAACTTTGTAAACCCACCTCCAAGAAAGAACAAGACATAGTACATTTCTTTTATGTAATATTTTTGGTATGAATCAAAGTTAAACCTGTTTTTTTCACGGGAGTATAGAATAATCATTCCTAACTATATCCCCATACGTGTTGTGCTCCCAATCAAATTTGAACCAGATGCATGGTTTACCTCAACAAGATCATCCTATCTCAAAAATACGCAAAAACAATAAAAAAAGAAAAATTAGTTAGCAGGAACTACTATTCCTCTATCTATCATCTTAAGAGCAGTGTCGGCTTTGAGACACACTGGTATTCCGTTTGATGCTTTCATTACAAGACTGAATCCTTCACGGCACTCAACCTCTGCAGCATCAATGCCCGCAGTAATTTGTGTGCGTGGGGAAATCCATGCTAATTGCATGTCTTTTGCCTTTTGGATGAACTCTTCTCTAAGTTGTTGTTTTTCATCATCAGTCAGGCCAGATGCCTTTTCACGAAGCTCTGCCTTGAATGCCTTCATCTCTGCTACTCTGTCATGAATTGCAGACTTGTGCTCATTAGACATTTTAACTTTGATCGAAGATATGTGATCTTGGAACTTTATTTTAAGTTCAGACTTTTTCTTGTCAGTCAGGTCACCATGTTTGTCCTTGTATTTCATCTTGATTTCATCCATTCTCTCGTCTGTGATGTCATACTTGTCCATGATCATCTCTTTTAGACGTGGTGAGAGTTCATGTTTTTCTTTCATCACTTCTACAGCATCATGATGTTTTTCTTTAAAATCCATTGCAGCTTCATGATGTTCCTTTTTGAAATTTTTCCTTTCTTCAGGACTCATATCACACCAATCAGAGATTCTTTCTAGTTTCTCTGGATTGTCAATTTCCAAAATACGTTGGCCTTCAGACATTTCACAGTATTTTGAATAGTCCTTGTGGTCAGAGGCTTGTTTTTGTTTGTACTTCATTTCATCTACTAACATCATGTGTTTTGTTTTGTAGTCAGACATTTTGTCTTTCATATGAGACATGTATTCATCTCGGTGTTCTTCAATGAAGTTCATTCGACCATCTTCGTCTAGTTCACAATATGTGTTCATTTTCTCTGCATGATCAGTAGTTTTATCATGTTCAGACAAAAATTCTTTCTTGTCTGAGTCAGACATTTCACAGTATCGTTCTAGCTTGTCTTGCATGTCTTTTTCATGTTGCATTCTTAATTCATCCTCATGCTGCTCAATGTACGCATCACGTTCATCTTCGTCTAGTTCACAGTATGCATTGACTTTGGCAACATGATCATTAGATTTGTCATACATTGAGACGAAATCTTGTTTTTGCTCATCAGTCATCTCACAATATCTGTCTAGTATATCATCAAGATCATAGTCTCTTGTTTCAGGAAAATATTCTTCAACAAAATCCTCAATTGCATCATCTCGTTCATCGTCAGTTAGTTCACAGTATTGTGCTAATCTGTCTTCAAATTGTGCAATTCTTGGATGGTCAAGGAATAATTCATCCTTCTCATTGTCAGTCATCTTGCAGAAATCTTCTAGTCTGTCTTCAAGATCATCATGTTTGTCACGGTCATCATCATCGTCTCTTGTTTCATCGTCATTGTTTTCATTTCTGTCATCATCAAAATTTTCC
>JAOUNB010000014.1 GCA_029881195.1 Candidatus Nitrosopumilus sp.
CTTTTTTTAATTGCTCTTGAAGATCAGTGACAATTTCTGAAAATATCATGCTTTTGCTAACTAAAATTCCTATTATAACCATTAATTTTTCTCAAGATCAGTTTTTTTAGAACTTTGCATAATCCTGTTTATGGCAATGCCAATGGATTTTGATGGGATGCGCACTGATGATGCATCAGAGAGGACAGATAATGTTGATGAATACAGAAGAACTTGCATTGATTTCATTGAAGATATATCTCATGATTATGAAGCCTGGGTGGACTATTACAAATTGCCTGAAGATGAAGATAAACGAAGACGTGCAGGCATTCGTGCCACGATTGCTAGAACAAATGAATGGATAGCAAAAGTTGCCCAATCCATCAAGGCAGTAGATGTGGTAATGAATGATGGGATACAAAAGATGGCAGAATCAACTGCTGGAAAACCATTTCAAATTGGTGTATTTGTAAATCAAAAATCAAGTTATACAGAAACAAGACCTGGTGTTATCGATGTAAATGTTAAAGCCAATGGAAGGGAGGGAAGAAAAACAAAACTTGGGTTTCATTTTAAGGATGATAGGTTTCGATTAGAATCTACCTGTGATGCGTATATAGATGAGAGTGATTTACCAACACAAGAGTCTGATCTTTTGGATATTCACCTCAAACTTCATGCAGAAAATGCAAAGGCACGTGATGTAATTTCCTTTACTGTAACTGTTTGCGAAATTGAAAATGATGTTGAAATTGATCGAAGAGGAGTTTCAACCATAGTCCATCTTGTATGATTTAACGAAAAATCTCCTCTTCCATATATTCAATAAACTTTCCAGTGTTTTCAAGTTTTATTGAATTGATTTGTTCTAAATTGTTAAAGTGATTCATCATTAGATATTCTTCAGATGAAGTATACAATACATCCTCAATATAGAATGTTCTAGCACTACCCATTCCGTAATAGCGAGAGCTCTCATCTGCGTGGGTCACTGTTCCTTTGAGATTAAACCCGTCAGATTTATCTAAATCGAAAACATAGAATCCACTCCAGCGATTATACTCTGGCGCAATTATTTTTGAGCTTAAAGTTTCCTTCAAACTATTAGTATCCCCATTAATTGGAATTGAAAGAACACCCCTTGTTTTGTCAAAAAAGAATGCTTTGTGATTATTTAATACTTCAGAATAAGTAGAACTGTCTCCGATTATTATGTCGTCTACAACCTTTGGATTTTTCACATCTGATACATTAAACAATGCAATCTTTATTCCCAATTGTTGAACTCTGCCATTTTCAATTTCTTTAGTGTCTCTGCCTATTCCAATTATGTGATCTTTATCGTATGGATGCAAATAGTTTGAAAATCCTGGAATCTTCAATTCTCCTAAAATCTTTGGTTTATCTGCTGATAAATCAATTACAAAGAATGGGTCAATTTGCTGAAATGTCACCAAGTATAGTCTATCATCCATAAATCTGGCTGAAAAAATGCTCTCATCAGGGGCAATCTTGTCTAATCCTCCAACAATATTTAACTGCTCATCCAACACATAAACTGCATTTGCACGAACAGTTCCCTGATGTTGAACATAGTATTCTGTAGTGGTTGCAACTCTGAATCTATCTTTATTTTCATCCATTGAAAATTGGTTTAATAGTCTACCTGGAACTGAACCTTTTGCAACATATTCTATTTTATCCTCGTTAATTGAAATTTTGTGAATAATTGTTTTGTTTGTATCTTCCTGAATTTTTGCATCATGTTCATTTAGGGCATCTTTAATCTTTTCAAATAATTCTTCTTTGTCTGCTTTATTCATTTGATTGTATGAATTTTGCATTAATTCTGAAATTTTTATCCATTGAGAAGATGAACTAATCGAAGAATCATTTTGAATCTCCTTGATCTTTTCTTGAATTTCATTTGGTAATAATGGCATTATGACATCAAAAAATCTGTCACGTGATGAATTTTCATAAAACCCGAATGGTGTATTTTGCTGGTAAGTCAAGTAAAAATTATCTTCAGAGACGTAAATTGATCCTGAATATCCCATAAGAAATGTTTCTGAGTTTATTGTGTCTCCAAAAATATCTACTGCAGTTAATGTGCTAAAGTTTGAAAATTGCTCTACATTATCGAAATAAAATGCCTTAGGCGTCATTATTGGTATTGAACTCTCTAAAATTATGGGAAGTCTAGGATGTTGATAATCTATATTGCTATTTGTGACAAAGTATGCATAATTCCCAATCATTCGTGCATCACTAAAGTAACCATCAATGGAATAATCTTTGAGAATAATTGGATTCTCTTTGTCTGATACATCTACAACTAGTGCGTGAGTCACTGGACTGTAAGAGCGTCTTGGGACAAAGTCATAGAGTGGAATAATTTCATCATTGCTTTGTCCGTTGTAAAATATTACCAGTCTGTCATCATTTAGGAACATATTTTGAATATGTTGCGATTCAATGTCAAGTGCAATCTTTAGAATTAATCTTGCAGATTCTGCAGGGTATGCATCAATAATAGATAATGTATTTCGAGATACGATGTATACATATTTTGAATCATTTTTCAAATAATCTGGCTCATCAACATTTTCAACTTGAACATTTGTAGTAGAATAGTCCGATCCTCCAGATTCTGTTTTAACCACTGCTCCTTCTGGAATTGGTGCTCCGGCAAATCCATCTGACTCCATCATAGCTACATCATCAGCCATCATTCGAGTTGAAAATATTATGTTATCAAAAAATTGACCTCCGAATAACGCTGATTCCTCTAGAATCTTCTTTAGATCCTCTTGTGATGATATTTGCTTAATGTCATGTGTGCCCTCAAAGTAGTTTGACACTGATTTGTCAACATAGATAATTTCTGGCTCTGATACTTGTGATACTTGAGGTTGTTCAAATTCTATCGAATACATTATCCCTGCAGTAACTATGACCGAAATGGCAATTACAATTGGTAATGTTATTTTGGAGTTCATTTTTTTCTTTCACACTTGTTCAGTTTTTCTCAAAACTGGCATTTAGTGATTACTATAATTTTGTAGTTTGGGATAAAAGGTTTAGTGAAATTTGGATTTTACCAAACAACTTACATATGCTGGATTTACAGTATCAACTCTAATGCCTTCTGAAATTCCTGATGATGATTTTACTGAAAAAATCAAAATTCTTGCCACAGATGACAAAAAAATAAAGATGTTTGGTGAGCTATTTACTAATGATTCTAGTCGAGGAATACTTCAATTACTTTTCAATGAAGAATTAACTGCAACTCAGATTGCTCAAAGGACTGATATTTCACTTCAACTAGTAAAATATCATCTAAACAAACTTCAGGATTTAGGTGTGGTTAAAATTTCAAAGGTTGAAAAAAACTCAAAATCCCAAGATATGAAAATTTACTCTGCAACCAAATTTAGCATTGTTATTGTCCCTCCAAGTTTCTCAGAAAAAACTAAAGAAAGTAAATTACTCGTTCGCTCCTTTAGACATATTTACAAAGTTGCAGGGCTTGGAATCGCAACTGGCCTGTCTGGATTACTTTCATTATCGCAATTACAAGACAAGCAAATTCCCAGTAAGATTACAAATGTGATGACTTCTGATTATTCTGCAAAAAGTTCTGAATCTATTGAAATGGATGAATCTGTGGATTCTGTTATGGCATCTGCACCAATATCTGCAGAATCTGGGTCCCAAATGCAATTTGAAAAAAGGATTGAACCTCAAGATTTTGAGCAAGAAAATTTGGATATTGCAGAGACTACAATTAATTCAAACATTGGTGATCTGGGAACTGACTTGTTTATTCCATTTGTAATTGCCACAATCATACTTGGTGGACTCACTGTTTACTATCTGATAAAACATCTAAAAACTTCAAAATAATTTATGAATTGTCAAGTGTAATTTCAATTGTCACTCTCTTCTCTTTTGCTCTTTTTTCACCTGGATATTTTAACTCTGAAATTTTGTTACTAAATTCTTCATCGGTAACTAACTTTGCCTTTCCTGACAAAACTATGTTGTTATATTCAATTGTGACGTCAGGATTTACTAACACGTTTTTGAACCAGTCTCCGTCTGGTCTGTGTCTGGAAAAGTAGATTTTGCCATTATAGTTGACTGCCCGAAGCATTACTGGATGTGGCTTGCCTGTTTTTCTTCCTGTTGTGATTAGGATTGGCCTGAATAATGTCTCCTTTATTACCATGCGTATTTTTTTCTGTCAAGTAATTTAACCTCATTGATAGAAATTTCTGATATCTGGTATGATAAGCAAATCTGCATATTTCGTATCATGCCCGTAAAACTAGAAGGGATGCCTCAAAATATTGCAACAGCTGATTCCTTTACTGGGAAAAAAGTCATAGATAGGGAAGGAATTCAATATGGCAAAGTCAAACATATTCACATTAACCAAGATACACTTACAGTATCTGGAGTGACGATCCACCAGGGATTCAACAAGGATTATTTTCTTTCAGAGGACTATATTGACAAATTTTCTGAGGAAACCTTGCTTCTTAGCAGACCCCCAGTAAGAACAGGAGTTACGGTAGTTGATATTGACAGTCATAAAATTGGCAAAGTCAAACGATTACACAAAAATCCTGACACTAATGAACTGGAATCCATTGAAGTTAGTTATGGCTTGATGCATTCAAAGATCTTATCCAAATCTGAAATTTGGGGAATTGGTGAAAAAGTCATTTTAGGAATGAATAAAGAAGAATTCAAAAAACTTGAATGATTTCTTTTATTTTTTTAACAAATATTTTTGTTTAATCTGTTTTCTTAGAACACACATCACAAACAGGAATTCCTTCTTGAACAGTTATTCCTACATTTGATGAGTGGCATTTCTGACATAATCCTATCATACAACAAATCATCTTGCTGCTCTTTAATTTTTTTTGTGTTTTCATGAATACTTAGCAATTTATAATTGCACAACGCGATCAAAAGGTATTGTCTGCCATAGAAACAAAATCTCTCACAAAATCATTTGGGGATGTAACTGCTGTAAATGATATCTCTTTTTCAGTCGAATGCGGGGAAATCTTTGGATTTCTAGGACCTAATGGTGCTGGAAAAAGTACTACGATGATGATTCTTACCACTCTGCTAAAACCAACATCTGGCCAAGCTTTGATCTCTGGATTTGATGTAATGACTAATTCAAAAAAAGTTCGAGAAAGTATTGGATATGTTCAACAAGAGACCACTGTTGATGAATATCTTACTGGGCGAGAGAACTTGATATTACAAGCAAAACTCAATCATATCCCAAAAAATGAAATTAATCCAAGAATTGATTCTGTTTTAGAATTAATTGAACTAACTGACAAACAACATGATTCTGGAGTAACTTATTCAGGTGGTATGAGAAAAAGACTCGATATCGCAGGTGGTCTATTGCACAGACCAAAGGTATTATTTCTTGATGAGCCTACCGTAGGGCTAGACATTCAAACTCGTAGAAAGATTTGGAAGTATTTGAAAAAAATCCACGATGAGTTTGAAATGACAATCTTTTTGACTACTCACTATATGGAAGAGGCAGATCAACTCTGCGATAGGGTTGGAATTATTGATGGCGGAAAAATACAGGTGATTGATTCTCCTAAAAACATGAAAAATGCAATGGGCAATGAAGTGATTTCAATCGTTATAGATGATGAAGAAAAACACGATTCATTTTTATCAGAACTTCACAGCATAGAGTTTGTTAATAAAATTAATGTAGATGGTTCGAAACTGACTTTATTTGCATCAAACGGAACAGAAGTAATTCCAAAAATTTTTCAAATTGCGTCTGATCTAAAAATCAAAATCATTTCCATTGCTTTGACTCAACCAACACTTGATGATGTCTTCATCTCATACACTGGGCATGAAATAAGAGATGATGATTCAAAATTTAATCGAAAGCGAGAACATGCAAAAATGAAGAGGTTACAAGCATGAGTACTTTGATGTATGATACTTATACAATTTTTTGGAGAGAATTAAAAAGATATAAAAAATCTCGAAGTGGTGTTTTAATTCGTTTAATCCAACCTGCAATTTGGATAATTGTTATAGGAAATACTTTTTCTGGAACTCAACCTCTTATTCAGTCCGTTGGGTTTGAAGGTGAATATATTGAATTTATGGCACCTGGTGTCATTATTCTTACTGCAATTTTTACAAGTATTTTTGGCGGTGTTAATACACTTTGGGATAGGCGTTATGGTTTTATGAATAAAGCATTGACTTCTCCTATATCTCGTTCCGCAATTGCGCTTGGAAAGATGTCTGCAATTTCTTTAGTTGCGGCTATGCAAGCTAGTCTGATTTTGGGAATTGCTTTGGCAATAGGAGTTAACTTTCCAAATCCACTAATGATAGCACCAATCATGGCAATTGTGATTTTGTTTTCATTGGGGTTTTCAGGAATTTCAGTAATTGTTGCAGCTACTGCAAAGTCTCAAGAAACTTTTTGGGGTGTGATAAATTTTCTTGGAATGCCACTATTCATGTTGAGTCCTGCATTGTTTCCGCTGGAATTATTACCTGATTGGCTTGCTGTAATTGCAAAACTTAACCCTGTCACATATACCGTATTACTGGTACGGGAACTGATGACTGGCGTCTCAGAAGGTGGGATTTCAATTGTGTTGAGCCTTGGAATTATCTCTGTATTTGTTCTTGTAATGGTGGGTCTTGCAAGCTATGTGTTCACGCGTGAGGTAAACAAACCGTTTTGACACAAAGTTGACAAGAAATGAAAAAATTGTTAACTCTGATGATGTTTGCCAAATTTTAGAACGAGTATATGTTGTCAAAGTTTGTTCTGCTTGTCATGGGTTTCTCAACATTCATGATATTTGGTGCTTTTATTCCCACTTCATTTGCCCTTGGAGATTATGACTTGATCTCAGAATGGGGTCAGTTTGGAATTACAAAACCTGGACATTTTTCATATCCTGAATTTATTGCAGTTGATGAGCAAGGAAATTCATATGTAAGTGATTTAGGCAACAAACGAATTCAAAAATTTTCTAGTGATGGTGAATATCTTGCTCATTGGGGACAAAGTGGAAAACTACCTGGAGAATTTCATTATCCTTCTGGAGTGGCAGTAAGTGGTGATTTTGTCTATGTTGCAGACAATGACTTGCATAAAATTCAAAAATTTTATCTCAATGGAACCTTTGCTGATCAATGGGGAAGTAAAGGAATTCATGATGGGGAATTCAAGTATCCAAATGGAATTGCAGTTGATTCTGAGAATTTTGTCTATGTTGTAGATACTGGTAATCAAAGAATTCAAAAATTCACTTCTAATGGGGAGTTTGTTTTATCTTTTGGCGGAAGTGGAATGAGTTCTGGCCAATTCCTTACGGCAATTGGAATAGCTATTGATGATGAAGGGTATGTGTATGTGACTGATAAGGGAAATCGTAAAATTGAAAAATTTGATTCAGATGGTTCATTTGTAAAGTCCTTTCCATTTCGTGGATTAAATTATGTTTTTTCACCTACAGGAATTGAAATTGATCCTAACGGAACAATTTATGTTGTAAATTCTGATAATGGCCGAATCTTGTTTCTTGAACAAGATATTGGTTTGACCCTTAACATCTTTGAAAAAAATGGCCCTTACCCCCCAATGTTTAGTTCTCCTACCGATATTGCATTAGGAGTTAATGGCGAATTATTAGTGATAGATTCTGCAGGACACAAAATTTATTCTCTTGAAACCCCCTTTTACGTTGAACCAGAAATTTCTGAAGAAACTGAAACAATTGAAGTAATTACATCAGAGATGGCAGAATATTTCTCAAGAGATGTGATTAATCCTACAATCATGGCTCCAAGTGACATGATACTTGATGCAACGGGATTACTCACTTTTGTGGATATAGGTGAGGCGGTAGCTGCCGATAGTGAAAGTGGAATCAAAACCATACTGAACAACGCACCTGAAGAATTCTCTTTAGGTGTCAACAAGATTACCTGGATTGCCTTTGATAATGCTGGCAATACTGCAGAAACATATCAAACCATCACAATTAATGCATGTGGGCATGCTTATTCTGACTATCACATGATCATAGGTACTTCTGGCGATGATTTCATCCAAGGCACTTCTGCAGATGATCTAATCTTTGGATTAGACGGTGCTGATATTATTAGTGGCGATGATGGAAATGATTGTATTTTTGGTGGGAATGATGATGATGTGATTTATGGGAATAATGGTCATGATACAATCATGGGTGGCTCTGGAAATGATGTCCTAAAAGGTGATTCAGGTTCTGATGTGATCTATTCTCATTCGGGCTCTGATGTAATTGATGGTGGAGATGACTCTGATGGGTGCTACTCTCCAACGGATTCTAAAACTGATCTGTTGATTAACTGTGAATAATTATCTTGTATTATAGTTCTAATTTTATAGAATTACTAGTGACTTGAATTTCTTCTATATAGAAATAGATGTACTATCTATGACTATATTTTATTAGTGTAGAATTAGGACACAGCTTATACAGAAACATATTCTTTTATCGTTTAATGACTAACAAAAACGCAAAGAACATTGCAATTTTTAGCATTGTTGCATTATTCACTATAACTTCCTTTGGACTTTCAAATGCATATGCTGAAGAAAGTCAAGGCTACAATATGATTGGTGATGTAATGCCAGTATTGACATTTACATTCCGAGACGGAATAGAGACACATGAATTCCCTGTTTTTAAAATGGGTGAAAATTTCATTGATGATTCAGGAGTTTCATTTTCAGTAGAAGGATCTGTGACAGAATCACCATTGTTGCACAAAGCAATGGATGAGGCATACATTTACCGATATTCAAATGCAGCATTTGATCATCATTTCAAATACTTTGATGTTGATGCTGATTTTGTAAAAAACGGTGAATCTATAATGTCTCTTGATTACAATAACTGTAGGGTAGATAACTATCATATTGAAACACTTGACTCAAATGATTATGAAAGTTATACCAAAGAAGTTGGATTTGCAATAGTAGATAAAATTGACTTTGTATGTAGTGGACTGAATACTGTTGATGATTTAACAAAGATACCTCCTGGCACTATGATTGACCATGGTGAATCTGGATTTGAATTCATTAATGGGATGAAAACATCTGTAACGTTCTCCTTTGATGAAGGAAAGGAAAAAATTGAATTTCCTATATTTGATCTAGTTTCAGGATATGGTGAATCTGGGAGAAATGTAAAACCTGAATTCTCAGTTGAAGGTGTTTTGGATTACTATCCAATACTGCAAAGTAAAATCGACAATGCAAGAAAAGTATCAGGACTCAGTGTGCAATCTAATAATGATTTTGATGCATTGGTAGAATTTACTAATGGAGAAAAGACATTGAGAGGACTTGATTTTTCAAGTTGTCGTGTAACTGATGCAAAAATTACAACTCAGACAGACAAAGAAGAAGGATTTACTGGAAAAAGTGGCTTTGTAACTACTTATCAATTAGGTTTTGAATGTTCAGGACTTGAACCAATAAACATGTATTATGACGAACTTTCTGATGATACCACTTGGAAAACATCTCAAATAGTACATGAATATGTAGAGCCGCTTCAAAACACTGACAAAGGTTTGAGTGCTTTTGTTACATTTGCTTTTGAAGATGGCATAGAAACTGTAGAATTCTCCATGTTCAAACAAAATCCAGTGCTTACAGCAACCGAAGAGAATACAGGCGATAACGGTGACAAAAACATAGCTGCTGATGCATTTACTAGAAAGGCATTATATCCAACCATAGAGTTGAGAGGAATTGTAGGTGATTATCCATTACTATACAGTCATGTTGATGACAATCTATCAATTCAAAGTGTGACTGGAACTGGTAATCGTGATCTTGTTGACATTAATGTGAAGATTGTATATGGCAATGAAGAAATTCGTGGCTTTGACTATTCAAACTGTAGATCAACTGATTATGTTGTATCTACAGAACCAAACACAGAAGAAAGTTATGTCAAAGGCAAATTTGCCCTAGAGAATATTTTTGACTTTGAATGTCAAGGATATCGACCAAGCAATCCAACATATGATGCAATGTACGTTGTTGAAAAAGCAAAAACTACCAGCAGCGGTGATTTAAGAAACACCCATAGCTGGGCTTCCGGATTCTACGTAGAGTAGACCTTTTCTTTTTATTTTTTTACTGCTTGATGATCTGAAATATGGATCAAATTAAGATCTGCACATTTGTCATTTTACTATATAGTACAATAGACTTTATGTTGATCCACCTTAATTATAAAATTCTCTTTGATGAGTCATGGGGCAATGGCTATCGTGGATAAAGTCCAATGAAAAAGAACTCTTAACAATTCTAGATAACCTAGCTAAAAAAGCAGTTGAAACATCTGAAGCCGTAGTTGTTTTATTCTCCGATCTTAGTAATGCTGATCAAACTAAAAAAATTCATAGACTTGAAACTGAAGCTGACGAACTTACACGCGATATTTTTGCAGAATTAAACAAGACCTTCATCACTCCTTTGGATAGAGAAGACATGCAAAGAATTGCATCCAAAATTGATGATGTGATTGATTTTATGGATGGTATTGCCGCAAGGGTGTATAGCTACAAAATCGTTACTCCTCCTCCATATTGTTTAGACATGGCAAAAGAGCTAGTCAAAGCTACCAAAGAAGTGGAATACATGATCTCAAAACTACAGAAAATGAAAAATTCAAAAGACATGATTGAACATTGTAGAAATACCGGTGACATTGAGCATACAGTAGATGATTTGTATAGGGAAGCGATCAAAGAACTCTTTGAAAGTGATGATGCAATCAAAATCATTAAACTAAAGGACATTTACGAAACCATGGAAACTGCGTCTGACAGATGTGTTGATGTTGCAGATGTGATTGAAGATATTGTTCTAAAATATACCTGAGTTGATTAAATGATAGAATTAGCGATTGGTGCAATCATTGTAGCATTAATCTTTGATTTTGTAAATGGTTTCAATGATTCTGCAAATTCTGTTGCCACTGTAATTGGAACACGTGTTCTCAAACCGATTCATGCTGTAGGTTTGTCTGCAGCAATGAATTTCATTGGCCCTTTCGTATTTGGTGTTGCTGTTGCAACTACAATTGCAAAAGGAATCGTTAGTCCTGATGACATTACTGTTTACATGATTATAGGTGGATTATCTGGCGCAATTGGTTGGAGCACTCTTTGTACTTATTTTGGATTGCCAATATCAAACAGTCATTCTTTAATTGGAGGAATTATGGGCGCAGGCATTGCAGGATTAGGGTTTGAAAAACTAGTTTATGGTGGTCTTACCAAAGTCTTTGCAGGTATTGTTATTGCTCCTGTAGGTGGAATTATTTTTGGATTATTGCTAACTGGGTTAATAATTACAATTTTTGCAGCTCGTAAACCTGGACCCGTAAACAAAACATTTGGTAAATTGCAGATTATCTCTTCAGCTTGGTTTGCACTAACCCATGGGGCAAACGATGGACAAAAAACTATGGGAATTATTGTTTTGATATTATTTTCAGCAGGAATGATTCCTGAACTTGAAATGCCATTATGGGTGATTGCTGCTGCAGCTACTGCAATGGGATTGGGTACTTTCTTTGGTGGGTACAAAGTAATCAAAACTTTGGGTGTAAAAATTACAAGACTCAAACCATACCAGGGATTTGCAGCAGAGACAGGTGGAGGGTTGATGTTGGCAGTATTTGCTGTATTTGGGATTCCTGCCAGTACTACTCATGCAATTACTGGTACTATTATGGGTGCAGGTGCTGCACGCAGAAAGCGTGCTGTAAGATGGAAAGTCAGTAAACAGATTGTTTTCTCATGGGTGATTACTATCCCTGGTAGTGCCTTGATGGGAATTGGTATTACTTATCTAATCCACCTATTTGTTTGATATTTTAATATCTTAATTTTTATTCTGCCAAATTTTTTTTGTATTGTTCAAATGGATATTTTACAGTTAATTCAATCAAATCTTCTAACTCCTATCATTCTATTCTTTTTGTTTGGAATTATTGCAGCTCGAATAAAATCTGATCTGAAAATTCCTGAAGCAATTTCAGAATTCTTACCAATCTATCTTCTAGCTGCAATTGGCCTTCATGGTGGAATTGAGATGAGAAATACTGGTTTTGAAAACATGTTGATTCCAATGCTTGCTGCAATTGGACTTTCACTCTTGTTTACTTTGAATCATTATCAAATTTTGAGAAGATTGGGAAAATTCAATATTTTTGATTCTTATGCACTTGCATCGACATATGGTGCAGTAGGAGCTGTGACTTTTTCAGTAGGCCTGTCTTTTCTCAAAAACCAGGGTGTCTCATCAGAAGGGTACCTTGCAGCTATTTTGGCAGTACTGGAACCAGTTGCGTTTATCTTGGCAATATTTTTGACAAACATGGCAGTATCAAAACAAATCAAAGCAAAGAAAAAATCTTTCACAAGTGATGATGCATCTGACATTGATGTTGGGATACAAAATAAGACAAAACTCTCTCAGGTTTTACATGAATCAATTACAGGCAAAGCAATAGTGATTCTGCTTGGAAGTATTGTGATAGGATACATAATTGGTGAAGAGGGATTCAGCTCTATCAAAATTGTATTTGATGAAATGTTTACTGGAGCGATTGTAATTTTTATGATAGAGATGGGAATAATTGCCGGTCAAAGACTAGATGACATCAAAAAAGTTGGACTTTTTCTTACTGCGTTTGCTATAATCATGCCTACATTTAACGGAATCATCGGAGTTTTAGTTGCTACTGCGATGGGGTTGAGTCTTGGCGGTGCAGTTATGTTTGGACTGTTGTTAGCTAGTGCATCTTTTATTGCAGCACCTGCAGTATTGCGACACGCAATACCGCAAGCAAAACCAAGTCTTTACATAACTTCTGCATTGGGAATTACATTCCCTTACAACATTATTGTATTGTTACCAATTATGTTTACAATCTCGTCTATTGTTCACACGGGAGAAGGATCGATAGACTTATTCAATTATATCATAAAGAATTGGATATGAAATTATACAACGTAAAATTGCTTACAATCACTTGTGAAATTCTTGCTCAAAAAAATATTATTGAAATTTTAAAAAATCATGAAATTACAGGATATACAACTTACGAGGTGGATGGAAATGGTGCACGTGGTTTGCGTGGTCAAGGATTCAAAAATGAAAAAAATGTCAAAGTCGAAGTAATCATGCGTGAAGAAAAACTGTCTGATGTTATTGAAGAGATATCAAGGACATTATTTGCAAACTTTGCAATAGTGCTCTATGTTAGTGATGTTGGTGTAGTAAGAACTGAAAAATTCTAACAGCAAGAACCATCTGAACACAGAATTGGAATCTTCTTACTTGCATTTGTAATGTTTGAGATCAACCTTGATAGCTGACTGTTTGAAATTGAATACATTGCTTTTTTCCCTGAGTCTCTTGATTTGACGATACCACATTTTTTCAGTGTCTTTAGATGATGTGACACTAATGGCTGGTCTTTTTTTAATTTTTCAACAAAATCATTCACACACAACTCTTTGTTTTTCTGCAATAGCTCCAGAATGTCAAATCTTGTTTCGTCACAAATGCATTTTAAAAGACTGATTCCATTCATATCAATTTAAATTTATATAAACTAATATTTATTTGATTATGTGACTAAAGGAAAAAAAATCCTTTTTGTATGCGTAGAAAATGCCGGTCGTAGTCAGATGGCCGAAGGATTTCTTAGAAAATATGCTCCCCAGTTTGATGTGATTAGTGCCGGAACCAAACCTCAATCGCAATTAAATTCACATGTAATTGATGTGATGAAAGAGATTGGAATTGACATAACTGAACAAAAACCAAAAGAGTTGACAAATGAAATGATTGTTCAATCTGTTACTGTCAATATGGGCTGTATGGATAAAGAATCATGTCCTGCATTATTTGTAGATGATGTAATTGATTGGAATATTTCTGATCCCAAAGACAAGGATATTGAGCAGATAAGGAAGATTCGAGATGAAATTAAAAACAAAGTCTTGAATCTCATTAAAAAATTAGATGAATAATATGGCCTATTCTAACCTTCAAATCTTTATCGTAGAATTAATTGGTACTTTCATACTTGTAATTTTTGCTACAGGATCAATAGTATATGATGTTCAAATTGGCAGTCCATATGGAATATGGTTTGCAGCTGTTACTCCATTCATTGCGTTAATTATCGGTGTCTATTCCTTTGGTAAAATCTCCCTTGCTCACTTTAATCCTGCTGTAACCATAGGATACTACATTACAGGTCATATTTCGAAAATACAAATCATTTGGTATTTTGCAGCTGAAATTATTGGTGCGATACTCGGTTCTTTGTTTGTCATGACATTTATTGGAAAAGATGCAAACCTTGGTGCTAATGCACCAAACTATGACTATTCACTATTTTTGATATTTCCAGTAGAAGTTTTAGCATCTGCATTACTCATGGCAGTGATTTTTGCTGTAGTGTATACAAAGGGACTCAAAGGATTTAGTGGAATCGCAATTGGTGGCATGGTTGGTCTGGATATCTTTTTTTTGGCGTCTATCTCTGGCGCATCAATGAATCCGGCAAGAGCACTTGCACCTGCCTTGTTATCTGGAATGATAAATGATTTGTGGCTTTATTGGAGTGCTCCTTATGTTGGAACAATTATTGTTGCGTTTTTGTTTAGGAAAAAATTTGAGATACAAAGAAATCAAGAAAAATCTTGAGTATCTCGGGTTAACCTGTTTGTGCCTAAAAACCATTCTTTTACGAATAATAATGACCTAGTTTAGTCTATGTTGATGACTAATTCAAAATTATTCTCAAATGCAAAAAAAGTCATTCCTTCAGGAGTCAATAGTCCTGTTAGGTATTTTGAACCATATCCTTTCTTTACAAAAAAATCAAACGGTGCACACATCTGGGACGCTGAAAACAAAAAGTATGTTGATTTTTGTAATGGGTATGGAGCATTACTTTTGGGGCATAGAAGAAAAGAGATTATCGATGCTGTCTCAAATCAACTCTCCAAGGGAACGTTGTACTGTACTCCAACAGAATCTGAAATTGAACTCTCAAAACTAATCATTGGAAACTTTCCGTCAATTGACAAAGTCAGATTGGTAAACACTGGAGGTGAGGCAACAATGACTGCGATTAGATTGGCACGCGGGTTTACAAAAAAGAAAAAGATCATTAAATTTGAAGGATGTTATCATGGCGCACATGACTCCGTACTGGTAAAAGCCGGATCTGGCTCTGCCCATAATGGTATCTCAGTTTCAGATGGTGGGTTGGACGAAGTGTCAAAAAATACTTTGGTTGTACAATATAACAACATTGAAGATCTTCAAAAGACAATTCAGAAAAATAAAGATGTTGCAGGAGTCATTGTGGAGCCAATCTTGGCTAATATGGGTTTGATTCTGCCTGAAAAGAATTTCCTTTATGATTTGCGAAAAATTACTAAAGAGAACAACATTCCACTAATTTTTGATGAAGTTGTCACCGGATTTAGAGTAGCCCCTGGAGGGGCTCAGGAACATTTTGGAATAAAACCTGACATCACTACATTGGCAAAAGCCTTGAGCAACGGATTTACAATTGCAGTTGTTGGTGGCAGAAGAGAAATTATGGATTTGTTGTCTCCTGGAGGTAAAGTCTATCAAGCAAGTACTTTTGCAGGAAATCCTATCTCTGTAAGTGCTGCGCTTGCATCAATTAAGACAATAAACAAACTAAAAAACAAACTCTATTCCAAACTGGAACGATTCAATCTATTGTTTACTACTGCACTTGATGATATGGCCACTGACATGAATATTCCACACCAAATCAACTTTACAGCATCAATGTTTCAGATTTTCTTTACAAACAAACCTGTAACTAATTATGAGACATCTAAAAAAGCAGACTCTAAGAAATTTCAAAAAATGTTTAGAATGTTACTGAAAAAAGGTATCTTCGTTGCACCTTCGCAGTTTGAAGTGGTTTTTCTGTCTGATGCTCACACTGAAAATGATTTAAACAAAACACTTGATGCATATGATGCAGCACTAAAATCGGTGAAAAGATGAAATACACTGTAGGTGCAAGAGGTAGTCAACTATCCATTGCACAAACAAACTGGGTCATTTCAGAACTAAAAAAAGCAAATCCTGACTGTGAATATGAAATTAAGTCTATTACTACAAAAGGGGACACTGATTCTAGACCGTTATTTACAATAAATCAGAAAGGAATATTTGAAAAAGAAGTTGACAGAGCAGTTTCACAAAAAGAAGTTGATTTTGCAGTACACAGTCTAAAGGATGTACCTTCAGAGTTAGATGAGAGTTTAATCCTTGCATCTATTCCAAAACGTGAAGCGGTAAATGACGTCTTTATTTCATCAGACGGTTCATCTTTGCAAACCATCAAGGCAGGGGCAGTAATTGGGACCAGCTCACTTCGACGTGCAGTTCAGATTTCAAGAATTAGGCCTGATGTTACAGTCAAACCAATACGGGGGAACATTGAAACAAGGATAAGAAAAGCATCTGGAGAGAATTTTAATGCAATAGTTCTTGCACAAGCTGGTATCTCAAGGTTGGGTGTTGATGTAAAGTTCTCTCCACTAGCAATAGATGATTTTTCCCCCTCCCCTGGACAAGGAGCAATTGCAATTGTAGCTAGGATGGATGATGAAAATACAATTTCCATGCTAAAAAAAATTGAAGATGCAGATTCTAGATTGGAAATTGAGGCAGAAAGAGCATTATCTGATTATGTAGATTCTGGTTGCAGGTTTCCTCTAGGTGCATATGCAAAATCAGATGGTACTGAGATGACATTAACCGTATCTGCATTTTCTGTTGATGGAAAGCAATCATTGCATGTAAGTAAAACTGGCAACAAAAATGATCCAAAGTCTCTTGGCAAAAGTGCTGGAGAAGAACTACAAAAGAAAGGCGTAAATGATCTTGCATTAAATTGGAGAGAAAAAGTAGAGGAATGGAATAAATCATGACTGGAAAAGTGTATCTTGTTGGAGCAGGCCCTGGAGATCATAAATTAATTACACTGCGTGCAGTTGAATTGCTCCAAAAGGCAGACATTGTTTTGTATGATAGGCTGGTCAGCAAAAAAATAATTTCAATGATTCCAAAATCTGCCGAAAAAATTTACGTTGGCAGAGCAGTAGGCGATGACACTACCCATCAAGACACCACAAATGATCTAATGGTAAAATATGCAAAATCCAAGAAGAATGTTGTCCGACTAAAAGGTGGAGATCCTATAATCTTTGGACGAGGTGGCGAGGAAGCAGAGTTTCTCAAAGAAAATAAAATAAAATATGAAATTGTTCCCGGGATTACCTCTGGAATTGGCTCTGCTACGTATGCTGGCATCCCTCTGACTCATAGAAAGCATGCATCATCTGTGGTCTTTGTTACAGGACACGAAGATCCTGAAAAAAAACAAGAGATTGTAAAGTGGAAGAGACTTGCAAAGTCAGTTGATACCATTGTGATAATGATGGGACTCTCAAGAATTGATGTTATTTGCAAACAACTTATAGCTGGGGGTATGGACAAGAATACACCCGTTGCTGTTATTCAAAACGGAACTACTCCTAGCCAAAAAATGATCAAGGGGACTGTTACAAACATTGCAAAAAAAGTCAAGGAAAACAAAATTACTCCTCCAACAAACATCATAATTGGAAATGTCGTTGATTTGTCTGATACTATTGGGTGGAAATAATGCTTGATGGAAAAATCATTGCCATAACTCGTTCTAAGGATGATGCCGCTGAATTCATCTCACTTGCTGAACAAAATCATGCAAAGCCCCTGCCATTACCTACGATTGAACTTGTAAGTAAGGGCGAAAAAATAGTTGATGAATTTTTAGAATCTGTTGAGAAATACAATCCTGATTATTCTGTCTTTATGAGCTCAAAAGCAGTCAAGCTACTCTTTGATACTGCAAAACATGTTGGCAAATTAGATAAACTGCAATTAGCTGTTGCAAATACTATGGTAATGTCTGTTGGTCCAAAAACAACAATAGCACTTGAAAATGAAGGAATCAAGGTAAACCTTCAACCAACTACTTTTTCGTCAGTTGGGGTGGGCGAGGAATTCACGCAAATCAATGCAGTTGGGAAAAAAGTGATTGTTCCACGCAGTGGCGCATCTACGCCATTTCTCAAAGAACTCTTAAACAAAATTGGAATTGATGTGCTAGAAATTCATCTCTATGATGTTTGCGCATTCAGGGATACAACACAATGGAATGAATTCAGAGAGTTGTTCTCTAAGAATAAGGTGGACGGTATAGTGTTTACAAGTGCATCATCTGTACGTGGATTCTTTGAGATAATGTCAAAAGATTACAGTAACGACAAATTACTTGAAAATCTAGCAAAACTATCTGTAGTCTCCATTGGTCCGTTCACTTCAGATGAGTTAAAAAAATTCAATGTCAAAAATATCGTATCTCAAGTTCATACTGTTGCTGGAGCATTTGATGCGATGAAAAACACGCTTGCTTTGTAATCTGATTGATTCGTTAATCTCTGTTGAATTGTAGAGTACAAAAATTACTATGCTCTTGTCATATGTGGTGTTTTGGATAATTACTTGTACTCCGTTACGCCATTCAGAATAAATCATGATATTTCTTCATCAGGAAAATTTGAAACACATGTTACATTGCAAGAACTTCAAGTTTATTACAATACACCATGACAAAAATAGTTTCAGCGAGAATCCGAAATAAAACACATACGAAACTAATTGAAAGATGCAACAAGTCATGTTGCACAATAAATGAGTGGCTCAATGAATTAATTCAATTTCATTTTACTGGAACATCAGAATTTGATTTTGGCGATGATGAATTTGAAGATGAAGAGAAATCTAATTCAAATAGCATACAACAAATGTGAATAAATTGAACGAAAAAGCCAAATTGTTGTATAAATTTAAGAAAAATACATTCTCTAAAAGACATTCCTAAGATCAAAATATGTAATATGTTCGAGATTTGCTTAAAATCAAATTGAATGTATTTTTAGTTCATGAATATTCAAAACTGTAATCATTGTCAGTATTATGATAAATCATAAGAAAATTTTCCAGTTTGTTTAACAGGTTTTTAATTTGGTAATCAGTATTCCACATCCCATATTCCCATTTCTTTTCATCATCATTCCAATTTACATAAAACAATTGAAATTTTTTGTTCTGATCTAATCGGGTTTTATAGTAGAACCACGAATCTTTACCTGTACCTCCTCTAGTTTGAAACATTTCAGAAATCTCTTCTTGTGAAAGTTGTTGTTCTGAGTAGATTATACTTCCATTAGGATTGAATTTTGTATTTTTATCCGAAAGAATTTCAAAAAATTTTGGATGAAGAAGTGACTTTTCTTTTAATTCAGTCATTCCTCTTTGAATTTTTTTAGTATGTGTATCGAAACCCTTTCCAAAAACCTCTTTAGGGATTAAAATAGTTCCTTTTTCGTGAAGTTCTTTTAGAAATAACCCTTTACCTAATTCTTCTATAGCACTTACTAGTAAAGCCGAAACAATGTCTGGATCTTGATTTCTATTATTCAGTAATCTCGCATTAACTGTAAACGCATGGGATTTCCTAAAACATAGAGATACGCCTTCTTTAATATCATCTAATGGAATTTCAAAATAGTTTTTGTCCAAGTTATAGTCTTTCTATACTTAGTAACTCTTTATTTTTTCCAATACGCTTAAGTTCATAAAATTAATATTTTTTTTGTGAGTAAATCTAGAACAGACAAAGCAATCAAACGTTTACCCATTTCGTGGATAATCGTCATGTTTTTTACTTTTATTGTTGCTAGTATAGTAAACTTTGTTTGGATTACGCCTAAAACAGATCTACTTAATGCCACCACATTAGTTTTGGAAATTGGATTTGCTACAATGATAACATGGACCGTTTACATATTATCTAAAAAATGGAATAAAGAAAATGAAAAAATTACTCAAGAGGTTAAAACCATCACTAGCAATTTAGAAGAGTTAACCAAAGAAGTTCAAAAAACAGTCAATGAAGAAGCAACAATTAGAGATGAAATTAGGGGAGATGGGTCCTTTATTCTAGATAGGAAATTAAACATGACTATTAGATCTTTAGAACAATCCAAAAAAATGTATGCTAATTTATTAAAAGAATCTGATCAAAATCAAGCAAACATTTGGAGGAATAATATGAAACAAGATTATGATATGGCTTATGCTAGACTCAATCTAGAATTAGGACTCCTTGAATTAATGAAAATTTTTGGAGCGTCTTTGTCACGAAAATATTGGTTGTTACTTACTAGATTAAACATTCATTCAGAAATGTATGAATACGAAGAACTGTCATCTCTAAACCACGATGTAGAAGCATATTTGGAAGATTGTAAAAAAATTAAAGAAATCATCAAACCCTGGATTTCTACAAGTAGAACTTAACATATTTTCTTAAATAATGAGAATATGTTTTCTTTAAAAAAATTAAATTTTGAATGGATGTAATTGACTCAAACAGTACTCTGATAAATTCTGAACTGTAATTTTTGCAATTGTAATTTCTTACCCTCTTCTCTTATGCATTACCACGCATTAGACTCTCTCCCTGTTCAAATCTAAACCATTATCTTTCAAATTTCTTTGTAAGAATATTTTGTAACTCATTGGTTGTAATATCTGTCAATACATGTTCGGTATAACTCCAAATAACAGTCTCACATCTTGATCTTTGGCCAAACTCCCGAGTTTAGCTAGAGCTATTTAGCTATGCCTATTTTTCCTCATGTATTTATAATATAACGGGGTTATGGTGGACATGGCAACTGAAAACCTCGACATGGATTATTCCAAATATGATTTTAAAGACTCTACAGAACTCTATGTTCACCTTAGCAAGAAAGGCCTGTCTAAGGAAACCGTGATTAGCATCAGCAAGATGAAGGATGAACCACAATGGATGCTTGATTTTAGATTACGCTCTTTTGAAATTTTTATGCAAAAACCAATGCCAACTTGGGGTGGAGATCTAAGCGTTATTGATTTCCAAAATATCTACTACTATGCAAAGGCATCTGACAAAGTAGAAAAGAACTGGGATGATGTACCAGATAATGTCAAAAAAACATTTGACAAACTTGGGATTCCAGAAGCTGAAAAGAAATTCCTAGCAGGTGTAGGTGCACAATATGAATCCGAAGTTGTGTATCATAGCCTGAGAGAAGACTTGGCAAAACAAGGTGTTTTATTCTTGGATACTGATGCAGCCCTCAAAGAACATCCTGAGATTTTCAAGAAATACTTTGGTAAAATCATTCCTCCAGAGGACAACAAATTTGCAGCACTAAACAGTGCAGTTTGGAGTGGTGGTTCATTTATCTACATTCCACCAGGTGTCAAAGTTGACATGCCTCTACAAGCATACTTTAGAATTAATGCTGAAAACATTGGTCAATTCGAAAGGACACTGATCATTGCCGATGAAGGCTCAGAAGTTCACTACATTGAAGGATGTACTGCTCCTGTCTATTCTTCAGAATCGCTTCACTCTGCAGTTGTAGAGTTGGTTGCGCACAAAGACGCCAAGCTAAGATACACGACAATCCAAAATTGGAGTAGCGATGTATACAATTTAGTTACAAAACGTGCTTATGCATATGAAGGTGCAACAGTGGAATGGATTGATGGAAACATTGGAAGTAAACTAACAATGAAGTATCCTGGAATCTATCTTATGGGTGAGCGAGCATATGGTGAAACACTCTCCATTGCATTTGCAGGAAAAGGGCAACACCAAGATACAGGTGCTAAAATGGTTCATCTTGCACCAAACACCACTTCTAAAATAACATCAAAGTCAGTAAGCAGACTAGATGGACGTTCAACTTACCGTGGACTACTAAACGTGGCAAAAGGTGCTACAAATGTTAAAGCCACTGTCAGGTGTGATGCATTACTGTTAGATGATACCTCCAAGACTGACACATATCCATACATGGAAATCAATCAGGAAGATGCAACAATTACCCACGAGGCAACAGTTGGAAAAATCGGGGATGAGCAAATCTTCTACTTGATGACTAGAGGGTTCACTGAAGAGGAAGCGCTCTCACTAATTGTTAATGGCTTTATGGAGCCATTTACAAAAGAACTCCCAATGGAATATGCAGTAGAACTGAACAGACTAATCAAACTAGAGATGGATGACTCTGTGGGATAATTCCCAATTTTACTTTGATTAAAAATGTCTCAAGAAACACTGTCAAAAATCAACACTAGTCATATTGATGAGATTTCTTCATCAAGAAACGAACCTGAATGGCTCAAAGATTATCGGAAGAATTCCTTGTCCATTTATGATAGTCTTCCACTTGAAATGTCTCCTCTATACAACAAATACACTGATGCTAAAAAAATGGATCCAGAAAAAGTATTGCTCTCCACATCTACTGCTCAAACAATTCCAAGTTTCCTAAACAAAAGATTAAGTGAATTAGAAAATGAAACATGTATTATACAGATCGGAACAAACGTTCACAAAATCAATGTCTCTGATGAACTAAAATCAAAAGGACTTGTAGTCTCTTCAATCTCTGATGCAATTAAGAATAATCCTGACCTGGTAAAAAGATCCCTAGAAGCTTCAAACTCAAATGATGACAAATTCACTGCCCTAAACAATGCTGCCTTTAATTCAGGGATATTTATTCACATCCCACGTAATCTCGTCCTAGAGAAACCAATTCACTTTTTAGCATGTCTCTCCGAAGACGGCAATTCCACTATTGCTAGAAATATTATCTTTGCAGATGAAAACAGCAAAGCTACAGTTGTTCAAGAAATCTATTCCCCTAAAACTGAAAAACAACCGGCATATCTTGAGTTACTAAATGCAAATCTTGCAGCAAATGCACAGTTAGATGTTACAACCTTGCAACTGATGGATCAACATACAGTAAACTTTTCTACAAGACGAACTGATTTGGCACAAGATGCCAAAGTAAATTGGTATTCTGGACTGTTTGGCTCTGTTTTATCTAGATACAAGATTGATTATTTTCTTAATGGAAGTGGCGCATCTGCAAATGATTCTGAAGTGATATTTGGAAATGACGAACAATCCTTTGACATCCAAACTAATGTAAACCATGAAAGTCCATCCACTGATGCAAGGGTTGTTGAAAAATCAATTCTTAGAAACAAATCCAAATCTCTCTTTAAAGGAATGATTAGAATCAAAGAAAATGCCGCAAAATCAAATTCATTTTTGTCTGGCCGCTCTATTCTTTTGGATAAAGATGCAAAATCTGATGCAATTCCTGGATTGGAGATATTCACAAATGATGTAAAGGCCACACACTCCGCATCTGTTGCACAAATTGATGAAGAGCAAATATTCTACCTTAAAACTAGATGCCTTACTCACGAAGAGGCAGAAAGGACAATTGTTGAGGGCTTTTTGGAACCACTTTCAAGAAAAATGTCATTCCAAGTAAGGGCATGGATTGCATATCTTATTGAATCCAAATGGGAAAACCGCGAACTAACTATAAACACCGATGCTGAATTAGCTAAATTTATTGAAGTAGAAGAGACACGTTATAACGAAGACTCTGAAATTGAGCAGCACTACAAGTATCGGTGATAGTTTTGTCAGAATGGATTAAAGCCTGTAATCTGGAGCAGGTAAAAGAAGGACAACTTTTCGGATTTGTACATGATGATAAAAAACTTTTACTGGCTAACGTTAAAGGAAAAATTCATGCAACTGACTTAATCTGCACTCATGCTGATGCCGATCTTTCTACAGGTTTTCTAAGTGATGAAGGTGTAAGATGCCCATTACATCTCTCTGTTTTCAATTTAGAGAATGGCAAACCTCAAAATCTTCCTGCAGAAATTCCTCTTAAAGTATACAATGTTAAAATAGATGACAAAGAAATTTACGTGGAGCTTTAAGATATGCAAAGTACAGAATCACTATTTGAAAATATACGAAAAGATTTTCCAATTCTTCAAAGAACTGTTAGGGATAACAAAAAACTTGTTTATCTTGATAATGCGTCTACCACACAAAAACCAAATCAGGTAATTGATTCCATTACCGATTACTATCAAAACCATAATGCCAATATCCACAGAGCAGTATATGCACTAGCTGAAGAAGCTACTGAAGCATATGAGGCAACCAGAGATAAAATTGCAAATTTCATTAACATTCAAAATCGCCAAGAAATTATTTTTGTTAGAGGTACAACGGAAGCAATTAATCTAGTTGCATATGCGTGGGGCAGACCTCACATCAGCGAAGGTGATATTGTAGTGACCACTGAATATGAACACCATAGCAACATTGTACCATGGCAGCTTGTAACTCAAGAGAAACGTGCTAAATTAGAATATATTAGAATGGATGATAATGGCGAATTAATTTTAGATGATCTTGATAAATATCTTGCAACAGGCAAAGTCAAGCTCGTAACCTTTAGTCTAATGTCAAATGTGCTTGGAACTATAACTAATGCTGAAGCAATCATTGAAAAATGCAAGGCCGCGGGTGTTCTTACACTAATTGATGGTGCTCAAGCAGTACCTCACATGAAAGTTGACATTGAAAAACTGGGATGTGACTTTTTTGCATTTTCTGGACACAAAATGTTAGGTCCAACTGGAATTGGTGTCTTGTGGGTTAGAAAGTCTGTTTTGGAAACCATGGTGCCATTTCATGGCGGTGGGGATATGATTCGCGAAGTTCACAAATACGAAACAACTTGGAATGACTTGCCATACAAATTTGAAGCAGGTACTCCGAACATTGCAGATGTTGTGGGGTTAGGATCTGCAATTGATTATCTTACGAAAATTGGAATGGACAATATAAGGGAGCATGAAATTGAACTAACAAAATATGCCATGGAAAAATTATCTGAAGTCAAAGGACTTCATATCTATGGCACAAAAGACATGTCAAAACGTGGTGGTGTGATCTCATTTAATTTTGCAGACGTGCATCCTCATGATGTTGCCCAAATTATTGATGAAGAGGGAATTGCAGTGCGCTCCGGACATCATTGTGCACAAGTATTGATGGAGCGACTAAATGTTGCAGCAACATCAAGGGCTAGTTTTTACATTTACAATACTAAAGAAGACATTGATATTCTGGTAAATTCATTAAAAATTGTGGCAAGGGTGTTTAAACTATGAGCGGGAATGCAGATATTTATCACGAAATGATTGTGGATTATTCCAGAAACCCAATTAATTATGGGGAGATTGAAAACCATGATGTCACTTTTCATGATTCAAATCCGTTATGCGGTGATAGCATAGACATTGATATGAAAATTGATGATAACAAAGTGACGGATATCAAATTTCATGGAAAAGGGTGTGCAATTTGTATGGCTTGCTCTTCTGTACTAACTGAAATTACAAAGGGTAAAACCCTTGATGAAGCAAGAGCCATAGAAAAAAATGACGTGTTAAGTGAATTGGGCCTAGAACATCTTCAGGCAGTCAGGATAAAATGTGCCTTGCTTTCTCTAAAAGTGCTAAAATCTGCACTTTATACCTATATTGGAAAGAATTTGGAAGATGCCTCTGATGTAGATAAACTAAAAGAAGAGGCAGCAAATCTGTACTAATATGAGTGACTTTATTCCCACAATACCCATTTCATTGCAAATACGAAAAATAATTTTTGAAAAATTCAATGATCCTGATGGTAAATTTACAAATGATGAAATTTTTGAAATTATAAAAAAAAATGGTGATCTTGATCCTTCTTGGATAATTGATGACACTGAATCCTTTTTTAACGAAATTTGTGATTCTGGTCTTGTAAGAAACATTGCCCAGAACTTTACTACGATATGGATGAAATTATTTGATCCAATTGAAAAATTGCATTGCAATTCTTGTAACAATGATATCTATCTTGGACCTTCTGAAGAAAGAATCTGTCCTAACTCTTCGTGTAAATCTTCTATTTAGATCTGTGTTTGGCAGCTGCTGCCTCTAGCGCCTTTATCATCGGAAGCTTGTCTCCAGTAAGATACAAGACAAGTGCACCACCTGCAGTGCTGATGTG
>JAOUNB010000015.1 GCA_029881195.1 Candidatus Nitrosopumilus sp.
GTTTTGGAAAATAAACGGGCATCTCTTAGAAATGAATTACAAAAACATGTTATGCTTAGAAGAAAAAAGTCTGATGTATTAAAAGAACTAAAAGATAAAGTACGTTACAAAGAAGTCATTGCAGCTGATACTGATTATTATCTTGAAGAACTTGATAAAATTTGGAAGAAGCTTGAAGAAGAACAAAAAATTGCCGAAACTGAATTTTCAAAATCTGCATCCTATCACAGAGCAATTCAAAGTGAAAGGCAGATTGCAGGACTTGCAAAACTTCCACACGTAATCAACTTTGTTAAAAATATTATGGAAATTGAGGAAAGTGTCGTGGTATTTTGTCATCATAAGGTGATTCATAAACTTCTTAATGAGAGTCTAGAAGAATTTTCACCCGTTTCAATTATTGGTGGACAATCTGATTCACTTAGACAGGATCAAATAGATAAATTTCAAAAGGGAGAATCAAAACTAATGATTGCAGGTATCCGTGCTGGAAATGTGGGAATAAATTTGACTAAAGCAAAATATGTTATTTTTGCAGAACTTGATTGGAGTCCTGCAATTCACAGACAAGCAGAAGACCGACTCCACAGAATTGGTCAGAAAAATACTGTATTTGCATATTATTTGATAGGAGCAGGAACTCTAGATGATCATGTGGCAAATATCTTGGTAGATAAGAGCTATGAGATTGATGAAATCATGGACGAATCATCTGACAATTATGAAAACAAGGATAAAGCCGAACTCATATTGGCACAAATTCAAGATAAGATTCGTTCTAAATAATCAAATTCCTAATTTGGACTTTAATGTAGAAAGATTTCCAGTAATTGAGTTTTTCTCTGATTGCTTCAAATGAGAATCTTGAACTATTTTGAAAATCTCATCAATAAGACTGATGATTTCTGTATCTGGTGGTGGATCTGAAAATGTGGTGCTCTCAAATCCTATGTTTTCTGTTCTGTCTATTTCTGCTATTCCTTCCGCCATTATTTCATAAATTCTAACTATCTTGTCTTCTTGTCTTTGAGGTGACATCAGAATAAATTGATTTCTTCTTAGCTTTTCCAAATCCTCTAAAACTTCCTTCTCTGACATTCTAAGAATGTCTGTAATCTGTTTCATGTTGCATGATTTTATTTGAAGTAGACGTAGTATTTTAGCCCAAATTGGAACCTTGTCATTCCAAAGAATTTCTCTGGCAAGTTCTGTAATGGAGAATGACCCATCTTTGTTTAAAGAAATGAACTTTCTATCTTTTAATGATGCCAAAGAATCTAAAATTTTTCCTACTCCTAATCTCTTTAATTCAGAATTCTCGAGATTAGTCTCATCAAATGTTCCATTTTCTGTCATGGCTAAATGTAATATCTCCAAATCAATAGTTCCCAATTTTCGCATTTTATTTATTCTCCATGGCGATTAATCATCCTTTCAAATTAATTTTATTATTCAAGAATATATGTGGATGATAAAAATTTGACATGTGGTGCGATATGAACTCCCAAGACTACCTTATGAATATGATGAACTAGAGCCATTCATTGATACAACAACTATGAAAATTCATCATCAAAAATATCATCAAACATATGTTGATGGATTAAACAAATCTCTTGAAAAGATTGGAGCTGCATCTCATCCAAAGTACATATCATCAATTCTTTCTGAATTAACATCCATTCCTGAATTTGGACGCAATGATATCAATTTTTTTGGTGGCGGATTTGAAAATCATAGACTCTTTTGGGAAACTATGACTCCTGGTGGAGAAGGTAAACCCATTAGAAAATTAGAAAATGCGATCGATGTTTATTTTAATAATTTTGAGAGTTTTAAAAAAATATTTTTAGAGAAGGCAATTTCAATTCAAGGAAGTGGTTGGTGTTGGCTAGTCTTTAATCAAACGTACAATAAAATTGAAATCATCACAACCCAAAATCAGGATAGTCCGTGGACTGTTCAAAAAACACCATTATTAGGTTTAGATGTCTGGGAACATGCGTATTATCTTAAATATCAAAACAGACGATCTGATTATGTCAAAACATGGTGGAATGTTGTAAATTGGGATTATGTTGAAAATCGATTTGAAGAACTTCCAATATGATCTATGTCTGATTTGGGCAAAATCTTTTAAAGTAAAATTTCACTTTTTATTCAATGAACAAGAGTCTAAGATACATTGCACTTCTTGCAATTCTCCCCTTGTTTACAGCAGGATTAGGAACTGATTATTTCACAAATGCTGAGGCTGTAAAAGGTCAAGGTGTTGGAACATCAAAGTATGGTTCTAGTACTAACATTTGTGGATTGCAACTATGTTCTGATTATCCAGGTGGTAAAGCCGCATGGAATGCAGATCGAGGTAGTTCAAATCCTGTAGCACCAGTTACATCAGAAGACACAAGTCATGAAGTCCCTCTAGGGGAGATGAGTGATAAATCTTCTGAAGATAAAATGACTGAAGCTGACTTGGGTTCTGTACTTAGATTATCAAGAGCAAATGTTCCAGCAACAATTCCATTACATCAAGGATATTACAATGGTGAAGATGTTTATTTTATCATCACTGATTCTAGTGATCCTACACATGCAGAAATCATTACAAAAAACCAAGGTTGGCAAGTTGAACTTGCTCCTTTGTTAAAGAATGCTCCTGAAGAGGCACTTTCAAAAACATACATGTTTACCAATGGAATAGAAGGTGATGGTGTACATGGGTTTCAAGGTGAAGTTTTCACAAGTACCCCTGCACAAGCAGATGTATACAGTGCATTAACCTCACATGTCCATGTAACATGGAATGAAGATGTAACTCCAAGGATACTTGATTCCGACACAATGATTATGGGAGCAGCTGACAATGGAGAAATTACATTGACCCCAGTTAATGTTGTTTTGAACATGCCTCAAATTGTTTGGCCTGGAGGTCAGATGATGGTTAAAGAAGACAAAACTTTGACTGATATGACCCCCTATGGTGGTGGTCAGGTTCTTGATATTGATACAGAAGAGATGAATGTCACTTTCATTGCTCATCGTGGATGGGGTCCGGATGGTAGAACAATCTATTACATTGTAACAGATGCTACTCCTAGTGGCCCTGCTGGAATGATGGGTGTTGTTAGTACGCCTACATCTGCAAGCTTGATTGCAAATTCAGCAGCAGTAGACTTGTATCAGTTTAAAAATGGTTTAACAGGTACTGGGCCTTTGGGATTCCAACCTGGAATTGCAGCAGGAGCTCCCGGTGATGCAAATTATTCTCCCATGTGGAGAATCTTTATGATTGGATGGGAAAATCCTGAAAATGCTCAGCTATTAGAAACCATTGATGATATGAATGCATACAAAGAAGCTGGTTTGATCGACATTGGTATTGCACGTCCAATGGATAGTGACCATATTGTAAACTGTCCATTTATTGACCCATTCCAATGAACCCCCTCTCTTATTTTTTAAATTCTTTACATATGTTAATTTTTATCGAATTTTTTTAACAACTTTTCAGAGAATTAACTACTTGATTTATCTTTTATGGCGTCATTAATGAATTATGAGTATTTCTGGAATGTATATGTTAAACACTGAACGATACGAAGAAAAAAAAATTCAAGAAGCACTTGAAATGTTATATGCTGACAGAAAAAATGAATTCCGTGAATTGTCTCATGTACTATTGAATGAAAAGGCTCTAAAATCCATGTCCAATTGGAAAGAATTTGTTTTGAATTTTTCCTTGGATGTGGAAGGTGCTTTTAAATCATGGTCTGGCCAAAACCCTCTTTCAGTTAGTTCACCTCAAAAAGCACTAACTCTGTTAAGACAATTGGGACATGGTAAAACATCTATGAATCAACTCACTCATCTCTTAAACATTTCATACAATCTATCGCTTGAATTCAAAGAGATATATCGACGCTTAAAATAACTCTCTCTTTTTTTAACTACAATTTTGGTTAAATCTGACTTGAAACATTTATTTGATTTCTGAACTTCTCAAAAATAAATTCATTTTGTGAGAGCATCTTAAACGAATCATTATGTTTCTTGCAGTTTTGTTTCTATTCTAATATTGACTTTGTTGATTGCCAACAAAATAAAATAATGGAAAATAAACTATTATTTAGATAATTTGACAAATAGTATCAAAGAATAAAAACGGTTTAAAAAAATATAGTGGATTTTTGAATTACCAATATCATGCATGAAAAAAAATTGGATATCTCAGAATACGAGCAAAAATGTCAGGAAATTTTAGATGATCATGAAATTAGATATGCTGGTTTGTTAGATGAGTTTGGAACTTTATTGGCAGGAGGCTATAAACCTGGAATGACAGTAAGACTAACTGACGAAAAACTACATTCTGTTTGCAAGGAACTTGCATCTAGAGTTGCAAAGAGAAAAAAATTTGATGAAGAATTGGGACATGTAAAATATTCTGCGTCACGTAGAGAACATGTTGTAATAATGAGTTTTCCAATTTACGATAAAGTAATAATGCTAATTGCAGAATCTAATATTAATATCGATAGATTAGCTTTTCGAGTTATCTCTAAACTAGGACGGCAGTGGGGTGAATTTGTTGGAGAGTAACATCTCACTTTATAGAGACATTATCTTATGTAACATGACATTGTGAATATCTATTCATTGTTTGTCTTATGGTGGATAATAATGCCAAACAATGCATATGTTCTGAAATATGTCATATATTATCAGTATTGATATTTTTGGTTGTTATCAATTATGGATAAAACACTTGAAATATCTGAAGAACGTTATACTAATTTGATTTTTGTCGATTTGATAATCTCATAATTTAATGATTTTTCATACAATCAAAAATATCTTAAAAAAAATCCTGACACAAAAATTATTATTGCATTTATTCATACTCGTCTGCCATTAAGAAATTATTTCATTTGCATCTCTTTACTTTCTAAATCATATGTTTTGAAATATACTCTGGAAAATTGTGGATGTTCAAAAATTATTAATCTAAAATTAAACAAATTTGTTGTAATCAGTGTAATTGCACACCCTGGATAAAACTAGATTTCTAAATCTTCATATGAGAAATACCAAGAAGATTAAAATATTTTCAATATTTTCTAAAAAATTTTTAAATAGTCTGCTTGTTTTTAGCATGAATCTATAGACATACTTAAGTTTGATAATCTGTTAATCTATTCAAGAACAAAGTCCACCACTACCCCCTGAGTTTGACACTCTAAAGGAAACTAAACGGGATTTTGCATGGGCTATGTTCTACTCTGTCTAGGTTTATTGTGAAAAATTATGATGAACTATGAGTGTATGAAGCACCATCATCTCTTTTCTCCCAGTACTCAGTTGCGCATGGATTGTTTTTCGTAGGAGTTTTTAGAATTACGACCATTACAGTAATAATTGACGCCAAAACAATAACTCCAGCGTAAGAATAAATCATATTCAGTAACGTGTTTTCTGTATCCGATGGTTTGTTTTCCTCTCCTGAAGCTGTACTGATTGTTCCTAGCAGCAGGATAGCAATGCTAAAAATTACAATGTTTTTTTGTTTCACCATACAAATTATACATAATTACTATAAAATAATTCTCGACAATTAATTTTAAAAAAATTGAACATCATGTCCAGCTGTCAAGTCTCCTCAATGCATCTTCTTTTACTCTACTTGAGTTTTATCTACAGGTAAACTTCCAGATTGTGAGGGGTATCTAGAACTGTTTGGTAGATTAGACAGCGGAGGACATGGGATCCAAGATGGAGAATTTTGGAATAGGAGAGACTATTTTTTGTAATAACCCTGGTTACTCAAAAGTGACTCTAGTTAGTCAGGCCATGAATAACTGATCAGGTTACTTTTGACAAGTAAACGATGAACAAACGCACACCTGATTTGTTTATGTGAATTTTAGATAAAATGAAGGGGGAATTCATCAAATATGTCACTAAAAGAACAGATCATATTAGCAAGTGTATCTGGCATGTAGCATATCTTGTGAAACTTGAGGGATTTTTCTAATGCCATAATCCATAAAATGAGTTTAGAGTCTATTAATTATCAAATCCAATAGATCTCATACCAAAACAAGGCTTGTTTCCCTTACTCCAACATTTACAAGAACAAGAAACAGCCTTTCTTGTTTCCAAGTCTTTTACAACTTTGTGAAAAACGCCCTCTCTAATTTCTGATTCAATTGATATTATTTCATATCTACCAGGCTCATGATCATAATCAACCATGGTTGTAATCAGATAATTTTGAACTTAATCTTTTGTCTGCTCTGAGTTTAGAATATTTATTTATAATTACAAATCGGTACTCAATGTTTTCAATGCAAAATTCCCACACTTTGGGCACCGATGTTTTTTTAATAATTCTGCATGGGTTTGCATAGACTTTTTAAAATATGTGATATGTTCTCCACAATCTTCACACACACCAGGAATGTCTCCTTTGGGAATCATGTTTTTCTAAATTCTGTGTTAACTTAAGCTTTTGTCTGCTCTGAGTTTGGAATTTATGATTCCTTGTCCTCGATCTTTTTGATTTCTTTTTCTATTTTTTGAATATTTTTGTTCCAAATTCCAATGTATTTTTCTATTTTTTCTAGATCTTTTTTAGAATCAGAGTTGGAGTTAATCAAAGATTCTCTTTTTTCTAAGTGCTGATGCAATCTCTTTTTAGAATCCTCTAACTTCTTGTATTGAAATTCTAAAACCTTTTTTGTAATAAAATTCATAGATATTCAACTATTGTTTCTTAAATCAAAACATTCAACTTAAGCATATTGCCTATGAGAGTAATTCAGAATCTCTTGTAGAATCATTATGAGGTAAAATCAATGAAATTCGTTAACTATGGCCTGTATTTCGTTTTTTAAACTATGTTCTATATAGATTGGTCTTATTACTTTGTTTAATCTAACTATTTCCTTAGGTGACAATGAAACAAGTTTTAAAACAAAAAATAGATCCGGACTCATTTGATCGAGAAACTGTTCTGTTGGACACATGGGAAACCCGACAAAATTAGATTATTTTTTATTTTGAACATGGTTTAATTTAAAATCTTCATAGATATTATGAAAAGGTCTGACTGCAAAAATGAGTTTATTGATGTCATAATATTCTGTCGTGTCTTTACTGCGAGCTTGGCAAGTTTTTGGTCAAATGGTTTCTTTTGATTTTTCTGTACCAAGAATGATGTGATCACGTGATTATAGTTTAAATGTGATATGGAGTTCACGTTTATGCATGGACTTCATGCTGGAAGAAGAATTAATTGATTTGATGACATTCTGTCTTGAAAATCCAAACTCACAAGAGAACTCTGAAAAACATAAAAGAATTACAGAAATTGGTCATGAACTTTATGCTGATGGTGGAATTGATGCCTTGGAGAATTTCTTTTTTGTATTAAAGAACAGAATAGTGGAAGAAATAGAAAAAGATCCATCCACAATGCGTTACTTATGGAATGGTCTTACTGATGAATGGCAGTATTGAATTCCTTTGAGAGATTTATCCTCTGCCGATTCTGAAAATGGTTGTACTGCATGTTGGGCAGGTGCCCTTGATGGCAGGTTTTCCATTTTTCATGGTGTACGGTTTGGCGCCGTCGATATCTCGTTTATCTCGGCACTTTACACAATATCCTATTGTCATAATTGAATTAGACTGAAGGTTCTATTAGCAAGAACTTGTTGAACTTTTTTTACTTATAGGCAAATCTCAGATCTTAATTATTTTGTTTTAGAACAATTTTTTCATAATGGTTGATTTTTTAGTACATTTGGGGGATAAATCATTCGTATTTTTTAAATACTTGATATATTCGTGAAATTTTTTACAACAATTTTAACTTACATTGATTTTTAATTTTGAATATTCTGTCAGTGCACTATGATTTACTAGGCCTTCCCAAATGAAAATTTCTGCAACAAATTCTCCTGAATCTTTTGGTGCCCATGAAAGTGATGGGCTAAGTTTCTGATCTGGTGTTAATTGACCGCTTATCCAACCCACTGACACAACAAAGTCTTTTTCATTTTTTATTTGAACAAGATATATGAAATTTTGAGACTTCACTTGATTGTTGGTAATGTCTGCAGAGATCTGAATTTGTTGGTTCACATTTACATTGTCTATGATAGGTTGGCCAAATGCATTTTCTAATCTTGGATCATTCATTGTTGCTCTTTCTAATTCAGTTAACGCAAATACCGAAGTGAAGTTGATCACAAATGTGATTAAAACCAACGCACTCAATATTCTTACTATCACGCGTTTTTGGTCAATTTTTAGATAATAAAGCGTTTCTACACCATTTTGGTTGATTAGATTAAAATATTTAGAAATTTTCTAAATTTTTGATAATTGTACTTTTCATCGAAATGATTTTTCCTGGATTGAGTACATTTTCTGGATCAAAATGATGTTTGATCTCTTTGAATATTTTGTAATTTTTTTTACCGTATTGTTTTTTGATAAATTCTGAGCGTGCTAGTCCATCTCCGTGCTCAGCAGTTATGGTCCCTCCTAGTTTGATAATTTCATCAAAATATTCGATAGCAATTTTTTTAACTGTTTGTAATTGTCTTCTATCTGAAATTAATCTAACATGTACATTTCCATTTCCAGCATGTCCATAAACAATGGTTTTTGTTTTAAATTTTTTATTTATTTTTTTTAGAATCTTGAATACTTCAGAAAGCTTCTCTAAAGGAACTGCAGCATCTTCTATAATATGTGGGATTCTCTTTTTTTTATTTATTGATTTTAAACTATAATATAATGATGAATCTCTGTATCTCCACCATCTACTAATGTCTGAATCTTTCAGTAGTTTTTTGACAATTTTGCCAGTAGTTATGATTTTTAAATTTTTTTGACTCAAATTGATGTTTTCATCATACTCTACAAAAAGAAGACATTGTGTTTTTGGAGAAAATTTAAAATTTATTTGATTTAGAGTTGTTTTGTCTACAAACTCTATCGCTGACGGTTTGGTTTTGATGATTTCGATACAATTCATCGACGCATCTATGATTGATTTGTATTCAACTATACACAAAATTCTTTTCTTTGGATTATCTTTTATTTGCAATTTCATTGACAATACAATTCCTAATGTTCCTTCTGATCCAATGATTAGTTTGTGGGAATCTTGAATTGATTTGATTTTGTCAATTCTATACCCTGATGAATTTTTTGACACATTTGGGAATTTTTCTATGTTGATGTTCTGTGAAAATTCTAGAATTTTCTTTGAAATCTCTTTATTTTTTGGAAGTAATATTTTATTTCCATTTCCATCAATAAAAGTAATTTCTATTATGTTATCAATCACACTTCCATATTTTAAACTCCTACTCCCACTAGAATTATTTCCAATCATTCCACCGATTGAGCAAAAAGACCCAATTGATGGATTTGGAGGGAAAAATTTTTTGCGTTCGTTTAATTTTTTATCCAAAAATCCTTTGATGATGCCAGGACCTACTGTTACATTATTTCTATTAATTTTTAATGAATTAAAATTTTTCATATCTAGTATTATTCCAGTGTTTAATGCACTACCTACTAGACCTGTGCCTGCACCTCGTACAGTTACTGATGATTTAAATTTTTTTGCAATATTTATTGTATTAATGACATCTTTTTCATTTTTGGGGACTACTATTATCTTTGGAAAAATTTGATAGGAACTGGAATCCACTGAATAAAAATTCCTCAATTCTTTTTGCGAAAGAACATCTCCTTCTATTAATAATTCTAATGATTTTTTTATTGATCTGTTCATGTGGTGAATCTAAATTGCGATTCTATAGTAATCCCATCTTTCTGGATCAAACAGGGTAACAAACTCTGCTTGCTCTTTATCGACTCTTGCCCTGATGACATCACGTAATGCAAAACTTGTCAAAAATTTGTATCTCATGGAATGAGCCTGCATGATGAACATATGTCTCATTTCACTTCCTCCTTTTAGTCCCCAATACCCCATCTTTAATGCTAGGGGTTCTAAAAATATTGTATTCCCTAAACCATAATTCTCATCTTTAATTTCTTCACGTAATCTGTATTTTTCAAGTGGCCCTCCTTTTGAAAATCCTATTATTTCTCCATTTTTGTCATTTAATCGAAGTGTGTTGATAATTATCTCAGGATCATTGACTGATTTTTCAAAATTTTCTTTTTGAAATTGCAACGGTTTAGGCAGCTGCAAAAATATATTGTAAAGTATCTCAATAAATTTTGTGTCTCTTCTTGTAGACATTGCTTCGATTGTTGGAACTAATTTGACATTTTCATATGAGCAGTCCGCCTGAATTTTAATTTCTTGTTGTCTAAGTTTCATGAATGCAAGTACTGTATCAAAAAAATTCTTTCTCATTTCTTTCGGTAGTACCTTAAGAATGGCTTTTGCCATGTCTGTTTCTTTGTTTAATATTTCTTCAAAATATGCAACTGCACTTCTGACTATTAATGAAGGTCTCCATGCAAGAGCATGTGCATTCATCTTTGCTATCTCCATTGCCTTTGAAAAATCGCCCAATGCATAACCACTTATTCTGTCTACTACTGAAAGATACCATCCCATCTCCATTATGTGCTCTTGATATGGTAGATTATTTCTCGTCAATTCTGAATTTTCAAAACACTCTTCTATTTGCTCTTCTGCATTTTTCTTCAGCTGTCCACCCCAAGGATATGTAGTTCTTAAAATTAGAACCTTGATAATCTCTAAATCTAATTTTGCAATATCAATTAATTGACGTAGTTTTTTATCCATTGAAATAAATTTCAAAACACTTTCTTCGTGAGGTTTATCCACATTTTTTTGAGGATCAAAATCATGAAATAATGCTGCAACATAAAGATATTTTGTATCTTTGTCTGTGAATTTTACTCTGTCTTGCATTGATGCTAAAAGTGAAAAATATGTCACTTCTAACTCATGGCTGATATTGTGGTAACCGTAATAATCTATTCCTAATCCTTGACTTTCAAAGAGGTCTATTGTATAGTCTAGCATTTCTATATAACAATCATCTTCTATCCCTTTTTGCACCATTAGGTTGAGAATCTCATTTCTCATTGAATGTGTATTTGCAAATTGTTGCAATAACAGACGATTGTGGTTCCTATTTTTAAAGATGATCTAGTCTCCAGAATGAATATGTGGTTTTTTTATAAATTTCTTAAAGATTTCATATTATTTTGAGACGATTCTGTGTTTCATTTGATAGCATTATCATTATAAATTATTTGTGTGCCTAACTATTTGTTGATCTATAACAATACTGTGAAAATACCAAATGTCTATTCCATTCATAATGCTTTTTTAATTTTGATGAATTCAGTTACCTGTGTTTTGACGAATTGAGTGATAATCTAACGTGTTTTCACGAAACACTCAATAGAATTATGAGGTGATTAATTTCAAATGTCTGTAAACCATGATTTGCTTGAATCTTTAATATCTCATAGTGAGAAAAATCACTTAAAATTCTATCTTATATTAAATGACGTCTCATACTCTATAATCGATGTATCTATAACCCACTCTCCAATTCCTATTAATGAGCCCACTACTCGTGGAGGCGTCTATTTTTCTGATACCTTTGCATACAAAATGAAAGGAGTAGTTGAAGATCTATCGATTATTCCATTATTGACAAAAAAGATGTTAGGACCAAGCACTGAATTTGGTGAAATAAAAATTACCACTAAAATAGAATCCGAAGAAAAACCTCTTAACCTTGAAATCTTTACAAATCTCACAAACAGTGTTCAGACCCTAAACTCTATTGAACTTAGTATGATAATTGTTAAACTTAATTCTGCCTAATTAACTTTAAAATATCTATCGTATTTTTCTCTACTTTCTTTATCTGAAAGCACCTCATATGCATTGTTTAATTTAATCATCTCTTCTTCTGAATCTTCTTTTGTTTTATCAGGATGAGTTTTTTTTGCAAGTTCTCTAAACTTTTTCTTTATTTCCTCTTGTGTTGAATCTTTTGGAATTCCTAGTATCTCATAATAATCTGGAAGCTCATTATTCAAAGCTGCCTCTCGGAATTCTTTATCTTCTTTAGTGTTCTTTCTTGTTCCTAATTCCTCATAATCATCTCCCCAATCTGAATGATATTTTTCATATGTTTTTTCATTTTTTGATTCATGATCTATTCTATCATATGATGTTTTTCTACGAAGTATAATGTCCCTGGCTAGAAATAAAAATATTCCAATTACTGCAATTGCAAAACCTGAAAAAAGAATAATTTTTTCTTCATCTGTAACTTCAAGTTCCATATCTAGATTGGTTGACTGAGCATAACCTATCTGTGACATCCCAAGAATAAGTAATGAAATTATAAAAATATTGAACTGTTTCATTTTACTACCTTATGTCAATCTGAAATCTTCTTTTGCTGTATTTAGAACTACGTGTGTTATAGTATTTTCTACATTTGTAATGGCTGCAAGACCCTTTACAAACTTGCTTAATTCATTTCTTTCCTTGAATTTTGCTACTACTATTGTGTCCGTAGAACCTGTAATGTCATAAACCCCACACACATTTTCAAATTTTGATATTTCTTCTTCAACACTCACAATTTTGTCATTTTTTGCAATTATCTCAATAATCGCCGTTAATGAATAGCCTATTTTCTCATGATCTATGATTGCTGTGTAACCTTTAATGATTTTCTCCTTTTCTAGTTTCTTGATTCTTGATAATACTGTAACAGTTGACATTCCAAGTTTTAGTGCTAATTGCCTAGCTGATTGTCTGGCATCCACCATCAAATTTTTTAGAATTCTTTCATCAATACTATCTAGATTCATAATTTACTACGTTGAAAAATTTATTTAAATTTTGAGTTGATATTTTAAAATTTGTTCAGTTTTCTTCATTTAATTTTGATAAAATTGATTTTAAATTTAATAGAATTGGGGTTTCATCTAATTTATGAGCCAAATTCAAGATCTTGTGAAAAAAGGTCAATCTTTTATGAATGCTGGAAAATTTGATGAAGCATTGGGCTTTTTTGAGCAAGCACTTCTTTTGAATCAAAACGATCCTGATCTTTGGAATCACAAAGGTGTGGCACTTCGCAGTTTAGGCAGGTATGAGGAATCAATGGAATGCTTTAACAAATCTCTTGAAATTGAACCTAGAGATAGACATGCATCATGATTGCATGTTGTTTCTCCATTAGGATATATGAAGTAGGGTAAACGTCCATCAGGTTCAGCATTTGGCAATTGTTTACAATCTTTTTTATCATTACACCTTGTAAAAATAATTTATTGATAAGTAGGATTTTCATTATGTATGTTATTGCATAAGTGGGATTTTTACTGATTAAAGATTCAAAAAAATACTGTCAAAAAGTTGACCTTATTTATGTAAGAAAGCATAAAAACTGCTAATGACCTAGGAATTGACCGTAAAGAAGTCTATATTATTAACAAAATTTTATCAGACATTATGAGTAATGAAATAGATATGATGTTAAAACAAGCCTTTGAGTATGCAGATGAAGAAAATTTCTATGATGCTCTCAGAATATATAATTTAATCCTAAAAAAAGAACCTAAAAACATTAGCGCACTGATTGACAAAGGTGTAACACTACAAAACATGGGACGAATTAAGCAAGCAATTAGATCATATGACAAGGCACTTTTAATTTCGCCTTGTTTGCTTGATGCTTTATTGAATAAGGGTACTGCATTACATTCAGATCAAAAATATCTGGAAGCAATAGAATGCTATGATGCGGCATTAAAGATTGACAAAAAATGTGCTATGGCACTTGCTTACAAAGGACTTTCATTAGGTGAAATGGGGAAACTACAGGATGCACTAAAACATTTTAAAAAAGCACTTTACATTGACAAACATTATGACTTGGCAAATATCTCCAAGGAGATTGCCCAAGATCTACTAAAATCCATTAGGGAAAAAAAATCTAAAACACAGTAACATCGCCCGGAACTGGTTGCCTTTTGATGTCGTTTTCATGGGATTCTAAAGATTCAGTATGTTTTAATTTTTGATGTTCTCTCAATTTTTCAATATTTTCAAAACCCTCATGACACAAGTAACATTTTGGTTTGTGTTCATCCACTAATGGCAGTACCATAAAAACACTGAATTTCAGGATTACTTATTTCTTGAGACTAAGGAATATATCATGATAATGACATGATATATCGTGTTAGAGCAGCTAGTTGGAGATTCTCAAGCGTTGGATCGTGCATTAGCCGGAGAGGAACTGTCATACAAGGACGGCCTTGAATTGATGAATTATGATAATCAGCATATTCTTGCAGCGGTTGCAGATAATACACGAAAAAAACTAGTTGGAGATACAGTGACTTTTGCCGCTTCCTATTACATGAACTATACAAATGTCTGTGCTGCAAGCTGTCAGATGTGTGCTTTTTATCGAAAAGAGGGCGCTGATGACGCATATACTTTAACTCCTCAAGAAATTGAACAAAGAGTTAGTATTGCAGAACAGATGGGCGCAACTGAAGTTCACATTGTAGGCGGGTTTCATCCTACATTGCCGTTGGAATATTATGAAGATATGATGAGGGTAATCAAAAAGAATCATCCTCAACTAAACATTAAAGCACTTACAGCAGCTGAGATCTACTTTTTGTCAAAATTAACAAAAAATTCTACAAAAGAAATTCTATCTCGTCTTAAGTCTGCCGGACTCGATTCGATGCCAGGCGGTGGATCTGAGTTGTTTCATCCTGACATTAGGGATAAAATTGTGAGAGGAAAATGTACAGGTCAGCAGTGGCTTGATGTAATTGAGGAGGCACATAATATGGGAATACAAAGTAATGTCACAATGCTTTATGGACATATTGAAAAACCAGAACATATTATTGATCATTTAATTAAAATTCGTGAATTACAAAAAAAGACAAATGGTTTCATTACTTTGATTCCATTAAAGTTCAGCTTGGATAACACTGAATTGGAACAACAACATTTGGTGAATAATGAATGCTCATCATTATATGACTTGAAGATAATTGCACTTTCAAGGCTGATGCTTGCAAATATTCTAAACAACATCTCTGTTTATTGGGTCGCATATGGCAAGAAACTTGCACAAGTTGCATTGGCCAATGGTGGAAATGACTTGGTCGGAACTGCTTTTTCTGAGGAAATTTATCGTGCAGCAGGAAAACCTACTACATCCTCTGTGGGTGAATTAGCTACTATGGTAAAAGAAGTTGGACGTTTTCCTGCACAACGTAATACTCATTTTGAAATTTTAAAACAATTCTAGTTTTCAGGGTTTGAAAAAATTCAACACTTTTTAGGTATGATGTCTTATCTAAAATGTGGAAAAATATGAAAAATTACTAAATATGTTGATGGATTTTAATGCTGATATACGATTTGCTGCAGTTTGTGATAAAAATGGAGAAATCCTATGGAACAGTAAACGTAACAATGTAAAAAATATGGTCCCGCTGGCTGACACAAAAAAATCCCTTCAAAGAGCAGCTAGTGCGTGGAATGAACGCTCAAAAATAACTAATATTGTTGGAAAAGGACTTTATGTAATTGCTGCGTATGAAAAAATAAAAAGGATCACGATTCCATTAGATAATAGACATATTTTGTTTATCAGCATAGATAACACTCCTATGAAATCTGCAAATAAGAAGAGCTACGGGCATTTAGTTGAAATGGGAAAAATAATGTCTATTGTAGATTTTGTAAATACTGCAAACTAAATAATCTCCAATTATTTTTCCAAATATTTTTTTATAGAATCTAGTTTTTGTTCCATCTTGTGATGTTTGTCTCTTCTTGAATCAATCTTTATTACAATTTCAACTCTAGCAATCCCAAGATTGTGAACTACCTCCATCATTGTTTTTGTTGCATTATTAATCACATCGATATTATCTGACTCCAAAATTGTTCCCATAGGATTAATTTGATATCTTAAATTGTCAATACTTTGAATCGATTCTATTGCTTTTGCAATGTAAAAACTGGCACTGGTAGTCTTGGTTGCCATTGGATATATTGAAATTTCAGCTTGAATCAAGATTGATTTAGTACCGTTATTTTCATAATTATATCTTCTATATGATTAATTACAAGAAATTAAATTACGGTGTTGGTTTGACGACTTTGAATTCTCTATCGCGTTTACAAAAACTACAATACTCCTCTGATGAATTTCTACTAATTGGAGTTAAACAATCATGACAATACTTCATGCAAGTTGTTTGGTTAATCTAGTATATTAGGTAACTAATCTCTAATTTCAATGGTTTTTTATTAAATTGTTAATACTGATAGGGTCGCTCTAAACATCAATGATTCATAAAATTCGTTATTTTGAATCCAAACAGCTATCTGAAGGAGTATATCTTCAAGATGTTGTTAATGACTTCCTATCCAAAAAAGGTGATAACATAATTGCCGTTTTGCCCGTCATGGAAAGTACCTTGTTAGTCCACTATAAGGAATAACTCTCTAATTTTTTATTGTTTCAAAAGCAATTGAATCAGTATCTGTACACACAAAATGCTCTTCGTAAATGATTAGTTACTTATACTACTGTATTCCTTTGATGAAAAGATGAGAATATCCTGCTGGGACTTAGAAATCGAAAATGATTAAAGAAAAATGCGATAGATGTGGGTCTCCTCTGGGAACTGAAAGCAGAAAAACCAAACAAAGATTTTGTGGTAATTGTAAGAAGAAATTTGAATTATACCGAAAGTAATGTTTTTTAGATTTACTCTGCAGGCTTTTTTTCCTTCCTTTTAGCACTATCTCTTTTCCTTCTTGCACCAAAGCTAATCAATACTAACAAAAATCCAATACCTATCAGCATCCCAGCTAACGTGTTATAGTCTTGATTTTCTTGCTGTGCCACTAGCAAATCAACTATCTCTTCTTCAGTCATCCCTGTCTGACCTGCAGGCATCGTTGCGCTGAGATTTAGCACCAATATTGTTCCAACAATAATCATTGCAAGACCTCCTGCTAGTATTTTCTTGTCGACTAGAACCATTGACAACACTAGTTACATTTTCTCCATATATTAGGTATTTTCTTGTTCTAGAATACTTTCAATATAATTAAAAATCTGTTTTCACGTTCAATTTTTCATTTAATGATGAATTATTGAATAAAATGCCATTCACAATATTTGTGATTTGAATTCTAAGTTTTTTAATATCAAGATACTGAAAAATCTTGCCCTTACGTTCATCTATACGGTTAACTTGAGTCTAAGATTTGTTAATTTTAAAATCATATGTGAAAAATAAAATAAGGCATAGTGGAGAAATACTAAGACTAATTTCATAAAGAGAATTGAGTACATGATGAAGGTTGGGCTCATGATATAATCTAGATTCTAAAGTTTTTGTTTGTCTAACCATTTAAATTTCATAGAAAAAACAAACAAACGTTAAGAATCTCCAGAACATGTTATTGTATTAGTTTGACGTGATCATATCATGGTATATTCTAATGCATTGTATTTTACATCCCACTTTGATAGATTAACTGATGAATTACTCTCTAGTTTTAGTGTAAAAGAAAAATCACAAAAAACAATCATCAAAAATAATACGAATCTAAATAATCTCAAAGATTGAATTATGTTTCTTTAACTTGCATGATTGAAGATTCTGCGTAACTATACGAAACCTTCTGGTGGTTTTTGAACAAAAACGTTACATACAAGTACATCTGTTTTTGAATCTCTATATTGGACATTACATGTCACAAACTTTCCTTTCAATGCACGCTCTAGATCTTCTTTTGTAGTTTCTCCATATTGTGGTTGCTCTGGATCGTCGACCTTTCCAATCATTATTTTTTCGGTTTTACCATATTCTTCTTGATTGTCTTTTCGTGTATGACTAACAAGTAATTCAAATACATTATTTGTTAGAATTCCAATCACTGCTCCCCCAATTCCATCTCCCATGTCTTCAAAATTTTTTTGTTCTATAATTACTTGGTGGCTATGCTTAGTTCGAAATCTGGAACCAATTCTTTCTCTTTTGCCATCTCAAAGAGTTTTCTAATTGACTCTTCACCTGGATCTCCCATGTTGACTGTCACATGATTGACATACATTTTGACAAACTTTTCAATCAAATCACGTGGCTTTCCTCTGGAATACTGCATTGCATATTCTATTGCGTCATCAAAATTCTCTAAACCAAACTCTATTGATGATTGTAGATATTTGTCAAACTTTGCAATTACTTCCATGCCTAGATCTGTTCTCATGACATTGATTCCAAGTGGAACTGGTAGGCCATCTGTTGTCTCATCCCACCATTTGCCCACATCTAAAATTTTGATGTTGCCTTCTTGTTCATATGATAATTGAGTTTCATGAATTACAAGTCCTGCGTCAACTCTGCCAGACTTTACTGCTTCTGGGATGTCGCTAAAATTCATTTCAACATAATCAAATTTTCCAATCATCAACTGAAGCAGTAAAAACGCAGATGTCATTTTTCCCGGTATTGCAATTTTACATTTTTTTAGATCATCAACTGATTTTTGCTCTCTTGCTGTAACAATTGGACCGTATCCTATTCCAAAACTTCCGCCACTCCGCAATATTGTATACCCTGGAATATATGCACATGCATGAACTGAAACTGCAGTAACATCTAGTTCCGGATCTGTTGCTTTGCGATTTAATTTCTCAATATCTTCAATAATGTGATTTACTTTAAAGTCTGGAGATGGAACTTTGCCCGTGAACATCCCATAAAACATGAATGCATCATCTGAATCAGGCGTGTGTCCTACAGAAATTTCCATGATTGTTTCCTAAATTCTCGTAATAAATATCAAAACCTATCTTGAATCGTTTTTCTAATATATGTCTGAAATAACTTCTTATTGTGAATTCGATTGAAGCATATGAAAGAGACATTGAATCTCAGATGAGTTTTTTAAAATCTTTTAAAAAACAAAAACCACTTTCTCCAAATCTTCAAAAAAGTATTTTTTTTACCGGTAGCGGTGACTCACTTGTATCTGCAATGCTGGCAGAATCATTTTCCAATGGAATTGTAAAAGCAATGGATCCATTAGATTTGTATTCAAATAAACAACTAGTAAAATCCAAACATGTCTATTTTGTATCCATATCCGGAAATACAATCACTAACATCCGGGTTGCGGAGATTGCAAAAAAAGCAATCGCTATAACATCTAATCCAAACAGCAAACTGGCAAAGTCATCTGATGATACAATTATTCTCTCTCCAAACAGTAACGTATTCACTGCTGGAAGCATATCATTCTTAGAAAGCGCTCTAACATGTATTTCTTTGGTCAAAAAAATAGTGATTCCAAAAAATGATACGTTATTTTTTAAAGCAAAATCTGATGCAAAAAAAGTAAAAACCTCAAAAAGATTGTTTATTTTGGGAAATCTGTATACTTATCCATTAGCGATGTATTGCGCTGCAAAATTCTATGAACTTTTAGGCTATGATGCACATTATTGCAGAATAGAGCAATTTTCCCACATGGAATTATTTTCCACCAAAAAAGGTGATACTGTAATAATTTTTGAGGAAGAAAACTTTCACAATAAACAACTTGTAAAAAATCTCAAAAAAATTGGCATAAATGTAATTCATCCTGATACGCCATCTGAAAAAATATCTCAAATAATTTACCTTACATTTTTCTCTCAACTACTTTCTCTAAACGAGGCAAAAAAGAAAAAGAAGGAAGACTGTCATTTTGTTACGGCCGATAAGATTCGAAATGTTTCAAACCAGATGATCTATTGATCTTTTACAAGGCTAAGATTTAATACCTGAATGCTAGGGTCTGCGAATATGGTAAAATTCAAGTCGACAGGCGAGGTTCTGAAAATTATCAAGAACAAAGACCAAATCCGTAACTTTGGTGTCATTGCTCATGTTGACCATGGAAAAACTACAATGAGTGACAGTCTTTTGGCAAACTCTGGAATTATTGCGCCTTCTGCTGCTGGAAAGGCTTTGGCAATGGACTTTGACAAAGAAGAACAAGCAAGAGGAATTACAATTTACCAAGCAAATGTTACTTTACACTTTACAAAAAATGACAAGGAATACGTCATTAACATGATTGATACACCTGGACACGTAGACTTTAGTGGAAGGGTAATTCGAAGCCTCAGGGCAATTGATGGTGCAGTAGTAGTTTGTGATGCCGTAGAAGGCATTATGACCCAAACAGAAACTGTAACTAGAATGGCACTGGAGGAGCGTGTAAAACCCGTCTTGTTTATCAATAAAGTTGACAGGCTCATAAAAGAGCTAAGATTAACTCCTGAAAAAATGCAACAGCAACTAGCCGATGTTGTGTCTAACTTTAATCAATTAATTGACACCTATGCAGAACCTGAATACAAAGAAAAATGGAAAGTGTCAATTCAGGATGCCAGTGTGACATTTGGCTCTGCAAAGGACAGATGGGCAATTAACATTGATCTGATGAAAGAGCGAGGAATCTCATTTAAAGACGTAATTGATGCATATCAAAACGAAAAGGTCGATGATCTTGTAGAGAAGGCACCTCTAGCTGATGCAGTACTTGGAATGGTAGTAAAGCATCACCCAGCACCACACGAGGCAGTAAAATACAGAATTCCACAAATTTGGAAAGGTGATTTGGATTCAGATATTGGAAAGGCATTACTTGCATGCAGTGATGACGGTCCGACAATCATGATGATTGTAAATATGGTATTGGATCCAGCAGCTGGGCCTGTTGCAATTGGTAGGCTATTTTCTGGTAAAATAAAAGACGGACAGACAATTAACATTATTGATGCAAAAAGAGAGGGACGTGTACAATCAGTCAATTTTTTCATGGGAAACCAAAGGGAACAGGTAGGCGAACTCGGAGCTGGAAATATTCCTGCATTGCTTGGATTAACTGAAGCTAGAGCCGGAAACACATTATCTTCAGTTAAAGACATTCCGATGTTTGAGGGTGTTCACTATGTTTCAGAACCTGTCGTCCAAATAGCAATAGAGCCTAAACATCCCAAAGACTTGCCTAAACTCGTTGAAATTCTCAAACAACTAACCATTGAGGATCCAAATCTTATAGTAAAAATTGATGAAGAAAGCGGCGAAACAATTGTTGCCGGAATGGGTGTTTTACATCTTGATGTTGCAACTCATAGAATCCAAGATGCAAAATGTGAAATCATTACATCTGAGCCTTTGATTAACTATAGGGAAACAGTCAAGGCTGGTTGTGAACCTATCATGGCAAAATCTCCAAACAGACACAATAAAATTTTCATGAAAGTTGAACCTCTTGAACCTGAAATTGCTCACATGCTAAGAACTGGAGAAATCAGTGACATGAAAGACAAGAAAGTCGTTACAGAACTGCTAAAGAAAGCTGGATGGGATACTGATACAATTAAGAGGGTCATGAAATTTGACTCTCGTGGCAATGTTTTGATTAACGGCACAAAAGGTGTGCAGTTTGTACAAGAATCTACTGATTCTATTAATTCTGGATTTGAGGAAGTCATGAAAGAAGGACCACTTTGTAAAGAACAGATGAGGGATTGTAAGTTTATCTTCACTCATTTTGTACCTCATGAGGATACTGCACACAGAGGACTTTCTCAACTAGGCCCTGCTTCTAGAAGGGCATGTATGGGTGCATTGTTAACTGCAGGGACTGCTGTTTTAGAGCCAACTTTGGCTATCGAAGTTCGCGTACCTACTGATTTGGTTGGAAATGTGGCTACTGTTCTTTCTGGTAAAAGAGGCAAAGTTCTTGACATGTCTCAAAAAGGTGCTTCAAGTATCATCACAGGTGAGATTCCCGCTTCTGAGACATTTACGCTATCTGAAGAAATGAGAGGTCAAACAGCAGGACGGGCAACATGGAACACTTCCTTTAAGGAATGGACCGAAGTTCCAAAATCTATGCTAGGACCAGCAGTAGCTGAAATTAGAAAGAGAAAAGGATTGGCACCAGAACCACCAGGTGTTAACGAGTTTATCGACAAAGAGTAAAAATAGAATCCCCGATTTAGGCATGAATTTCTGACGTTTGTCATAAGGCTCTAAAAATCAACTACAATCATATCTTAATGACTGTCAAAAAAGCAATCAAAATGCTTGATTGGCGAACAGATAAGAAGATGTTATTTAGACAATCATGAAAATCTTTTATTTGAATAAGTTGTAGTTGTGTGATGCTAAAAAAACATACAAGAGAGGATAAAAATGACTAGAGCATATGTGGTGATGTCCTGTGATCTTGGATCAGAGATAAATGTTATTGAATCTCTAAAAAAAATAGATGGCGTTAAAGAAGTACATGGAATTCTGGGACTCTATGATCTAATTGCACATATAGAATTAGATTCAGAAAAAGAAATTCAAGAGACAGTAACAAGAATCATCAGAAGAATACCGAAAATCAAATCAACCATGACTATGACGCGCGCAGAATCCGAAGAATTATTTCTAAAATCAAAAACATCGGATAATGAGACCAATTCATATCAAGCATATCTGATGATACATTGTAACAAAGGTGACGAGTATCCAACATTAAAAAACCTATGCAACATACCTGAAGTTAAAGAAGCTGATGTGGTCTTTGGTTTGTATGATGTCATATGTAAGTTAGAATCCTCTGATGAAAAATCATTACAAGATGTTATTCTCAAGAAGGTCAGGATCATGCCCATGATAACAACATGTATGACACTTAATGTAGTCGATTGATCTTCAAAAATATTTTTAATTTCCTTTTTGTTTGATTGAGATCCCGTAACCTGAAAGTGGTTTGACGTTATAGTGATTTTGTTTTCCTTTCAGAGTCATTTTTCTTTGAATGTATTTTCAGTTTTTTCTCCAAAGATGCAGTATAGATACTGTATCCATCCAAAGTATCATTTGATTTGGAAATCGCTCCTAACATTTGTTTGATTAGAATTACTACTCTATTTGATTTTTCAAGTGAATTACTGTTTGTATCTGTGGCTTTACATTCTTTCTCAAATAGATTCCATGCTTCTTTTAGTTCTAATATATTGTGCTCTAGATTCTCTCTGAATTTTTCTAATTTTATCATTGATACAAAAATTCCATCCAAAGATCTAAAACTTTACGACAAGCGTCATAAATCCACGCCTAATTTGGGGATTTCTATTTTTACTCTTTATCAAAAGAGGTAATATTAGAGCAAAAATGGCATCGATTCTTGCAGTTAATACTAGACTCAAAAGTAAATGGACGGACTGTCACCATAAATGAAATTCAACGGTTAAAACGTAATCAAGAAGGAATCAATGAAGCTGGTTTTGGCATACATTCTTCTGTATTACTATCTGAAATAAATTTGCCACAAGAGAGACACTTTCCAGAAAAACTTGTCATCATTGAAGATTATGGAAATTCAAAATGTAAATCCTCTAAAACAATTAGTTTGGAAAAAAATAATTGAATAATAATTCATGCAAAATAATGCGAGATATTTTTTTATCCATGTATGATATTTGTTTTTTCTTAAACTCATAGTATATGTTATATTTACCCTGTTCGAAACTTGTACCAATGACATTGAAAAGACATAACTTGATGGCGATAATGACGATAATTCTAACTATTAGTCTAGCCGCATTGTTTGTCTCTCCAGCAGTGGTTGCAGCAGACAATGACGATGACGATAAAAACAAAGACGCAAAGAAAAACAGTGGAAAAACCCATCTTGTAGAGATGAAGGCAACTGCTCTTCCAAACGGCAGCTAGCATTCAAATAATGAGCCACATAATCGGTTCAAATGATGTGACTGAGCAAAGGTATGGTGCAAATCCAACTCCTTCAATTCCTGGACCAGTAATTATCATGGATGAAGGTGATAAAGTAGAACTTACATTACATAATGATCTTGGTGAAGGATGTGTTAGCGTACACACTCATGGAGTTCATTATCCAATTGAAAGTGACGGAACACTTGCACAAACCAATGGAGTAGTTGATTCTTGCGCTACTGTAAATGAACCTTATACTTATGAATGGAATGCAGTAAAGGGGACAGCTGGAACATGGCCATACCATGACCACACCTTTGGCAGCGCATTAGGTTCAGAGGATAAAGGATTGTTTGGCGCAATTATTGTAAATGATAAAAAAACTTCTGCACTAATTGACGGTAAGATAAAGAATATCAAAACCAATCAACTAGACAAAGAATTTGTCCTGTACATGGTTGAGACTACCTTCTGGGGAGTTGAAATTGATCATAACAACGGTGGATTACAAACTCCATTATGGACAAATCCAACACTAGTTGCCGAAGCAGGCGAAATTGACAGATTCCATATAATTGGATTAGGTACTGCATTTCATACATGGCACATGCATGCACACAGATGGCTTGAAGACGGTACAACCAATGTAATTGATACTAAAACCATCGGACCTTTAACCAGGCATGTATTCACAATACAAGCTGGTGAAGGTGTAGGCAATGGTGATTGGATGTATCACTGCCATGTGTTTGCACACATGCAAGCCGGAATGACAGGAATTTATCGAGTAACTGATGAAGGTGGTCCATCAATTCCAGGCCCATCTCCACTTGGAGATGATTCAGGTAACAAGTTGATCAACTTTGAGATAGTTGATGAACCAGGGCCTTGGTTTAAGAATCTGGCACCAATTCCTGGCACTTCAGAATCCTTAGCAATTGCTAATACTGGAGATACTGTTCAATTTGACATGACAAATACTGCTACGGTTCACACCGTAACCAGCTTACTTTATCCAGTTGAGACTAGTGACGGACCAAATGCAACAAACATGCCTTTTGATCAAACTCAAGCATTTAAGGGAGGAGCCCAGGTAACACTTGAAGACCCAGGTCTTTACGTGTTTACTTGCAAAGTTCACCCATACATGTTTGCAGCCGTGATAGTTAATGATGAGGGTACTGATGGCCTGGATCTGGGTGAAAACATCAGGATAGTAAATGGAATTACTACTCCTACTGCCAGTCCACTGGCTGTTAGTTTACTCAAAACATTCTTTGTAGATACAGATCCCAACAACTGGCAAGACTATGATGCAGGAACTTGGAATGCCACATTCCCACCAGTAGATATTAGAGCCACAGGCGGCGCTGTAGTCAATCTTTCAGCACTTGATGTTGCAAATGTACCATTGATTGCTGCAGATCCTCCTAGAAATGGAATCGGTGAAGTGTGGATTAACACTCAGTTTGAAACATCTGATGGAAAAGCAAAATATGGTTCTGCTACCGCAGTTGATACTTCTACTTGGAAGGTGACAAAGAAAGTCTTCGGTGATGCAATTAACATGAATCATCCTCACAACATGTGGGCAAATACCGAAGGCAATATCATCTATCAAACCCAATGGTTTGATAGCAGATTATCAACTATCGATAGAGAAAACGCTCTAGTGTTAGATGACATTACAGTTGGCGACTCTCCATCTCATGTGATGACAAGACCTGTTGATGGAAACACAGCATACATTGCAATGAATGGTGAGAATCCAGACACATCTGTCGTAGAAGTCTCACTAAATCCTAATACTGGTTCTTTGACCAATGTTGGAACGCTTGACATTAGAGAACCACACCCACACGGTCACTGGATGAATAATGACATCATGGTTACTCCAAATGCATTTACTGGAACTTCTTCAATCTATGAATTTGATACTGGAGACACAACTGTAATACCACATACTGATCTTCTTGCTGTAAGTGCTAACGCATTTACCGTACCAATAGCAACTGGAATGCATCCATCAGGCGAAAAGTACTATGTTGCAAATCTATTAGACCAGACTGTCACATGTGTTTCAACTGGCATAGCAGCATGCGTTGATGGCAATGATTTGGTAGATACCAAACCAATATTGCTAGTAACTGGAATACCAAACTTGTTTAATGCAGGTGAATTGGCTCCAAATCAAACAGGTGCTGCAGGTTTGTTACCAATTCAAACACCAGTTGATCCTACAGGAAAATATGTAGTCACTGCAACCTT
>JAOUNB010000065.1 GCA_029881195.1 Candidatus Nitrosopumilus sp.
ACATTGGACCAATTGCATCTGCGGTTCCAAATACTTCCTTGAATATTGCTTTGATTGCATCATTCCATGCAAGTGCTGCAACTAAACCAAAAGCTGCAGTCACTAGTGCTGCTATCTTATCTAAAATTTCTTTGTGTATTGGTGAACTAGAGTCTGTATTCAATCTATTCACATATTCTTTGCTTTGGATGCTGCACGCGCTACAATTATTGTTAGAATAACTGCAATGATTGTAACCATAATTGCGTATACTAACATTGGACCAATTGCATCTGCGGTTCCAAATACTTCCTTGAATATTGCTTTGATTGCATCATTCCATGCAAGTGCTGCAACTAAACCAAAAGCTGCAGTCACTAGTGCTGCTATCTTATCTAAAATCTCTTGTTTTAGAGGTGCTGGTTTATCTTCATCAGCCAATTTTCTTCTTCAAATGGAAACAATATAAAAACTATTCATGGCTAACTGATGACTTGATGCTTCCGGATATCTGGTAAAAACCCACTATTTTATGAATTTCTTAAATATTATGATTTTTAATCGAGTCACCAAGAAGTCAATTCAAGTAATCCTGATTCAGGATATAATGACTAAAGTAATGATTACAGTAAATCCTACAACTACTGCAAAACAAATTGCAAAAATGATGGAATAGGTAAGGGTAGGCACAATATTTATCAAAGAAAATGAAAACCCTATAGGGGTGATGACTCAGAGATTTTGCAACAAAATTGCCGCAAATGGTCTCTCACTTGACACTCCAGATGAAAAAATAATATCGTCCCAGTTGTTCATGATTAATCCCAATGAACCTATCTCAACTGCTACATAAAGAATGACCGACAAAAAATTAGAAAACTTGCAGTTACTGGGAATGGAAAGATTCTTGGAATCATCACGTCCGCTGACTCGGTAACACAGCTAGCAAAATAACTAAAATGTTTTGGTCTTTCTTAGAAATATTGTGACTGATACCATGTAGCATGCAGTTGCAATTATCTCTGAAATTATGGATGCAAGATATGGTTCTATTTCAATTTCAAGAAAATAGTAAAGCGTAGGCCATCTTATTCCTAGATACACTACCTCAGCTAATCCAAAGGAGGAAATTAGTGCAAATAATTCTTTTTTAATTAAGTTTGATTCCATTCCTCTGTATCGTTCAATATTGTCCCAATAAAACAGGCCAGAAAAAATTCCAAAGTATACAACATATCCAATAATTATGGTGATTGTCGTGTTTAGATAATTATCATATTCTGCTAATAACTGAGCAACTACTGCTGATAGAGAAGCTGATACAATAAAACAAATTAAAAAACTTCTGTTAATTTGGAGTAATTGCTGGTTTAGTTTCATAAAAATTTTATGTGATAACTAATATTTTGTGTTAACTCTTGATAAGATAATGAAGAATAGGTGCGAATGGGCAAAAGAAGAACCAAATATTACATATCATGATATGGAATGGGGGAAGCCACAACATGATGATCAGAAATTATTTGAGTTTCTAATATTGGAAGGTGCGCAAGCTGGCCTGTCTTGGACTACTATACTCAAGCGTAGAGATGGCTATAGAAAGGCATTTTCAGATTTTGATGTCCTCAAGGTCTCAAAATACAATAAAAAACAAATTGAAAAACTTCTCGAAGACGAATCGATTATTAGAAATAAACTCAAAATCACCTCTGCAATTAATAACGCTAATCAACTTCTCAAGATTCAGGAAGAATATGGCTCATTTGATAACTATCTCTGGGGGTTTGTAGACCACAAACCAATACAAAACAAATTCAAAAAAACCTCTGATCTGCCTGCATCGACTAAAATTTCAGAAAAACTAAGTCAAGATCTTAAAAAACGTGGATTTAGTTTTGTGGGGCCTACGATTTGTTATGCTCTGATGCAGGCAATTGGGATGGTCAATGATCATACCTATGGGTGTTATCTGTATCAAAAATAAATTTAAGGCGGGATGTTTTTCTTTTAATTATGACTGAAGGAAAATTTGCAACATCTGTAACCTGCATGGATGGACGAATACAACTCCCACTGGCAAAATGGATTAAGGAAAACTACTCCGTTGATTATGTTGATGCAATAACAGAACCAGGTATTGATAAAAAGATTGCAGAAAACTTGGGACTTGAATCAATTAAAACCAAAATTGGAATATCAATTAATGCCCACAAGTCTGAACTGATTGTAGTGTCCGGCCATCATGATTGTGCTGGAAATCCTGTTTCTGAGGATGAACATATTTCACAAATCAAAAAGGGTGTGGATGTGATCTCTTCATGGAATTTAGACGCAAAAGTTATTGGTGTTTGGGTTGATGATTCCTGGAATATTGTATCTGTTTAAGGTTTAGACTTTTTTACCAATGTTATGAATGAGAGACTATCTCTGTTTTCAAAGACTGCCGGTCCTGGAATTTTATTTGCGTGTACTGCTATTGGAGTATCTCATTTAGTGCAATCTACCAGGGCTGGGGCCGATTTTGGGTTGATGATGTTGGGATTTGTGATGTTGGTAACTGTTTTGAAATATCCGTTTTTTGAATATGGTTCTCGTTATGCAAACTCTACACAAACAAGTATCATTGACGGTTACAAAAAACTTGGCAAACCTGCACTTTGGTTGTATTTTCTACTAACAATAGCATCAATGTTTTTTGTGACAGGTGCAGTAGGATTTGTTACTGCAGGGTTTTTTGAAAATCTCTTTGGGATTGACTTTCTTGGAGAATGGACTGTAGTGATTTTATTTGCAGTGTGTGTTGGAATATTGGCAATTGGAAAATACAATGTACTTGACAGTTTAATTAAGATAATCGCAATTGTTCTGCTAGTCTCTACTGTATCTGCATTCTTGTTTGCATTATACAATGGTCCAATAGAACCTGTGACTGAGTTTGAACCGAAAGAACTTTGGACTCTCTCTGGAATCTTTTTCTTACTTGCATTAATGGGTTGGATGCCAACAGCTATTGATCTTTCAAGCTGGAACAGTCTGTGGACTTTGGAGAGGATCAAACAAACAAACTACAAACCAAAATTAAAAGAAACCCTCCTGGAATTCAGATTGGCATATCTTATTACGGGAATTCTTGCAGTTATGTTTGTTGTACTTGGAACGTTTATCTTCTATGGTGCTGGTTATGAATTGCCAAACAACAATTCTGATTTTGCACATAAAGTTGTAACACTATATACTGAAACCATTGGTGATTGGAGCTATGTAATAATTGCAGCATCTACATTCACCGTAATGTTTGGGACTATCATTGCAGTCTTTGATGGTTACTCAAGATCATTGCAGAGAACCATTGAGTTGATTTTTACAAAAAAAGAGGCTAAAATACGTACAAAACTTCGCACATTTTATGTCCTATTCTTGATTCTTTTGTCTGTAGGATCTCTTATGGTGATATTTCAATTTGGACACAATCTTAAAGAACTAGTTGACTTTGCAACTGTTTTGTCCTTTGTGATAGCTCCTGTTATTGCCATTTTTAATTTTAGATTAGTTACAGGTAAATTTCTTGAGAAAGTAGATCAGCCATCTGTTTTCTTGAGAATTCTGAGTTTTGCAGGAATTGTATTTTTATCTGGTTTTGCATTATTCTTTTTAATAACTAAATTCCATTCTTAATATCTTTAAAACCAACGAACCATTTTTAATTAAGAACATTTTATCAATTATGACTAAAATGAAATTATCCGCTAATATGAAAAAAGTCTTAAATGACCAAATTCTTCTTGAAGCTTCTGCATCCAACAGCTATCTTGCGATGGCATCATGGTGCGAGATTACGGGATATCAAGGTGCTGCAAACTACTTTTATGCTCAATCTGATGAAGAAAGGACTCACATGCTCAAAATTGTTCACTATCTTAATTCCCTTGGAACGCCTGCAACGATCCCTGCAATCAAAGCACCTGTAAGTTCATACAAATCACTAGAGGAATTGATAAAAACAGCACTAAAAAATGAACAATCTGTAACTAAAGCCATTCATCACATGGTGGAAATCACACAAAAAGAAAAAGATCATTCGACGTATGCCTTCTTAGAATGGTTTGTAAATGAACAAGTCCAAGAAGAAACAAAATTTGAAACAATACTGCAAAAATTTGATCTTTTAGGAAGAGATAAACTTGCAATCCATGAAATAGACAAGCTTCTTGCAGCAGATGCAGCATCTGTTGAATCTGATCCTCCTGCATAGGGTTTCTAAAATAATTAATACTGCATATTTCAAATCTTTTCATGACAGTTACCGTGACAAAAAAGCCTGGAGGAATAACACAACTTTTTAACACCGAAACAGGTAGGGTCACCTACAAGTGCAAAGCAAATTCTGCTTTCATGTTAATTGAGGCATTTGGAGGAATTGTTCAGTTTAACCAGAAAGGTGCGATGGCAACTGTCACTGGCCATATAACGTCTCTGGAATCATGTGATGTCCTCAAAAAAGGACATCCCAACTATCAAGATGCTCTAAATACGATAATCTCTTCACACAAGGAGTTTGCACAAAATGTTTTTGACATGCATCAAAAAGAGATTCAAGAACTTGAAAATAAATTAGCAGATCTTTAAGGTTCTAATTTTTCACACTTGCAGCCTCTTACTAGACATTTTCCATTTCCATCCGTATGTATAGAATTATCATGATAACATCCTATTTTCTTATTATTACAATTCATGTTGATTTGTATGATCTTTTGTTAAATTAACTTGTTTTCCTAACCGTAAATCATACAGTGTTCGCATTCACAAACATCTTGCTCTTTTGCTTTTTTCAGACACTTCTTATGTTGTCCTGCTTGACATTGAACACACACCTCTTCGATATTCTCAACTGTTGTGTATTTTTTGGATTGGTCAAATCCAAATCCTCCGTCTTGTGGGCCTACCATGCCTTTACGTGATTGATGTACTATTTCTACTTCACTAATTTATTGCTGACTTTATTGCATCATGCAATTCCATTTTGCGAGTTTCAATTATTCCCCTGATTTCAAAGGTATCTACATAGCCACCAGCTGATGCGCGCGTTGCTTTAAGCAAATAATGCAATGTCCCCTCCTCAATCTTTCCTATATAATATCCATAAAGAAAATCAAGTTCGTCATTACACTTCCAGATCTGTCTGATGTTTGAAAATGTTTGTTTTATTTCGGTTGGAATTTCTAAAATTCTTCTTTTGATATATTCGTCAAGTGATTTTCTTATTGATGAATCCTGAAACAATTCTAAATTAAATTCATTTTGCTTGCTTTTTAGTCCTTTTTTTTGCCATTTGTTTTTGCTTTATCTGGTTTATCCCACATGTGCATTGTTCCTCTAATCATAAAAGAACCTACAATTATTGCTACTAGTCCACCGATTATAAACAGAAAAAACTTTCCAATGTCTTTAATATTTGCCAATATTGGTATTTTGCAGTGAGTCTAATTAAATTGTCTAAATAAACTCAATTAGATTCAATAATGAGTTTGGAGATTTTCATTATATGTCTAAAATTAAACAAATAGTTGCCTGGGTTGCAATTATTGGGGGTGGGATTGCGTTTTTCTTTTTTTCACAATTTATGGCAGAAGTCATGCGCTAATCACACATACAAAATACATTATAATGAATTACAGTGACAATTTTTATGATTACTGAGGAAATTAAAGATTTTTTAGATCTTCAAAAGCTTGGGTATGTTGCAACAGTAAACCCTGATGGCAGTCCTAATCTTTCACCAAAAGGGACAATTATTGGATGGACTGACAAAATGCTGGCATTTGCAGATATTCGCTCACCTGACACCATTAACAATTTGAAAACAAATCCTCATGTGGAAATTAATGTAATTGATCCCCTTTTACGTAAAGGATATTTGTTTCGGGGTGAAGCTAGATTCATCCATAAAGGTGTCATGTTTGAGGAAATCCTCAATCATTACAGAGCAAAGGGTGTCAAAAGCCCAATTAATTCAATTATTTTAGTTGATGTTTCAGACGTGTCTACAGTGACCTCTCCATTGTATGATATGGGGATTACAGAGGAAGAAATTAAATCAAAATGGAAAAAGTATTTTCAAAATTTATGACTCATCTAGTTTTTCAGATAATGCTTTGATTTCGTCTAATTCCTTTTTTGTTTCTTGATGATCTTCTCTTTCTTTTTCTAAAAGTAATTGAACTGTTTCTAATTCTTTTTCTGTCATGTTGAGTTTTGATTTTAATGAACCCACCACTGCACTTGCAGCTTCGATGATTCCTGCAGAACTTTTTTCATTTGAATTTTCGCCTGCAATAAATTCTCTCTCTTTAGGGGTTAGAATATCTGTTTCTTGAAATTGATCCTTTTTGTTTAATTCTTCTTTTGCATTATACAGCCTCGAGTTGGCCTCATCCAATTCTTTTTGAGTGTCTATTTGCTGTTTCCTTATGTCGTGCAGCTCTGCTTTTCCTTGTTCAATCTCCTCTTTGATCTCATTTTGTTTTTTCGTAAACTCATCTAGTTCCTCCTTTAATTTCCCTAGATTTCTCTCTGTTTGTTTAAACTCCTCAATTGCTTTTGAATCTTTGATCTTTTCTGCATTTTTAATCCTCTCCTCCATCTTTTTGCATTCTCTCTGAATGATATCGTGCTCCATCTTTTTTTGATTAAGCTCTTTTTTGACTAGCATTAAATTCTCAACTGTTGAATCATATTCTTCTTTTACTGATTTAATTTTCTGGGTAATTTCTTCTAGTTCTGATTGTTTGGCTCTGTATTCTTGTTGTAACTTTTCTACCTCTAACTCTAGTTCTTCTTTTAGAACATACTCTTCACTGTTTTGAGAGATTGTCTCTACTTCTTCTTTTTTCTTCTTACCAAAAAGACCCATTGATTTTCTACCTTTATTTCTAAGAGATGAACGTTTCTTT
>JAOUNB010000066.1 GCA_029881195.1 Candidatus Nitrosopumilus sp.
TATCAAGTAGAATACGAATCATTCTAGAATGTTTCATGAGATAAGAAATGAGTCATGCCAAATGGATCCAGATGATGTCATTTGATCTACAGAATAATCAAAATCTGATGGTTTCTACACGGCCACTAATAATTAAAGAATTAGAAGATTAAATTCAGAACTTTTTGAGGAGTGTGTTAAATTCTAAATGGGCATATTTGAAACATAAAAATTCTAATTACTTTCTTTTTAGTCAAGTGAACTGGCCTGGGTGAAGGTATTGGTCATTTCATTAGAAGTAAACCAAAAAAAAAGTAAATCCCGTGTATGTTAGAAATCCTGCTAATTAAGAACAGAAACTACGACACAATTTTATCTTCCAAATGCACAACCAAAGAATTGAAAACATCAAAGCGAACTGAGATTTCAACAATTAAACTTCCGTTATTATCATTTTCTATTGCATTGATTGGTGTTTCATTGTCAATGTGGGGTGCAAGTTGGGACATCACATCTCATTTACTTAGAACGCCTGAGACATTCTTTACTCCATCACACGGGGTTTTGTATTTAGGAGTAGGAATAAGTCTAGTCAGCGCAATATTGAGTTTGATCACATTATTAACAAAAAGGCAAATGAGAGAAAAACCATTTGTTTTTGGCTTAAAACTTATCATTGCAGGTACAATTTTACAGGTAATTGCAGGTCCAGGAGATTTTTACTGGCACGAGTTATTTGGAATAGATGGATTGCTTAGCCCTACACATCTGACACTTGCTTTAGGAATAATGATTGTTTCAATAGGAACTGTGATCGGTTTTGGAAGAATACATAGCAATCTTGTTGAAAAAAATGGTTTTGTTAAATCTGTCATCCCTGTATCTTTTGGCATTTTCTGGTTTAGCGTCATGTGGCTCATATTTTTCTTCGTACTACCAATTTCAGAAGGAGACACTCACAATTTTAATCCCGATCCATATGTTGCAATAGCATTAGGGTTTGTGGCATTGCCATTTGCATTTTCCATGGTGTTTTGGTCAGCTTCAAAATCCCTCAATATTTTTGGTGCAGCTAGTGCATCCACACTCACATTCCTTGTAATGAATATCACATCAAACATAATCACGTCAGAAAATCTTTTGATTTATTTACCTTGGTTTGCAGCACCTATGATTAGTTCAATCATTGCAGACTATATCCTAAGTAAAAAGGTAAAATCAAAACTAATTCAAAGACACAGTGAAAAAATCTCAGGAATTATTTTAGGCTCTATGTTTTTCATGTTCTGTTTCCCTATGCTTTCAATGACCTTTTTGGAATTTTACTTGTTTAATGATGTTTTTCCGTATGATGTATTGCCTACTGCGTCAAGTACAGTAGCTGAGATATGGATGATGACCGCCATTCCCGGAGCAGTATCTGGAATGCTCGGTATGATGTTTGCATCAAGGAAGTTATGTGGAATTTCTAATGATCATACAACCAAATTGGAAATCTGAAGAACAGAACATTATTGTCTGGATTATGTTCTGATGAGTGTGCTCATATTAAAATTCGGACATCAAACACACAAGAAAATGTAAAACAGTTGAGATATGGAAAGTAAGCATATAACAAATTGAAAAAATCCAAATGCAGTAATTCTTTGAAATGTGGTTATATGCCATTAAAAAGTCAGATTTTGAAATCGCATAAAAATTAATGCCAGACCGAGCGGAGATCTGGGAAAATATGACGGATAAATAGTTTAAACTATATGAAAAAGTTTTACAAATGATAGAAAATTTCTGGATAGACATGCAAAATAAAAAAATTTTTAACTATAATTAAAAAAATCCTTTCTTAAGTTATAGAGAATACTTAATTACAACATTTTTGTCTCTTGTATGATAATGTTAAAAATCATTATCTGTTAGCCAAATGAAATTACAAGTAATACAAAAAATTTTGAAAATGATTGTAATAGCATTACTAATTTTTGGAACTCTATGGATTTTCCTAATAATCACATATCCAGACATAGAATTATTTAGAAAGATTCCCCTTGGAGGGATATCTTTTCTTTTGGCATTAATTATTTTCCCTATTTACCTGCGTATTAGATGACTCTTAAAAATCACGATACCACTACAAAACAGAATTTCATATATTGATTTAATGTGATGCAGAGAGATGCATATTTTCATTTACTGTTGAAAAGAATTTCATTCAAACTATGTCACCAGTATGACTTGTGTGAAGACATGATTAATGGATATTATTTGACCCACAAAAAAATATTATTTTGACAAAATATCATCGAGTTTTTTGTTTAGAAATACATTACCAAACGTGTATGGCTTACCATCAATTTCAACATCGATTGGAATTGCTTCAACATTAGAATGTAGTAATGATTTTAGTTCATTTTGGGTAAACCATTGACTATGAAAACCAAGATGATTTTGAAAAATCCTGTTTTTCTCATCAAAAGAGTCTTCATCAATTTGTTTGATCATAGGCAGCATGGGATTATACAGTCTAGGTGCCACAAAACTAAAGTCATCACCATTAAAAGCTGTAATTACCACCAGGCCATTGTTCCCTGCAATTCTTATCATATTCTCAACAAATAGATGTCGCTTGTCTGAAGGTATAACCCCAAGTGTATTATACAAACACATTACGATCTTTACTGTTTTTGATTTAAAATACTCAGAAAGATTTGGGTCTCTTAGATCATACTTGAGAAATTGGATGTTTGAATTTCCTTTATGATTCTGTTTTTTTTGATTTGCATGTTCTATCATAGAATCTGATATTTCAACACCATAAAACTGAACGGAGTTATTTTGTAGTTTTTCATCAAGAGAAAATATCACCCGACCAGTGCCTGCACCCATATCAATGATTGAGCAGCTTTCGTTAAATTTGCAAACATTCTCACAAAGATCAGAAAGAATCCCCATCTCCCTATCCAAATACCTCGTAATTACCGGATCTTGGTTATCTTCCACACTCTTATCATAATCAGATGCCATGTTGTCCCATAGGTTATGATCCACTATCAGTAATTTTTTGAATTTGTATATGGACTTTTGTTAATTCAACGGAAGTATCTTCTGTTTTGAAAATTGAGTTAGGGGACAGGGTTATCGATGAACCCATTTGAAACTAGAGCCATCAAAACTACAGGAACGCTTGTTCCCACTATAATTCCAGTTAAAACTAAAATATCTTTTTTATCCATTATACATCAAAAATTAATTCCACTGATAGTATAACACTTTCGTCCAAGATCATATTGTTTCATTGTACATTAAACATGAATCAATTATCAATCTCATTCAAGATTATCATCTATTAAAAATCAAGACTTGTTGCAACATATTCCAAACAAATTGTCAATACTTCACTTTGTGATCATATACAAGACAAAAATTTCTATGAAAAAATTGTTAGTTTAACTACAACATAGAGATTACTGTTGAACGTTTTCTATGATTAAGTTTTTTAATTTTTCAACATATGTGTTCCTAGATATATTTTGTTGATCATAAACCAACCCATGATTATGTAGCGGACATATTAATAATTAATTCCGTTAATATTCTAGCATTTAGAAATGTTGTTTTATTAATTCTTATTGCATCTGCTATTTCAGTTATGCGGATGGTAAGAGAATTTAAGTGGTCATATTCAACCACAAAATGCTTAAGTTCATAATTCTTTTAAAAAATTTATGAGTTTTAGAACAAATGTTTTTTCAAAAAAAGAACTAGTAACAATTATCGGAATTTCAGTTATTGTTTCATCAGTGTTGTATATCGCTTATGTTACAGGCAGGTAATCAAATTCTAAACTCATCTATTTCATTATTACAAAAATTAGATACGATCAGTATGAGATTAATCAGTGTTAATGAATACTGTCGAGTTAGACACGGTTATCATCTCTACTGATTTGACAGACATATTTTCTTTTTTTGAGATATCTAACATTTCATTATGATGTTCCTCATTCAAATGTTTTAAGAATTCTTTTTCTTCAATATCATTACGTTTGAAATTACAAGACGGAAAAACACAATTGAAATTCAATAATTATAATAAAACATAATCATTTTTACTCTTTATCAATATAGTCCCTGGTCCTTTTTCTGATCAAGACAAAGAAGATTGTTTATCACAAATATGGCCTATGAGAAGATAGTTCTTTCGAGCAAAGGATATGTCTCAATTGAAGTATTGTTGCTACCATCTTATTACAACCAAAAATTTAATCTATTTTAAGAACATAATCAGTAAAATGAACAAGGATAATTCATGCAAAATTTTTCTTGCGCTGTTGTTTATAATTACATTATCTGGTAGTGGGTATGCTTACGGGATGTTTGATAATCAAGGTCAGTGGATTTGTTCTAGAGAAATTGATATCGAATTCAGTTATTACGAATCCTATACTGACACATTTCAAAATATCATAGACGAAATATTTTTGACTGAGGGTCACAAAGCTACACAATCGTATTTTGAATCTGCAATCAAAGAGGAAAGAGCAGGTCAGGATTGGAAAAGATCACAGGATTGTCTGATTAAGTTGGGAATTGACATTACAGAATTACCTCCAATCATAATTCCAAAAGACCAAAGACAGGATCCGTCAAAAGATTCAATCATCCCTTCTAGAAACGATGTAAGTAACCTACTCTCATCTGATGGAATTCAATCAATTGAAAAGATCCAAGAAAAACCTACGTACGATTCGTATTATGTTGGCATTGCTATATTTTCCATCGTTGTGATAGCCGTTTTATCATACTATTACAAATCCTGTAAAAAATATTCTTCTCGTTCTAAAACAGATCCAAAAACTCGTGGTCATAATGATGATGCAAAAGATGAGGGAGATCATACAAATGTTGAGATTGAAGTCCGAGGGGGTATAGAAAAGTGATGGGGATGCAACAAAGTGCAAGATGAACACCAGAATACATTAAACAAAATCTCCCTAAAAGTGAGAGATAGTTTTGAATCTTTGTTTACCGAGTCTATTTTTGATTCTACATCTCAACTTGAACATCTTGAAGGAATACATGAACTAACATCATGGTACAAAAAAAATAGAACAGGATGACGACATTCTAGAAAGAATACTGGAAAAAATTGTTAATGAAACTATGAAATATCTGCCACAACAGTATGTCAGTCTTTGTGTGGACAACATCAAAATAAACTCCAAAGATAAAAAAACAAAACGTAAAATTTGACATAAATTTTCAGCTTAAACCAATCAGGTCTTATGTCGAATTTATGATAAGCGTTAACAAAGTTAGAAACAAGGCAGGCAGAATTGTTTTTGAGACAAATTCTAGTTGTACGATAAAGGATCTAGAGATTTTTTCAAAAAAAGAAAAAGAATTGCGTATTTGCCTTGGAATTATTTCTGGTACAATTCAGATTTTAATAATTGAAATTCCATTTATGAAAATTGATAACCCCATTGAAATCTGTACTAAGGACATTGAAATCGACCTGTCTGAGTATGATGTTGATGTGGATTAAATCCTTTTGTTTTAGTTTAAGTCTTTGGAAATGAAATTTAGAAGAATTAAATTAATTCTTCTGATTCCCTCTCCGGTTGGCGTATGCCGTCATTTGAAATTTGCGGCTTTTACTTTTCATCTTAAAATATTGATAAAACCATCTGTATGCTCATCAAGTCTTATCGAGTTTATCTTGTTCTTTATATCTGAAAGATTATTCAGTTTCAGATAGGAATCGGACACGGTAGTACAACAACAAAAAGATCAAAAAATCACTTGTAACATGAAACTGTTGAGTGTTTTGAATGTCATGATCGTGGGATTTTCGCCGATTAGGAATTATCTTTTTTCAGTGATTTGTTCAGTGTTTTCAGTATTTTTTTGATATCCACTCGGTAAAATGTTCCAAAATTTTCTAAAAGTCTAATCGACTATCCTTATCATCTATGAAATATTGCTAAATTTCTTAACCACGATATGCCACGTAATAAAATATGTGGTACATGATTTATCAGAAATGTCTATAACCACTTGATTTTCCAGCTGATACATGGATTACTCCAAATACCTGCATTGTCCAAACTGCCAAGAGTCAGGATTGTATTGCAGCAAACACCGAAGAGAAGTAGAGGCAGCCTTGCGCAAAAGAGAGTTAAACAAGGTCTTAAAGATGAAAGGCTACAGGTCTTCGCAATACTTTCATACGATCAAGGGATTGCTGGAATCCTATGAAATATGGAAGGCAGCTGGATCCAAAACAAGAATGGACTGTTAATTCCACAATATTGGCAAGTTACAAAAAAGAAAAAGGAGGGTTTGAAATTCTTGATTTCTATGGATATGGGTTTTTCTGCTTTGCAGAAAGTTGGTCTACCCAACCTTGTACTTCAACAGAGAGATTACTTGATGCGACAGTTGCCTCAATCCAGCCGTCATATGGGTTTGGAATAGCAAGTACTCCTTGTCCGCCCATTCCATGACTGCCATTTGGTGTTCCATCAAATGTTGGATTTTCAGATGCGTTTTGTTCAGAAAGTATTACTCTTCCTACAACTCCCGCAGATTCGGTGGAATCTAAGATGCCATTGCCGTCGGTATCTGCTGCCACTGCATCTTCTGGTTCAAACACAATTAATGCATTTGAGAATTTGCTTGAAACATATGCGTTATAACCACCATCTACATTAGCACCAAAATTAACACCATGACAGCCAGCATCACATGCTAAACTCAATACCATCTCATCGGTTTCAGTATCGATGATTGTAATTGATGGTAGCAAGGTTGCAGTGACTACATATTTTCCTGTAGGATCAACTGGTGTTTGAATTGGTAACAAACCTGCAGCACCTGTTTGATTTGGAGCCAATTCACCTGCATTAAACAAGTTTGGTATTCCAGTTACTA
>JAOUNB010000016.1 GCA_029881195.1 Candidatus Nitrosopumilus sp.
TTGAAGGAGACAAGGACGCAGTATTTACGATAATAATGTTCAGTGATTACCAATGTGAAAAGTGTGCCTTGTGGTTTCAGCATGAAAAAAGTTTGCTTACAAAAGAATTGATTGATTCTGGCAAGGTAAAGTTCTACCATTTTGATTTTCCATTTCTTGGTGAAGATTCGTTTTTAGCTGCTGAATCTTCCCATTGTGCAAATGATCAGGGCAGATACTCAGATTATCAAAAAATACTATATGAAAAACAAAGCGGCATAAACAACGGCTGGGCAAGTCATGACTCTCTTGTTGGATATGCTACAGATATTGGATTGGACATAAAGCAGTTTGATAATTGTCTGTTATGGGACAAGCACAAACTTCAGATACAACACAATAGGGAAGTAGGTTCGTTTCATGGGGTGGTCAGTACCCCTATATTTTTCATAATAAATTCAGATGACGCTACAAAAAAAATAATAGGACCACAACCTCCGATGATATTTCAAAAAGTCATAAAGGAGATGGAATCAAATTGACGTTTGTAGAAAAACAGGTCCTTGCACTTCGAGTTGTTTTTATGAATATCCGCTACATCTTTTTGGCTATTTTTATTTTCGTTTCATTTTGTCTACCACTCATTGTGGTTACAGAATTTTTGTTCCTCGAACCTTACGTATTTTTTTATATTCCAATATACCAACTTGCAGATTTTCTCTCAATTGTAATTATCTCAGCCCTTACAGGTCTTGTTCTTAGCATGTCTGTATATCGAATTAGATTTTTGCAGGCAAGTACAAAAAAACTAAGATCGGGTTTGCTTGGATCTATTTTAGGCGTAGGAGCTGGTGCATGCTGTGGTGGTATTGGTGTTGCATTAATTTCAGTTTTTGGCACCATTGGTATTGCTGCTACTGCATTTTTAACCAATCTTGAAATTCCCTTACGTTTGTTATCAATTGGAATTTTGGTATTTACCTATCTTATGATAGTTAAAGATCTCAATAGGGAATGCAAATTGAATTTCGATGTGAAAGAAAAATAGTCTTCCTTGATGTAAAAGATGGACAAAATGTTATTGATCTGATCTAGACTGCATTTTCATTGCATTTTTTTCTTTCGTCCAAATAATCATCCAATGCTTTTACAGCTTCCGGAATCAGAAAAGTGTGATATTCTTCAGTTGAATCTTCATAGACAGTTACCATTTTACAACCGTGGCACGTCCCTAAGATGTTTCAATGATAAGTCAAGAGAATTCAATCCTAAAACGATCTTTGACATAGTGTTGAAGTAGCAGTAAATAATGTCGCTTTAGGTCAATTATTGTAATGAATAATGAACATCGCAAAAAAGAACTGTTCCACTAGATAATGTTTTAGCAGTAATACGATGACCATCTTCTAATCCCTTTCCACATACATAACATTCAACTTTAGAAACTGAAGATTGTACTGTTAATGATTTTTGCACATTATGCAAAACAGTCTGATTTACCCCCTGCATGGTGATTCATACACGTTCAAATATTATATAAAGGTACCGTACTATACGGTAATTATATCATTCCTGAGAAATTATTTATTTTAAACAAAAAGAAGGTCGCCAAAACTTACTCATTAATTTAAATAATAAAGAACTAAAATTTTGTTTATGGGTGGACATCTTTGGAAATGCTCAAGTAAAAATAATACCACTAGAACTATCTGAAAACCAATTTCAAATTTACAATAAAATTTCAAGAAACTATTCTCATTCATTTCTCTTTGAATCGCTTACAGGTCCTGAAATTTTGACTGAGACATCAGTAATGGGATTTGACCCAAAAATAATATTCAAAGGATATTCAGATAGAGTAGAAATAACAACTGACAAGAAAACACAAACTGTCCATACTACTGATCCATTTTCAGAACTAAAAAAACTATTGAGAAAATCAGATGATCAGAGCTATCGATATTTGGGAGGGGCTGTAGGAGTTGTAAATTATGATGCAGTAAGATTGGTAGAAAATATTGCAGATTCTCATAATTTAAAACAACCATTAATGGAATTTGGGATTTACGATGATGGAATACTTTACGATAATGTACACAAGAAATTATTCTACTTTTATCATGATGATAATAGATTTGACAAATTAATTCTAAGTGATGATGTATTTGGAGAATTTAACTCAAGCAAAGTGACACCAAATATGAATAAAGAAAAATTTTCAGAAATTGTAAACAAGGCAAAAAAATACATTCATGATGGAGACATATTTCAGGTTGTCTTATCTAGAAAATTTGCATTTAAAAATATGGGAGACAACCTAAAACTATACAAGACATTACGAAATCTAAATCCATCCCCATACATGTATCATCTAAAACAAGACACAAAAACAATCATTGGTGCATCTCCTGAGATGTTAGTCAGAATCACAAAGGATAAAGTAGAAACATTTCCAATTGCAGGAACTAGAAAAATTACAGAAGACGAGGTGAAAAACGAACAGCTTGCTGATGAATTAATCCATGATGAAAAAGAACTGGCAGAACATACAATGCTTGTGGATTTAGGCAGAAATGATATAGGCAGAGTTTGTAAATATGGAACAGTTCATCTAGAATCATTAATGCAGATAAAACGATTCAGTCATGTTCAGCACATAGTTAGTCATGTTGTTGGCAATCTAGCACCTAAAAACGACATGTTTGATGCGTTTCAAGCAGTATTTCCTGCAGGGACAGTATCAGGAGCTCCAAAGGTGCGTGCAATGGAAATTATTGATGAATTAGAAATAGAAGTAAGAGGGCCATATGCAGGAGCGATAGGCTATTTTTCATTCAACGGTTGTTGTGATTTTGCAATTGCAATCAGGAGCATATTCATTGAAGGAAGTGAGGGGTTTATTCAATCAGGCGCGGGAATTGTTTCAGATTCAATTGCAGAAAATGAATTTAAAGAAACAGAACACAAAGCAGGTGCAATGCTTCAGGCATTAAAAGAGGCATCAGAATGAAATTTCTTATCATTGACAACTATGATTCATTTGTATACAATATTGCTCAATATCTAGGAGAGTTAGGAGTAGATTGCGAGGTCATAAGAAATGACAAAATTACACTAGAACAAATAAAACAAAATAATTATGACGGAATAATTATTTCACCAGGTCCTGGAACCCCAGAAGACAAAAAATATTTTGGAATTTGCTCAGATGTGATTAAAGATATTGGAACAACAACCCCCATTCTGGGAGTTTGCTTAGGACATCAAGGAATTATTCATGCGTTTGGTGGTAAAATAACTAATGCAGGGTGTGTCAGACATGGTAAAACAAGTCTTGTAAAACATACAAATTCCAAATTATTCCAAAACGTAAAGAACCCATTTAGAGCAACTAGATATCACAGTCTTGTGGGAGATAAAACAATAATTCCAGATATTTTACAAGTGATTGCTACGGCTAATGACGATGGTGAAGTAATGGCAATTACCCATAAAGAATATTTAATTCAGGGAGTCCAATTTCATCCAGAATCCATAATGACTGAAGATGGCAAACAGATTCTAGAGAATTTCATAAATCAGGTAAAGGATAGAAAATCATGCTCAAATAACACAAGTAAAGGACTACCATGATAGAATTATTTTCAGATAGAGAAAAACTTGTTTTAATGAAAGAAATCTTTTATGAAAGATCTTCAGAAAAAAAAATTGAAATGATTTCTAAATACATATCAAAGTTCTTAGACAGAATTATTGAAGAAGTGAATTCAAAATCAGGAGACAGAAAATGATTTCAGAGATCATTACAAAACTGCAACAAAAGACAGATTTGAGTTATGATGAGATGAATTCGATTATGACAGATATGCTTTCAGGAAACACCAATGATGAGCAAAATTTAGAGTTTCTATCAATGCTTGCAGAAAAAGGAGAAACAGATGAGGAATTGTTAGGAATGTTAGATAAGATGCAAGAGTTTTCACTTAAAGTCGATACAAAAAATAAAGGAACTATTATTGACATGTGCGGTACTGGGGGAGATAAACTTCAGACGTTTAACGTATCAACAACTGCGTCATTTGTAGTTGCTGCAGCTGGTGGAATTGTTGCAAAACATGGAAATCGTTCAAGTTCTGGAATTTCAGGGAGTGCAGATATTTTTGAATATTTTGGGTATGATTTGGACTTAGAACCTGCACAGATTTCAGAAATTCTACTAAAACACAATATCTGCTTTATGTTTGCTCAAAAATTTCATCCCGCAATGAGACATGTATCAAATGCAAGAAAACAATTAGGAAAAAGAACTGCGTTTAATCTACTAGGACCACTATCAAATCCTGCAGGAGTAAAAAACCAACTTGTAGGAGTTTTCTCCACTGAATATCTTGATAGATTACCTATAATTCTAAAAAGAAAAGGAGCAGAAAATATCATGACAGTACGTTCAGATGACGGAATGGATGAATTCTCCACTAGCGCAGTTAATCGAATATGTATTTTAAGAAATAACAAAGTATTGATGAACGCAATTGACCCAGAAGTAGTGGGTTTGCATAAATCAAAATTGGAGGATATTAAGATCAAAACAAAAGAAGATGCGATAAAATCATTTGTAGGAGTTCTAAATAATACTGCAAACCAAGCGATGATTGAAACAACTGCACTTAACGCAGCAGGCGGATTAATTGTTGCAAACATTGCAGATAATTTTGAAGAAGGAGTAGAGATTGCACTAAACACAATTAAAGATGGTAAGGCATTTTCATTATTAGAGAAATTTGTGGCAGATACTGGAGATATTTCAAAACTAAAAGAGATGATATAATGGCAGAAAAGATTCTAAGAAAATTAGTAAACAATTCTCAAATGGCAATTGATGATGGAGTATATGAATTGGATGTAGATTTACAAAAATCAAACAAAGACTTTGTGCAAATAATTAAAACAAATCCACATGCAACACTATTAACAGAAATAAAATTTGCCTCACCTTCACTCGGAAAAATAAGAACAACCTCAGATCCAGTAAGCATTGCAAACCAGATGATTAAAGGAGGTTCAAAAGCATTATCGATTCTAACTCAACCACATCTGTTTAGTGGTTCACCAGAATTTTTCATAGAGGTAAGACAGGCAGTAGATGTGCCATTATTAATGAAAGATATCATGATTGACAAAATCCAGATTGATGCAGCAAAAAAGATGGGTGCAGATTACATGTTAGTAATTCAATCCTTGTTTGACCAAAAATTCATCACAGATATTGATGAATTTATAAATTATGGACATAAGCAGGGACTTGAAATTCTGCTTGAAGTTCATACAAAAGCAAAATTTAAAAATGCCTTGAAGACAAATGCAGATATTATTGGAATCAATAATAGAAATCTAGACACATTAGAAATTAATCTAAAGACTACCGAAATGATCCTAAAAGGATATGAAAAATCAAAAATAATTCTATCGGAGAGTGGAATTGAAACTCCAGATGATATTCATTACTTAAAAAAATGTGGAGCTGACGCATTTCTGATTGGATCAAGTATAATGAAAAGTGATAACATTCAAGAACAGGTAAAAAAACTGGTAAATGCATATTGAAATATCCTAAGAATGGTAGATTTGGAGAGTTTGGTGGAAAATACATTCCAGAGACACTCGTTCCTGCAATCGAGGAATTAGAAAAGAATTATCTAAAATTTAAAAATGACAAAAATTTCAAAAAAGAATTAGATTATTATCTTAGAGTGTATGCTGGACGTCCCACCCCATTATATTACGCAAAAAATTTATCAGAAAAACTCGGAGGATCTAAAATCTATCTAAAACGAGAAGACCTGTTACATGGAGGAGCTCATAAAATCAATAATACATTAGGTCAAGCATTACTAGCAAAAAAAATGAATAAAAAAAGAATCATTGCAGAAACTGGTGCAGGTCAACATGGTGTTGCAACAGCAATGGCATGTGCAGCTTTGGGAATGAAAGCAGAAGTATACATGGGTTACAAAGATACCATCAGACAAAAGCTTAACGTGTTTAGAATGGATTTGCTTGGAGCAAAGGTGCATCCGGTAAAATCAGGATCAAAGACACTCAAGGATGCAATTAATGAAGCAATTCGGGATTGGATTACAAATGTAGAGACAACATATTATCTTCTTGGCTCAGCTGTTGGACCGCATCCTTATCCAGTGATGGTCAGAGACTTTCAAAGCATTATTGGCCAGGAAATCAAAATACAAATGAAAAAAATTAACAACAAAGTACCAGATAGTGTAATTGCATGTGTTGGAGGAGGCTCCAATGCAATAGGAACTTTTTACCCCCTAGTAAATACCAATGCTGAAATTATCGGAGTGGAGGCTGCAGGTCACGGATTAAAATCAAAATTGCATTCAGCAACACTGTCTGCAGGTTCCAAAGGAGTGCTACATGGAATGATGACATATTTACTTCAAGATGAAGAAGGTCAAATTACTGAAACCCATAGTATTTCAGCAGGATTGGACTATCCAGGTGTTGGTCCTGAGCATTCATATTATAAAGATACGAAGAGAATAAAATATCATTCAGCAACAGATGTTGAAGTAATTGATGCATTTCTAATGCTTACAAGAACAGAAGGAATTATCCCAGCTCTTGAATCTGCCCACGCAATTGCAGAAGCTGTCAAAGTTGCAAGAAAAGGAAAGAAATCAGAATCGATTGTAGTTACACTTTCTGGAAGAGGAGATAAAGATGTAGAAGAAGTACAAAATTATTTGAATAAAAATGTCAAAGATTAAAGAAAAATTTGCAGAGTTAGAGAGAAAAAATCAAAAAGCCCTGATATCATATATCATGGTAGGATTTCCAGATGAAAGAGCTACAATTTCAACGGTAAGGGGTCTCGTCAAGGGAGGAGCAGACATTATAGAATTAGGGTTTCCATTCTCAGATCCTCTAGCTGATGGCCCAGTAATTCAGAATGCAAGCACAATATCATTAGAGAAAGGAACACGAATTAACAAATTTTTCACATTAGTTAAAAAAATCAGAAAAGAGACAGATATTCCAATTGTTTTAATGACATATACAAATATCTTGTACCATAAAGGATATTCAAAATTTATCAGAGATGCAAAAAAAGCAGGAATTGATGGATTCATACTTCCAGACATGTCAATTGAAGAGTCAAAAGAGTATATCAAAGCAGCAAAAAACAATACAGACACAATATTCCTAATTTCTCCAAATACCACAAAGAAAAGAATAGAAAAAATTTCAAAAATTTCAACGGGATTTTTGTATCTTGTTGCAGTATTTGGCACTACAGGAGTCAAAACAGGAATTAAAAATTATACATTAAAAGCAATAAGAGAGGTAAAAAAACAAACCAAAGGAAAAATTCCCATAGGAGTAGGATTTGGTGTTTCAACATCTGAAGATGTAAAAAAATACATCAGTGCAGGAGCAGATGCAGTGATTGTTGGCAGCGCATATTTGAAATTAATTGAGAAAACACCTCAAGACAAATTAGAATCAAGGATCGCATCATTTACAAAAAGCCTCAAAAAGCATACAATTCTCAAACAATAACGTAGCCGTCAAAGATATGGTGGCCAAGTACTCTAACTGCACGGAGGGGAACTCTATTTCAGTTATGACCACCAAACTAGATAGTCATCAATATACATCATACAATAAGAAAGATAAAAAATATTCCATCAAAATTTCTAAAAGTCGTTTAAAATATCAATGAATATTGGACGATTGTGTAATCATCTAAGAATGGAAATTTTGGAGCGAGTAACAACCATAGTTGAGAAAATTGCAATACTCAATATAGCCACTGTTAAATACCCAAATTCTGGAATTACATATGAACCCATTACTTTGATTTCCTTTGAATGAGGTATTATTGGAATTATTAGTTTAGAACCAGTTGCAGTATTTTCGATTTGAATATCCACTATTTCTCCATCAATCCAGACAGTGTTAGGATTTTCAATTAATTCTGGGGGCAAAATCATCGTTATTTGTTCATTTTCAGTATCACCAGTAATAGTAAATGTTAAAGAACGTCCATCAGGATCGACGTCAACAGAATTTGAAAGAGTAGTATCTAAAATGTATTTGACTTCAAAGCCTAGCCCATCATCGCTGAATCCAGACGCAATACGAGAAATGGATTGAACACTACCAGGATTTTTCACTACGTGAACTACTCCATTCATCCAAGGGTGAAGAATACAGAAATAATGAAAATCACCAAGTTCGTTAAATTGTCTAGTGTATGATTTTCCCACGGTAAAGACACCACTATCAAAAACACCATCAATTTCACCCGAAGGTGACACTGACGTTATAGTATGAAGCGCACTGTCAGCATTTTTCCACACTACTGAATCGCTAGGATAGATTGTAATCTCACCAGTAGTCACACCAGTTGTTTTTTCAGACCAAAAGAAGGGAGCACCAGGATCAGATGCGCCTGAAGGAATCTTAATCTCATAAGTTTCTGCAAAAGCAAAAGTAGCTGAACCCAGAACAAACACAACTAATATTGGTAGAGAAAAATGAGTAGATCTCATAATGGGTATGCTAATCTCCATTATTTCAATCATTATGGTCGTCAAAACATACAAAAACCTGATGTTCGTTTCATTAATGTGCAGACAAAGTTTATTTTTGTTACAGGCGGTGTGATGTCTGGCCTTGGTAAGGGAGTTGCTACATCATCAATTGCGAAATTATTACAATTAGCCGATCAAAAAGTATCGTGTGTAAAGATAGATCCATATCTGAACTATGACGCAGGTACAATGAATCCAGTAGCGCACGGTGAAGTCTTTGTCACAGAAGATGGTGGAGAATGTGACATGGATATTGGCAATTATGAAAGATTTCTAAATCAAAATATTCCAAAAAGTCACAACATTACAACAGCTCAGGTATATTCTTCGGTAATTGAGGCAGAAAGAAAAGGAGAGTATCTAGGAGCATGTGTACAGATTATTCCACATGTAACTGATGAGATAAAAAACAGAATTAAAAAAATAGCCGAGGATGAAAAACTTGATTTTTTGACTGTAGAATGTGGTGGAACAGTAGGAGATATTGAATCATTACCATTTTTAGAGGCACTCAGACAGTTAAAAGTTGAAGAAGGACCTCAAGGCGTACTCTTTGTCCATGTGACATTAGCCCCATCATTGGATGTAGTTGGAGAGCAGAAAACAAAACCTACTCAGCACAGTGTACAAGAACTACGAAGAATTGGTATTCAACCAGACTTTTTAGCAGTAAGATGCACCTTGCCTCTAGAAGAAAAGACAAAAAAGAAAATTGCAATGTTTACAAATGTTACACCAAATGATGTTTTATCATGTCATGATGCAAAATCAATCTTCGAAGTACCACAGATGCTTTATGATCAAGGAATTATGGATTCAATATTTACAAAATTTGGCAAAGTTGGGATGGTTAATGCATCAGCAAATTGGGACAAATGGAATGAGATTACACAAAGTATGGCAAATCATGAAGACAACAAGCTAAAGATTGCAATGGTTGGAAAATATGTGACACTTACAGATAGCTACGTTAGTGTAAATCATGCATTAAAACATGCAGGTGCAAAGATAGGTAGATCAGTAGACATAGACTGGATAGATTCTGAATCAATTTTAGATTACAACATACTGTCAAAATATGATGGAATTTTAGTTCCGGGAGGATTTGGCACTAGAGGATCTGAAGGAATTATCAATACTGCAAACTTTGCACGTGAAAAAAATATACCATATCTTGGAATATGTTTTGGATTTCAGTTAGCAGCAATTGCATTTGGACGAAACGTGATGAATTTAAAAGATGCAAATTCTACAGAAATTAAAGCAAACACAAAAAATCCCATCATAGATTTACTTCCAGAACAAAAAGAGATTTCAGATATGGGAGGTTCTCTCAGATTGGGAGCAAATGAAATAAAAATTAAAGAAAATACAAATGCCCATAAAATTTACAGCGCATCTTCTATCAATAAACGTCACAGACACAGATATGAAATGAACAAGAAATACATTCCAGAGTTTGAAAAAAACGGGATGATCTTTTCTGCTGAAAGTGATGAAGGAAAAAGAATGGAGATACTAGAAATCCCATCTCATAAATTCTATCTAGGAGTTCAGTTCCACCCAGAGTTTAATAGCAGACCAGGGTATCCAGAAGAATCTTTTGCTGCATTTGTTAAAGCAGCATCTGAATAGATGATTTATGATTCAATTCCAGAATCAGAGATTTTTACTGAGAAGAAAATGTCTCGTATTGAAACCATGAAAAAATAAGTGGTACAACAAAGATAATTGACAAGTACAGAATTTTTTCATAATGATCGTATAAGAAAATATTCAAAAAAAATAAAACTACTTGTACATGCAAAAAGAATAGTCGGAAGAAATTAGTTAGTTACTCAATTTTAGAGATTTCGTAAATTTTCTGCCTCGCATCTCGGATGGATACCTTCTTTTTGACATAACCTTTTTTCAAGAGATGACTTAATGCTAATCTAACAGTCCTATCTGGGAGTAGTGTCTTGTTTGCCAGATCCTTTTGTGTTAATGCGCCTTCATATTCTAATGTTTTTAACAGTAATTTTGAGCTTGGTGGCATGCTCAATAATTCCTCGGCCAAATGAACTTTTTTTGCCAGTGCTGAAATTGCAGTAGAGTCTTTTTTTAAACGAATGATTTTAGCAGGAGGAAAAAATTGGGTACACTCTACAGTTTTGGTTACTTTGAATCTATCTAAACCATCAAGTATTGCCTCACAGTGTACTCTTGCAGAGACATCATCAATTTCAATCAAACTCTCATTAGATACAATAATAGGTCTTCGTGTTACGTCAAGAGAGTTTACTGAAATTATTTCAAATACTGCGGAATCTTGAAACAAAACAGGGCCTCCTGCAGACATTGAATATGCAGAAGAGCCAATTGGAGTAGAAACAATTATTCCATCACTATTGTCGTGCCATACTTCCTCGCCGTTAACTCTCAATGAATGTTCCATTAGCATAGCACTCTTTGATGAAAATACAGCTACATCGTTTAAAACAGGATAGACATTTTTGCCATCAATTTTTACACCGAGTCGCGGAACTTCTTCAACAGTATAATTTTGTTTTTTTAAAATTCCAACAAAGGAAGAAAATTCCTTTAGTTCAATCTGTGCCAAAAATCCACTTGATTCCCCTTCATTGATACCTAAAACAGGAGAGGTAGAATCAAAAGTCCTATGAAAATAATTTCTGACACCCTTATCTCCACCCAATACAATAACACAATCAGCAGATTTGCCTTTTGATTTTGTTATTGTAAAGGATTGGATATCATTTTCATCCAAAATTTTTTTGATTGTCTTTGCTGTATTTTCTGTAGTTCCAGAACCATAGATTCCTATTTGCACAAAAGAAACAATCCATCCAGTAGAATAAAAGAATAATGTACACTTTACTCGTAAAACAAACATGATTTTGTGTTATTTTTATAAAATCAATAAAAACTAGGTATATTCAATGAACATTCCCAAAAAAATAAACCCGATATTATGAATTTTGTATGAATTTTAGTACCCAAATAATTCTTAAATTATAAGGATTATAATGTGTGGATAATTTGGAATAGAAAAACAGTTCATCGATTGTATCGGGCACAACCGCATTTAACATAAACTACTTTGTATTCCCCGTCAGATTTTATATTATGAGACATTGGTTTTCGACAATGTTGACACTCTACAAAACCATGATATTCATCAACTTCAATCATTTTGTATTGCCAAGATTTTGTTTGCTCATCCCAATATACAGAGTTAATTTTGGATGGGCCTTCCATGTTTTAAGTTTAACAACTTTTCAATATTTGTCTTTATTGATTTTCAGTTATTATCACATCCACATTCAAAATAAAAAGATATTATTGTAATCAATAGGCTTAAGTTTAAAAATATACACAATAAATTTGTGGATATTTCTTCAAAAAAATTACCAATTGTTTTGATTGTGTTACTTTTAGGAATCTTGATGTTACAGATTGTCAGTAATGATTCAAATAAAAAATTCATTGATGCAGAAACATGTGAAATTTGGGTTGAAGATACTTTTACTAAAAAACCAACATACCTAAATGAATTTGATTCTAAATGCTTAGACTTTAAAAATATAAATCCATAAAAATTTCAAAATAAATTCTAGATTACTGAATTTTTACAGATACGGATTATAAATCTCTAAATTTAATTAAATTATAAAAATACGACGCGTTATTTTGGACTATGCCTTTCGAGGGAATTTTTTGCAAACCAAGATTTCCTGAATCAAGTGCAGCCTGAGCAGCACCGCCAGCAAAGGACAGAGCCCACAAATAGTCTTTTTCTTTTAACATAGTACATGTAAAAGTACTACAAAAAATATCACCTATTCCAGTTGTATCGTGAAGATTTTTGTTTGGAAGAGTGATGGAGTAAATCTTATCTTTTACCAAAAGCGAAACATGAGTTTTATTTGTCAGGAGTACATATTCAATTCCTTTTTTTTGTAATGCTAGCATCATTTCATCATGTGTCCCGTTAACAAGACATTTTCCCTCATCAGGATTAATCTTGATTGCATTAACATCAGACAAATCAAGATCAGTATCTTTTAAAACAATATTATTTTGGTCATCTTTTTCTCTCAAAAATCCCTGAGGATCAACGAAAAGAAAATTTGAATCATCTTTAATTTTTTTGAAAACATTATTGGGTATTTCATGAAATATTGGACTAACTAGATGCCCATCAGCAGATACTTTAGAATACTCTAAAGGATCACATTCATTTTCAAGTTTAAGGGTTCTATCTGAACCATTAATTACAATTGCAAATTTTGTAGTATTTTTTTCAGATTCTGAATTTATAAAATTCATTTTATTGTCAATGAGATATTGTTTTGGAAAATCAGAACCAAATTTAGTAAACAAGTCAACATCAAATTTGAATTGCCTTGCAGTTATACCACAATAACATGCAGAGCCTCCAATTTGTTCATAATTAGAGCCACCTATGGTAATGGTGTCAATTGCACAATGTGCAAAAACGGCTAATTTCATTTTTTTGATTTTCAGAATAAGGGATTTAGTTTTTTGCATTCTTTTTGCCAGAACAGTCTTCGCACAAAATTGTGCCCTTTTCTACTACTAACTCAACACCTGATCTAAAGCAATTATGACAGAGTCCACGCATTACTATCATTTGAAATTATTTCATCTAGAATTAAAACATGGATCTATTTTGTTAAAAATTACCTAAAATTTGAAAATAATTTCAAACAATCCAGATGAGTCATATTGAGAGATTTGAAATCTCATTTAGCCAGGGATGTCAGTTCATTACATAAAAGAAATGAACATCACATAAATCGGAATCAGTCTAAAAATAGATTTTCTGATTAAACTAATGTTTTGAAACTCAATTTATAAAGAGAGTTTTTGTATGTGGCACAAGAATATAAGTAGGCAAAATTGTTTATTTGCATGCCACTTAAGCGTGCTAGTAGAGGACGTACCAAAGGGGGAAAAGGATCATCAGGTACAGTACAATGTACAAACTGTGGTCAAACTGTTCCCAAAGACAAAGCAAAAAAAGTAACATCCAAGTTAAATTTGGTAGAGCATACACTGGCAAAAGAACTACGTGCACAAGGAGCATACATTGCATCCCCAACAGTTTTGAAATGGTATTGTATATCGTGTGCAATTCACTTCAAAATTCTTAAAATTAGATCAGAAGATAGCAGAAGAAAACGTGGAAAATTACGTTAGAATTATTCTTTGATATTTTTTGCAGTGACAACCATTCTTTGAATTAGAGTAATACCCGTAATTATCACAACAATTACAACTGCAACATACATAAAATCAAGAATACCAACAATTGCAATTACCAATAGTCTTTCTGCTCTTTCGCCAATACCAATTCCTTGAAGTTTGATATTTATTGCATCAGATTTTGCACGGGCATAGCTTACCAGTAATGACAAAGTGATCGCAAGTAATACAAGATATGGTTCGGCATATCCACCAATTAAAATTCCTAGAAATATTGCTACTTCAGCAATTTTATCAAACATTGAATCAAGATAAGAACCTTTTTTGGAAGTTTGTCCGGTAACTCTTGCAACCTGACCATCAACCATATCGAAAAATCCTGATACAAGTAACAATAAGCCTCCAATTATTAATCCAAATTCAATTCCAAGACCATAAACTACTGCAGCAATCAATGCAAATGCAAGACCAACAACTGTCCAAAAATTAGGAGATAATCCTGTGGATGCAAACACCTTTCCAATTTTTTCAAGTGCTGGTCGAAGTGTTTCTCGAAGATTATTTAACACGTGAATACCCCAACGGCACTATCTAATAAAGGCAATACCAAAAAAATGAACCAATTTAAATTCAAATCTTGTGAATGTCATGAAAATTAACTTTATTGGTTAGATGAAAGATTCATGGCAATTAGTGTAGAAATAATTTTTGCCGCAAGGGATGCAGTAGAACCATTATCATGATATGGATTCAGTTCCACAATATCCACACCAGTTACCTTTGTTTCCTTAAATGAGTGAATCATATCAAACAATTCCCTAGAGGTAATTCCTACTGCCTCAGGATTGCCAACGCCTGGAGCAAATGCAGGATCAAGTACATCAAGATCAAAGCTAGAGTAAATAGAATCAAAAGTAGAGACATGGTCTTTTACGAGCTGAGGTCCCTTTCCGTCCCTGATTTCCCGATCAGAGATAGTTTTGATGTTATTTTCTTTAAGAAATTCTAGTTCTTCTCTGACAAATGCTCTGGCCCCAACATGCAAAATATTTTCAGAGCCTCTCTCCTCAACTATTCGTCTAAGATAAGACGCATGACTCAGTTTAATATCTGCAAATTCATCTCGCAGATCATAATGGGCATCAAATACAATGTAGCCTGTCTCTTTTGGAAAACTGGTGTATGTGCCATAAGTGATTGAATGCTCACCACCTAAAATGAAAAGCTGTCGTTGTTTTGCAACAAGTTCAGCAGTAATCTTCTTCACCATGTCAACCATTTCAGATGCAACAACAGTGTGACGAGTGTTTCCTAGATCCTCAATGTTCACAGTTTCTAAATTAACTTGGAGATCAGGATGGAAAATCTCAATGTTGTTAAATGAGTCACGAATTACATCAGGTCCAAATCTACAACCAGGTTTGTATGAATGAGTCGAATCAAATGGAACACCAAACAACGTAGCCACTGGCTCTGTGTCATCCTCAGAAGATGTGATGAGAGGATTCCCATTCATGTATAACTCAAAAAAACTCATCTTTTACACCATCAGTTGCGGTCGCTTTGAGAGATATTTTGGCAAATTCAAACCGGTGAAAGGCTTTCCCGTTGTTTGTTTGTTTATTTCATTTATGAAATCATCAAAAGATAGTTCACGGATATTACCTGTTTGCCTATCACGAATGCTAAGATTTTGTGAATTTGCTTCTTTTTCACCAATCACCAAAATGTATCTAATCCATTCTTTTTCCGCTTCACGAATTCTTTTACCGATACTCTCATTTCTATCATCGATGTCCAAACGAATGTTATTTACTGATATTTTATCGCTTAATGTTTTACAAAAATCATCAAATTCAGCATTCAGAGGAATTATTCTCACTTGTGTTGGTGCTAGCCATAATGGGAATTGAGGTTTTCGTCCTTCTTTAGAATCTCTAGCAGCCTTTTCAAGCAGAGCATAAATAATCCTCTCAATAGCCCCACTTGGAGAATTATGCAAAATTATTGGATGTTGCGGGGCATTATGTTCATCGACAAATTCAATTCCGTATCTATTCCCATTTTCCACATCTATCTGGTCAGTAGAAAGAGCAGATGCTTTTCCCAACCCATCAATAAAATTAAACTCCCATTTTAGAACAAAATAAAAGAATTTCTCAGTCCACATTTCAACCAATACTGGTTTTCCATGTTTCTTTACTAATCCCTCAATTGCAGTTTTATTTTCATTGTAAAAATCTTCAGTGAATCTAATTGCCATGTCATAGTCAGAAGCATTAATTCCAAGATCAGTTAGAACGCTTTGGGACAAATCAAATCTTACCTTAATCTCATCTATTGCTTGTTCCATATCTTTACAGAATGCATGGCAATCAGGCATGGTGAATGCTCTAAGACGTCGAAGGCCTACAAGTTCGCCGGACTGTTCTCGTCTAAAGCTATATCTTGTGAGTTCATATAGTCTGTATGGAAGATTTTTGTAAGACATTTGGTATTGATTAGCCATTAAAAATTGTCCAAAACAAGCTGCAAATCTTAAAAATAATTTTTTACCTTCTGAGTCAATATTGTATTGTCTTGCAGGAAATCGATTAAAATAACTAACCATACTTGGATGTTCAGAATCATACATGATTGGTGTTTCAACTTCATATCCCCCATATTCTTTAACCCTGTCAGTGACATATCGTTCAATTAAAGATTTTATCAATCTGCCATTAGGATAAAATCGCATATTCCCAGAATCAGATGCAGGTTCATAATCTGCAATCCCCATTTTTTTCATCAATGCGACATGAGGAGGAGGTTCATCCACACGTCGTTGTTTTGCAGATTCGTATTTTGCCAAGGATTCTAAGTTTTTGTGATTTGAGAAATCAAAATCACCAATGTTAGACATCGTTCCGTCAGGAGACATTATCTTCCAAATAGACCTGATTTTTGATTCACCTTTTAATGCGTCTGAAGTAAGTTCTTCGGTTTGTGAACTAGAAGTATCTTTTGTTACTATCTTGGAGCTTTCAGCTAATGGATGTCCCTTCACTTGAAGCTTGTAGGATTTTGTCCATCCAAATGGAGAATGAGAAACTTCAAGATCGGATGCATTAGATTCCATCTCTTTGAGTAAAGAAATAGCCACAGAAGGTTTTGCAAGATTGGAACTTAAATGAGCATATGGGTATAATAATAATTTTTTACATCCAATTTTTTCCATTGAATTTTTAATTTGTGAAATAGCATCTTGTGCTACAGAGGAATCATCACCGTCTTCTATTGCAACAAACACAACCACTAGTTCTTCTATCTTTTGTGTTGAAGTGTTTTCAATATCTTCAGCAGATTGAATTTCCTTTTTTGTTGGAGTATACTCAATGCTGTCACAATGAAGTTGTAATATTCGCATATATTCAAATCAATTAGTTTAAGTTTAAAATCCTTAGGATTCTGTCAAGTTTTAGAAAAATTGACATGTTTATCCTAAAAAAAGAAGCCTTGATTTAAAGATAGTTTGAGAACATGTAGAATTAGTGTTGACTTGACGTCATTAAATCATAAAAGAAACAATTCATTTAGAATTAATGTTCCCTATAAAACGAATCACAAATGAATGAAACGACACAAACTCAGATCAATTTGGGGGATTATAACAAGACACAGGAACAAACCAAAGCAGTAGGCATAGGCAAGATTTTAGGTAAAATTATCAACATCAAAGACTTTAGAACTAATAGAGGTAAACCATCACCATATACACCAAAGGATTTGATTGGGGATGATGGACTGACAGACTATAATGTCATCGATACTGTGGAGACATTTGATGTGAATAATCAGATGGTAAGTTCATTTTTTATAACGCCTGCAATAGTTAAGCAGATTCAGAGGGTTCCTAATTACCAGTCAGAACTATCTGCTGGAAAAATATTTGGTCCATGTAAGATAGGTCAGAAGAAATCTGCAAAGACCAATGCAAACTATTGGTGTCTTCTTTTTCCTGGAGAAGAAGGCTACTAGTTTTTTTATTTAGAATTACGCCGGTATATATCAAGAGTAATATCAACAATAGTATGTTAAGAAAAATCATTAAATCAAAATTTGGTTCTTTTGAAAATAAAACACATGATGAATTCTCAAATACGACAAAAAGCTGGACAAAATAAAATAAAATGAAATATCATAGTGATAAGATAATGGCAATCGAAATGGATCTGATACTTTTGATAAAATGCATGAACATGAAAAAAATACATTTGGGAAAAATTGAAGTGAAAACTAACAAGGATCAAAACAATGTCATTGCGTTGTAAAGTTTGCAATACATCAGGTGGCATAAATTCAAATCAAATTAGTTGTAATGGTGAATGGGAATGTCAGACATGTGGAAACATACTGGACGTAGACGGCAACATAAGTTCATCACAAAACCGATGATTATGAAACATAAAAGATGTAATTTTTAGTGTAGATTAATCATACAATACTCTTAATACACAAATCAGTGTTTGATATTTGTGTCAAATCAACTATATTGTGAAGTATGTCATAAGCTGAAATATCCTAGATTTGAAAAACAACCAAAATGTGAATGTGGAAATACTTAGAATTTTGATTTAAAAATGATTTTCTGCAAATTATTTTAAAAGGGTTATTGGATTACTAAATGAAGTACACGTATTAAATAAAATCTAATGAATGACAACTATGGCAGGATATCTTGAAAACAAATCAGACATGATTGTTCATCATTTGGCAACCATCATTCCAAATTGTGAAATTTACTATGCAAAAAAAGAGGATAAAACATGCTTTGTTCCAGACATGCTTGAAGAAGCAATAAAAGAAAAATTTACTCCTTATCTGCAGTGTTGCAAATGAAACAATATGTGAAATATTTAGAAAGTAAAAAATGGACGTAAAAGATGAGGAACATGGAAACAATTTTGAACTATTCATTAGTGAGTTTTTCACGTAGACAGATAATTGAGCGTAGGATCAAACCAGATATTCCTAAATTAGAGATTAGAAAATCTCTAGTTTTCTTTAAATGATTTTCACCTCGAAATCCCTCATCATAAATCATTTCAACAGTGCCTTTGTCAGTTTCTACAAAAGAGGTAATTAAAGAAAAAGAGCCCAATTTATCATCAATTTGCTCAGTGTAAAGACGCAATTCTATTTTAGAAATTACAAACTCATCCTGAACAAAGCTTCCAGATGACATCAAAATTTCGACACCATTAGGAGATTTGTCTACTCTTTGGGGATCATGTAAATCAATTATTTTCATAATATCATTTTAGATCATTCCTAATTAAGTAATATTTTACTGAAAATTAAGAATTATACAAAAAATCTCTTCCGCAAGTGTTATTTAGAATAAAAAATGGTTTTGTAAAGTGGACCCTCACAAATTTCATGGAAAGGATATTCCTCACATCAAGCTGGATCCAAACATGACGATTGAGGATTTAGTAGATGTCTTTGCAAGTACAGGATATAACGGACGACAGCTTGGAAATGCAGCAAAACTTTATGCACAAATGATTGAAGAAGACGCCACAATCTGTCTTACAATTTCAGGAGCAATGACACCTGTGGGTTTTGGGGGGATAGTTAAAACATTAATTGAACGAGGATTTGTAGATTGGATCATTACAACTGGTGCAAATGTATACCACGAAGATCATTTTGCTTGGGGATTGCCAGTGAAACAAGGAAGTTTTGATGTAGATGATATGAAACTATATGAAAATGAAATTGTAAGAATTAGAGACATATACATTAAATTTCATGAAACATTAGAAGCAGAAGATAAATTAATTCAAAAAATGTTTGGGATGGATTTTCCAGACAAACCATTTACAACTGCAGAATTTTGTAATGTAATGGGAAAAATTAGTAAAGAGAGAGCAAAATATCCTGAAAAAAGCTTCATTACATCTGCATATGAATACGATGTACCAGTGTACATATCTACAATAAAAGATTCATCATTAGCATTAAATTTAGTAGTTCACAGATTAAAAGGTAAAATATACAATTTGGACTTTGTGAGAGAAATTATCGAGCAAGCATCTATTCTTTATAATTCAAAGAAATCAGGAATTTTAGAATTAGGTGGCGGTGTTCCAAAAAATACAGCCCAACAGACAGGTCCATTACTAGATCAAATCCTCAGAAGAGATGACGGAGGACAAGACTACATTATTCAAATCACTGATGCGCGTCCTGACACAGGAGGATTATCTGGTGCAACACTCCAAGAGGGAAAAAGTTGGGGTAAAGTTCAAGATGCACATAGCGGGATGATCACAGTGTATGCGGATGCAACGATTGCATTTCCCATTCTTGCATTATATGTTTTGAGTAACCAGAAAAAAAGAAAGCCTAAAAGACTCTATAAGAAATTGGATAAATTATATGAAAAACTCAAAGAAGATTATTCTAAAAACCCTCCAAATTAATCAAGAAAACTAAAATTTGTCAAATCTTGCACGTTCAAGATCACGATCATCTTTAGATTCTTTTTTCCATTCTTTATAGTGCTCTTTACAAAGAACTGTTTTTTTACCTGACGAATTTACTCGTAGACCTGCGTTTTCAACCTTAGTAGTGTTTAAAGAACGTGTGCCATCCTTGCCACATCCTTCAACATTGCATTTTGCGCCTTTAGATACAATACCCATAATTTATGATATAAAAGATATTATTTATACTTGAAAAGAATTTGAATTTTAAAATAATTGGGTAAAATTCTAAAATCAAAATTTCTTTATCGTTTATAAGAGGAATATTTTTTCCCAAACTAATGGGCGGAGCAAAAAAGCCAACAGCTACAAACAAAGACAAATCTGCGGGAACAAAGGATGTAAAAAAAAGTAAAAAAGACAAAGGTGAAAGTGGTCCAAAGAAAGCAGAAATCACAGTTATGGTAAACGAACAACAAGCAATGAAGATTATTCAAAACTCCAAAGTAGTTACAGTCCAAGATCTTGCAAGACAAACAGGAGTTAAAATTTCTGCGGCAAACGCATTTCTAAAAAATTCTGCAATAAAAGGAACTGTGAAAAGAGTCGGAGGTTATTCAGGACATCATTTGTATCAAGCAGTTTCTTCATAGATACATAATACATCTCCAGATTTGACATCCTTTAACATATCAATATTATCACCAAGTTTTCCAATAGGCGTCATAGCCTTTCCAGATACCACATCATTCATGAAAAAACAAATGCTTCTAGATGATGATAAAAATGCCACATCACCTTTTTTGAATTCAGACCTTGCTCTCTCTGTTCCAGAATCAACATTAGTTTCAAAGTATAAAATACTCTTTCCCAAAAAATGGGCGTTCCCCTCTAATGGTAAGGATCTCATTATGGTTCCAACAGTTCGTGGAGACAGGTGACGTTTAAGATCACATGAAATTTTTGTGTTACCACGAATTTCTAAAATAAGTTGTTTTTTGGAAACTGAAGATGTACTCAATTCGTACATTAAAATGATTAGATTATATAACGTTTTAAGAAAATTTTGGTACTTGTCTGATGTCGATGAAGTACAATTATTAGAAGAATCTGAAGTTTTAGAAACACCTGATTCTGAGTCATTAGATATAGTACCAGAAGAAAATGCGGGGCTAAATAAAGCACTAAGTACTTATCGAAAATTAATAGAGAAAAAAGGGGGACTAGAACCGTTAAATGAAAAAGATCAAGAGAATCTTGAAAAGAGAATCAAAGAGATTGAAAGTAGAGAAATTGTTGAAAAAGTCGAAGAACATGAGCCAGAAGAAATTCCATGTGAGAAAGGAAAAATCACAATAGGTCCACCAACACTTACAAGATTTGAAAAAGCAAGAATTATGGGCGCAAGAGCTCTACAATTATCATTAGGAGCACCACCATTTATTCCAATTCCAAAAACTGCAAGAATATCGTTAGATATTGCAATGGAAGAACTTGAACAAAGAGTAATCCCAATTACAATTAGAAGAGTGCTTCCAAATGGAGATTTTCAAAACATACCAATTGACTACTTTGAAAAATGAATCATTAGTCGATAAAACTTAAAAGAACAAAAAATTGCTGATTGTTGAATAATGCTCATGGAAGAAACAACCGAACCGTATGGTCAAGAGCAGACCGAAAAGTCTGATGACACCATAGTAAACATTGGAAATGATCCTGTAATGCAATCCGCCATAGATGTTTTATCCATATTAGGTAGAAAACATCAGGTAATTTTAAAATCAAGAGGAAATTCAATTCCTAATGCAGTTGCGGTGGCAAATATAATTACCGAAAAAATGTTAAAAGGTAATTCCAAAATCCATAAAATTATTCTAGACACAGTTGAAGCACCAGGAATTGGCAGTATGACATCAACGATTGAAATTATTTTAAATAAAGCCTAGTAAACACTTCCCGGGCCTTTGAGAAGCATATTTTCACATTCTTTGCAAATTTGTTCATCAATATTTGATTCTAGATTATGATGTATCTCGCAAATTAGCAGACTGGATTTGATGTAATTACAAAGGCCGATGAATTTTGAAAGACTAGACGGAGTATATGCCATGTCAGACGACAAATTGTCACTAAGTTCATCAATCATTGTTGCAACTTGTTTTTCTGCTAAAAGTTTCGCAATAAGTGATGGATCACCTCTAGTCCCACGAATGTAGTTACTGATAGCTGCTTGAGTGACTCCCAACATTTTAGAAATTTCATCTTCTCGAATACTATGATCTTCTGCAAGTTTTTTGGCAAGTATTGCACGCAATGCTGGGATTAATGTTTTAGATTCAATTTCAGCAGGAAGAAGCATCAATTTTCAAGAATCCTATAACGTATTTTAAGTTTGCAATAAACCAAAAATTAACCAGTGAAATTTGGTCAGGCATAGATATTTTAATTTCAGAACAAACTAGTTGTATTGGATAATCTTTCCAAAGATCTATACAAAATTTTAGATGATTCTTGCAATTCATGTAAATCTAATTTGATAGCATTATCTGGAGGATTAGATAGTTCCATCATAGCATATTTCTTAAAACATAGAAAGCCAAAAACAATTGCAATTATTGCTGAAGACTTTGTTTCAACAGACCTGACATATTGCCAAAGAATAGCAAAGGAGATAGATTTACCTCTTGTGATTCACCACGTTAAAACTACAATGATTCTTGAAGCAGTTGAGGAAACAATAAGGATTTTAAAAAATTTCAACGATATAGAGATACGAAATAATGTTGTAATGTATCTTGCAATAAAATGGGCCAAAGATAATGGAGAAAATTCAATCATCACAGGAGATGGTGCTGATGAGTTATTTGCAGGCTATAGTTTTCTTATTAACAAATCTGAAAGTGAATTAGAATCAGAAATTGAACGTATTTGCTCAGTAATGCATTTTCCAACACAAAAGATCGGTAAAGAATTAGGAATAGATGTAGAAACTCCATTTTTAAAAGATTCAGTGGTTGAATTAGCAAAAAAAATCCCATCAAATATGAAAGTAAAAAAAGAAAAAGACAGAAAACATGGAAAATGGATACTTCGTAAAACATTTGAAAAATATCTACCCCAACAGATCATATGGAGGGAAAAATCACCGATGCAAGACGGTTCAGGTACTGTCGGATTAACCAACTTATTTGAATCAATAATTAATGAAGAAAAATATATAGAAAAAAAACTAACTACAGAGAAAGAAGACGGGGTAATCATCAGAAGCAGAGAATCGATGTATTATTATGAAATTTATAAGAAATTATTCGGCGTTCCTAAAAAAAGTACAGAGAATGCATGTCCATATTGCAAACATGTAGTTGAAAATTCTAAATTTTGTAGAATGTGTGGGGCTTTTCCAATCTAGTTTTTATTTTTGTATTTTCGAGGTTTTTTGATAAAAATACGTCTACATCCATTACAACAAAAATGGAATTTTTTTCCATCATACTCATGAAGTAATGCCAGTTCTTCATCAAGTTCAATTCCACACACAGGATCTACTGGCATAGTTTTTATTTTTTTTAATTTCTATTTATAGATACAGTTATGAGTCATCTTTTCAAGGAATTGAAGGAATATGTTTTACATCAACGGACATGTTTGGAAAATTATAATGTTAACTCTTTTGATGAGGTTTTGATTTTGTAGAAAACATAAAAGAGGGTTTTAAACTATTTTCCATATTAAAGAATGGCAATTTTTGATATCCATTATCAAAAAAAATTCTGATGATGTGAAGGGGTTCAGAAGTTAATTCTATTATTGCCAAAAAATTAGAACGTATTTGCTATTTATTATAATACAAAAAACAATGAACTTTGATTGCCAGTTATTGAGAATACAAATTTCCAAAAATAAAAATAGATGTCAACTACGAATTATTTCAAGAATTTTTTTAGGTAAAACCCCATAATCAGAATCAGGTTCTGAAACTATGTAGAGAATATCATCATTTAACAATACGCTGATAGCTAAAGCACGTTGTCTTGATGCCATAGCAAAATTTACAGGACCTAGTTGTTTATCAAATTCTTTTCTCATTTTGACACGCAGAGCTAATTCCATGAAGATCATTTCGTCATCTTTTTCACTTTCTAAAGGTTCAACATTTTCTCGCATTCCGCCCGCAACCAATCTGCCTCTTTCATTAATTACACCGGCAAATCGAATTTTAGGATCTATTAACAAAATAGATTCACAGATTTTTGTATAATCATAAATTTTGGCAGACAAGTACTCTGATTCTTAATAATGACTCATTTATTATTTTTCCACAATATTTTACTATTTAGAGGCTAAAGATGCTTACGAAGTAAGTTTTTTGACCAAAATTAAAAATTCATCTTCAGGGATTGGAGGAATTTTCATAATTTCAAGATTTTCTGAAACATGTTCAAAAGTCTTCTGCCCAACTAACGGGGCCAAAACGCCAGGAGATGAGCGAATGAATTGCAAAGCACGTAACGATGGTATTAGATCGTCAAATTCTGGAATGACACCTGGAGCCAACAAGCGTCCTTGCATAAAGGGAACACTGGCAAAAACACCAATTCCCAAGGATGCCGCAGCCTCTAAAATTGACACTTGTCTATCATTAACTATTTGATTTTTTCCAAGTAGTGCTTGATCATAATGCATGTTAAAGGGTAATTGAATAAATCGAAATCCATGATTTTCACCACCAATTTTTTTAGCTAAACTAACGGTATCTTCAAGGGAAAGGAATTGGGGGTTATCTTTTTCAACTCTAAAGCAGTCCCATGTTGCCATTCCATAAAATTTAATTTTACCCTCGTTGCGTTTTTGTTCATATAATTCAAAAACAGATTTCAAATTCTCCAGAAACTGTTCTTTAGAAACATCCTTGATTTGTCCTTCTACAGCATTATGCAGATACAACAAATCAACACAATCTATGTTTAGATTTTTTAGACTTCGGTCTAGTTGATCGGAAAGATAAGTCGGGGTCATGCAATGATATCCTGATGTAACATCACCTTCTTTGATAATTCCTTTTTGAGAGTATTCTTCTTTGACATATTCCCAAAAACCTAATTTAACATCTGCGTCATTAGTAAGGTAACCATTTTTAGTACTTAGAAACAATTGTTCACGAGATATTTTTCCTTCTTGAATTAACTCAGATACTGCTTTTCCAACAGAACGTTCTGCTTTTTGAGCACGATAATTTATTGCAGTGTCAATGACATTTATTCCAGATAAAACTGATTGTGTTACAGCTTTTGTTACCAATTCATCAGTTCTAGAATCGGGATCACCAA